>CAZWAE010000158.1:0-9653 GCA_964631805.1 uncultured Desulfobacteraceae bacterium | reverse complement strand
TTAAGGATTCATCTCATAGGCATCAGCCATCTCAATAACATACCGCTCCCATATCCTCATGAACTGTTCCGGATCCACTGCAGGCTTTTTGACCATCTTGCGGCACATGGACATCTGTTTTTCCGTGCTGCTGTCATGGGTGTAGATCGCCAGCGCATGGTTTGAAAAATCCCTCACCATAAAATCGAATATCCGGTTCAAAAGATCGTCATCAACCCGATCGATCCCGGACTGTTCGATGATCAGCTGGCCGTATGCCACAAGGGAAAAAAGCTCACCGAGATTCAAGAGAAAACCGATATCCCGGGCCTGCTGTTCGTCGGGGGTTGCGGTCAGCAGAAACTCCTTCAGCAAAGCGATCTGCTCCCTGAATATCGCAACGTTGGGAAGATCCACGCTCTCATAGGCCGCAGCATAGTCGTGAAATCTGATTTTTCCCAGCCCTTTTGTGGGCCCCTGGTTGAAAAGAAACGCGTCATCCGTCGGATCCGTCCGCCGATGGATCTCGGGGAAGGTATCCGGGCTGAAAAAATAGTTGGCCATGAATTTTATAATCAGGGCCATATTGACATGGACGGTTCCCTCCAGTTTGGGCAGTGCCCGGATATCCTGTGCGGCGTTTTCAAAATACATATCCTTTTCAAAGCCCCTAGCGGCAATAACGTCCCACAACAGGTTGATAACCGTTTCGCCCTGGGTGGTCACCTTCATTTTCACCAGGGGGTTGTACAGCAGGTAGCGGCGGTCATCCGGTGAAGCGGATCGCATGTAATCGATGGCCCGGGTGGAGAACAGGCGCATGGCCGCAAGACGGGTGTAGGCGTCGGTAAACAGCTGGCGGATATGGGGGAATTCGGTAACGAATTTTCCGTACAGGTTTCGCCGGGAAGCGTGGTTGATCGCTTCGTAAAAGGCGTGTGTACAGATGCCGACAGAGGCCCACCCGAGATTGAACTTGCCCACATTGACCGTGTTGAGGGCCGCATCCCATGCATCCCTGCCGGTGGATAAAATATCATCGTCTGTAATCGGGTAGGCGGAAAGCGAATACTCGGCCACATAGCTCTGCCATTCCACCACGTTTTTGACCAGCTCGTAATGATCGTGTTTCGGATCTGCCACAAAGAAGACATACTCACCGGTCTCCGAATTCTTCCCGAAGGTAGACACCATGGCGGCTTCGTTGGCATTGCCGATATAATATTTCCCCCCGTCGGCCATATATTGCCCCTCCCCAAGGGGTGTCAGCGCCATTTCGGATGCGTACAGATCCGCACCGTGGGTCTTTTCCGAAAGCCCGAATGCGAAGATACCGCCCTCCCTGAGCATCGTTGCCGCCCTTTCCTTCACGCCCCGGTTCCCGCTCATCCAGATCGGACCGAGTCCAAGGATGGAGACCTGCCAGGTATACCAGTATGCCAGCCCGTAAAACCCGAGTATTTCGTTAAAATCACAGATCCGGGAAGTATCCCATCTCGTATCCGGGTCGCCTGCACTAAACGCCGCGGGCGTGAGCAACGTTGAAAAAATCCTATTTTTCTTTACGAATTCAAGGAAATCGTCGTACCAGACCCGGTTGTGGTAGTCGGCTTTCAACCGTTCCTTTCCTTTTGCTTCGAAAAACGCGATGGTTTTCTGCATGATCTCCCGGGAACGGGGATCCAGATGTTCAAATCTCTTTTTTTTCGGATTGAGGAGCATGGGTTTTCCTTTCACACGGGGTTTGATGATTCCGTCATCCCGGCACCACCCGAGTATCAAGTGCCCTTATTATGTTTGCATACTAACTTAATCGATAAAAAGATCCCACAACAATCGCTTGAAGAGAACCTGTTCTTCCAGCGTAAATCCCTCGAGCAGTTCCTCATTGGCCCCTTCTCTTTCCTCGATCAATTTCTTTTTCAGCCTCATCGCTTTCTCCGATGGATAAAGCAGAAAAATCCGCCCGTCTTTTTCACTGCGAACCTTTTCAATCCACCCGGCTTCATCCATGCGGTCCAGTATCCCGGAAAGTGTCGCCTTGTCCAGCACCAGAATTTTCCCCAGTTCTGCAGCGGTCTGCCCGGTGCGGTACCACAACCCTTCCAGCACCAGGTGCTGCAGGTTGGTCAGTGCATAGGGCTTCAGTTTTCTTTTGAAGATGCCGTGGGCTTTCTGATAGGCCTTGGCCAGCAGAAACACCGTACAGTCGGGCATCCCATCCGGTCGGTTTCCCATATTCAATTCCTTTGTATGCGAACAATTATACTGAGATCCCGGAAATGTCAACAACCTTGGTTTATCGGTTTTAGTGCCGGTTTTCTGAACGGAGGCCCCCAAGGGATAGGGGGAAAACAATTGAAAGAAAAATGGTTTTTCAGTATGATGTTTTTTCATTCATACTGCCCCCAATCGGTATTGCCGTAACCTGGCCGTATGGGACATCGGGATTCACAGATGACGACTGTTTTCGGAACATACAAAAGGTGAAAGAGATGGACGACAAATACAGGATTACCGTCGACCGCGATAAGAACCGATTGATCGTTGAGCTATGGGACTTCGATCTTTCTCTTGTGGAAGAGTTTACCGATCAATTCGTCGCTGCATCACAGCAGCTCAAAGCAGCATGGGATTGCATCACCGATTTTTCAACCATCGATTTCGACCTGGATTCGGAAAAACGCGATCTGTTCACGGGCATGATCACCCTTGCCAAACAATTGGGAATGAATAGAATTGTGCGGGTTCTCAATGACCAACAGATCTCCCACCACCGGGAAATAAAGAAACTCAGCATGGATCTGGCCGGGTACGAGGGGCTCAGGGCACAAACTGTGGTGGAAGCCGAGGCGATCCTTGATCTGATCCCGGACCAGGGATGAGCCTCAGCTTGCGTCCAACCCTATTTATCGGATTCCCATAAAATGTCCGTAGTGTAGGCTGTGCCGGATGATCTCCTTTTTGAACTTTTCCACGGCCATCCCCTCCCTGATGACCAGGCGATACAACCCCGCCTTTGAGATATCCCCCACCATGACCACCCCCACCAGGCGATTCCCGTCCGGGGAAAACACAAGCTTGCGAAAAGCTCCCATGGAATCGACCGCATGGACTTCATGATCGGTGCCTCGTGTATGGACGATTCCCATGGAGACAAAGGGCATTTTCGCAACCTGGGTAGCGTTGAGAATGCCGAAAGTGCCGGTGTAAACCGTTGCAGATCCCGCCATGTTGGCACCTGCACAGCGCCCCATCTCCACGGCATTGGTCCAGAGTCCGGTGACAATCCTGTCCCCACTAATAGGATCGTAGGTTACGGCAACATCACCTGCCGCGAAAACATCACGGGCACTGCAGGCGGTATGCCGGTCCGTGACCACACCGCCGTCAACCTTGATATGATGCGGATCCACAAATTCGATATTGGGACGAACGCCCTTTCCGATGCACACCATCTGGCAACCGATTTCGCTGCCGTTATCCAGGGCCACACCCTTCACTCCATGGCTGCTGGAGATCACCTTAAGGGCGCTGACCCCGGTTTTAATTTTCAACCCGGCATCATCCAGGGCACGGCGGATCAGAACCGCGTCCTCCGGTTCCATCAACTGAGAGAGGACCTCCGGAGACCGCACGATCAAGGTCACCTCGATGCCCCGCTCCAAAAGCGCAAAGGCCGCTTTCAGGTTGAGCAGTCCACCTCCCAGCATGACGGCGTGCCGGGTTCCCGCTGCCCGCTGGTCGGCTGCTCCGGCATCTGCCAGGGTTCTCAGCGCAAAAACCCCGTCGGCGTCGGTACCCCCGATTTCTGGCGGGATATAGGGCCGGCTTCCAGTGGCGATAAGCAATTTATCGTAAAAGATGTCATCCTCCCTGCCGACGACCACCTTTTTTCCCCTTACATCGATACGGTTGACCCGGGCATTGAGCCGTAATTCGATATCCGCATTCTGATAAGGTCCATGTCCTATAAGCGTCATGTCAGACGCCTTTTTTCTCCCGCTGATCAGAAAGGGAATCATCGGTCGAAAATAGGGCGGATCCGCCTCTGCGGACAGGACCGTCACCTTGCCGCCGGGATCTTTTTTTCGGATGGCGCACGCCGCCGCCATTCCGGCGGCGCTACCCCCCGCTATCACATAATTCGTATGGTTGGCTGCCATGCTAACCCCCTTCTCCGGCCAGCATCTCTTCCGACGCCGCTTTTCGGGTTTCCCTGGAAAATTCTTCGACACTTCGATACACCAATGCCCGGCTGGGGCAGGCGTCAACGCAGGCCGGCGTCTCGCGGTCCTGACAGCGGTCGCAACGATAGGCATTGTTTTCTTCCAGGTGGCGGCCGATGACACCATACGGACACACCATGACACAGGTCCAGCAGCCGATACACTTGTCCTGATCGGTGATCACCACACTCTCTTCGGTTTGTGTGATGGCGCCGGCAATGCAGGCGTGCATGCAGGGAGCATCTTCACAGTGACGGCACAACACAGGCACACTGGCGGCAGGGGCCACCCACTCGACAAAAACCCTGGGTTTCGGAACGGGGTGTTCGACGATGGCCCCATACAGGGACTGGCTCCCGGAGTGCGCCACGGCACAGGCCAGTTCGCAGGTATGGCACCCCATGCAGCGATCCAGTCTTACAAATATTTCTTTTGGCTGAGACATAATCGACTCCTTATTGGATAGTAAGTCATCTCTTGACCGGATGGGGTTACAGACCGAGCCCGGCCCGGCGTTCGTCAATGGCGGCAAGCAGCTGATCTGCGGCGGATTCGGGATCCAGATCCACAATAAAATATCCGCCGGTCAGGTCCTTGACCTTTTCGGTAAGCACCTGGGTCACCAGGGGGCTGCCCAGCACCGGCAGCATGACGCCCACATGGGTCGGCAGGCCGGCGGCTACCGCGTAAGCGCCGATGGAAACGGCCTTTTCCGAAACCGCTTCCGCTGCGGATGCGACCACCGGGAGTTGATCCGTATCCACCCCCAGATAATCGGCCACAGCCACGGCCAGGGCAACCGCCCTGGAATTGTCCACACAGGATCCCATATGGAGAACCGGGGGCAAGGGACCGCCCAGGTTGTTGGCCACCCCGATAGCTGTCAAAACGGCGGTAAGACCCTCTCCGCACATCTCCTCCACATTGGCCGGGTCCATGAATCCGTGCCGCATGAGTGCCCCTGCGCCGCACCCCGTGGCCACCACCAATACGTTTTCCTTGAGCAGCCGTCTGGCCATGCGGATAAAGTTCTGGTCCTGGGGGACCTTTACGTTATTGCAGCCGGCAAACAGACACACCCCCCTGATATTGCCGCTTTTGATATTTTCCACCACCGGTTTTAGCGGATCTTCCGCGTCGACGTTGGCCAACGCGCCGACAATGGCCTCGAGGGAAAAACCGGTGACCACCGGTGTGGTGATGTCCGGAATATCCACCGGTTTGTTTTTACGCCGGCCAAAACTTTCGATGGCGATATTGAAGACCTCATCCGCCTTTGCGGCAGCCGACGCCTCGGTGAACGCGATATGGGTCGTGCCGGGAATCTTGCAGATATCCATGGTGGTGATGATGGTGGTGCCGAAGCATTCGGCCACGGTAGCCACCGACGGCATGATACACTGGTAGTCCACCACCATGGCATCCAGTGCCCCCGTGACGATGGCCATCTCCTGGCTGACCGAATGCGTGCAGGAGGGGATGCCGTGGCGCATCATGATCTCATTTCCCGTGCAGCAGATACCCACCAGGTTGATACCGGTGGCGCCGGCAACGATGGCATCCTGTGCCTTCTTTTCGGCAGCGCCGACCAGCACGTCAGACAAAACGGGGTTGTGCCCGTGTACGGCGATATTCACCGCGTCGGCTTTGAGGGTTCCCATATTGGCCGAGGTGACCGCCGGTGCCGGGACCCCGAACAGGATGTCGGCGAGATCGGTGCCCATGTAGCACCCGGCAAGGTCTGCCACACCGCAGCGAAGACCCGCCACCAGCAGGTTGACCGGATCGGCGTCCACACCGTAAAGGGTCCGGTGCATGATCTCCGATACTTCGAAATCGATCCCTTTGGGCACCATGTCGAGAGTGGTCAGTTTCTCCGCACGAGCAGGGGTCACCACCGTGGCTGCCCACATGACCGGGGTCTCCTTTTCGTGGAAATCAGCCATCGCTGCCTTTGCCACATCCAGGGCCACGTCGTTCTCGGCACGCCCCTCCACGGCAATGTTCATCCGGGTGGCGACATTCATCAGCTTATCCTTATCCTTGATGGCATAATCTTCCGTCTTCCCCTGGGCCAATTTCATCAGTGTATGGGCCAGATGGCGGGCGTGCCCGGAATGCGCGGCAGTTCCCGCGGCGATGGCCCTGTCCAGGCCGCGGGCCACCATGGTATCGGCGGACGCACCGCAAATACCAGTTTTGGGCCCCTCTCCAAAGGGATCGATCCGGCAGGGGCCCTGAAGACAGTGCCGGCAGCAGAGACCCGTGTCGCCGAAGCCGCACTGGGGCAGCATCGCCTCGTAGCGATCCCAGATGGTCGGGACATTCACCTGCCCCGCCTTTTCAATCATCCGGCGCACTGCCGGGTCGTGGCTTTTTGATTTGTCATCCTTGGTGTCCGACATCATTCATCCTCCTTGTGTTAGGGTGATTCAATGACCTTCAGAAAATCCCGATACGCGGGGTTACAGATATTTATAAAAAAAAGGTTCGTTGGTAATGGAAGAATCAGACGGGAAAAACAATCCGGTTTTTTGTTTATATGCCGGTTCTCGCATCAGGACCCATGCCGGCATCCATACTTATCAAGTATTACGAAACAGGATCACCAGGGTCAATACTTTATTGCCCGGATGTTTTTCCACTGGTATGGTAAGTTGTTTTCAGGCTGGGAGGTCTCACACCTGAACTGCTTTTAACTCTACCGGATACCACCATGAACATGGAATTCATCAGTTTTCAAAAGGCATTATCCCTTACCCTGGATCGGATACGGCCATTGGATTCGATCGTCGTGCCGGTGGCGGAAAGTGCCGGATTTACTTCCAGCGAAGCTCTTTGCGCAAAAGTCGACTCTCCTTCAGCAGACGCCTCGCTCAAGGATGGCTATGCCGTTCATTCCGAAGACGTGGCGTCGGCCTCGACTGAAAAGCCAGTCCTGCTTAAGGTCTCGGGAGTGGCAGCAGCCGGTCAGAATCAAGCGTTTTCCGTAAAGCCCAAGCATGCCGTTAGATTGCTCACGGGCGCAAAAATCCCGTCAGGGGCAAATGCGGTGGTGGCGGGGGAGTTTACAGAGGAGATCGATGAAGTGGTCCGGATCATGGCACACGCAGAACCGGGCCGCAACATCCTTCCCCGTGGCGCGGATGTCGCGGCCGGCGAAGCGCTTCTCCCCGCCGGGAGCGTGCTGACTCCAGGGAGCGCCGGACTTTTGGCTGCCGGCGGACTTGATCGCATCCGCGTGTATCGACAACCCGGCATCGCCCTTTTGGCCACCGGGGATGAAATCCGGCTGCCCGGTGAACCCCTCGCAACGGGAGAGATCTATGCCAGCAATATGATCACCCTGGACGCTTGGTGCCGGCGGAACGGGTGGCAAACCACCTTGTCCATTGTGCCGGACAACGCGACAACGCTTGGGGATCGGCTGCTGTGGGCGCTCGATGATCATGATGCCATTGTGACCAGTGGTGGCGCGTGGACCAGTGACCGGGATCTTCTGGCAAAGGTTTTGGCTGATCTGGGTTGGGAGAAGATCTACCACCGGGTCCGGCTGGGACCCGGCAAGGCGGTGGGATTCGGTGTGTTGAAAGGCAGGCCCGTTTTCATTTTACCCGGCGGCCCGCCGTCAAACCTCATCGCTTTTTTGCTCCTGGCCCTGCCCGGTCTGGCAAGGCTTTCCGGAACCGATACTCCGCCGATCCGGAAGATCGAAGCGATCCTTAAAACCACCGTTACGGGACAGATCGATTGGACCCAGGCGATTTTCGGCATTTTTGAGAAGAATTCGAAGCAAATCGCATTCAATCCGAAAAAAAACCGGAGCCGGCTGAAAGGAATAGGAACGGCGGAGGGCATCCTGATGATACCTGAAGGAGAAACCCGGATTGAGGCCGGGGAGAAGGTTACTGTCCGGCTTTTGACATAAGCCATATCACCTCCCGGCGAATTAATCCCGGGACCGCAATACGGAGTTACAGATCAGGATAAAAAATATGCCGGCAGCTTCCGCATTTGAAAAACGGTTGAAACGCCAGGTAGTGGGGCGTGTCCGGGAGTATTTCGCTGTCACGGCGCCGGGGTTGGAACAATGGTGTCTGAAGGAACTGACAGAGCCGCCCATCTCCCTAAAAGAAATCCGCCAGGAGACCGGCGGCGTGGCCTTTAAAGGCCGCCTTTCCGACTGTTTCCGGGCCAATCTTCACCTGCGAACCGCCAACCGCATCCTGATGCGTATAGACACTTTCAAGGCGACCAATTTCGGCCGTTTCGAGAAAAAGACGGTGCAGATCCCCTGGGAAATTTATCTTTCTTCCAAGGCCGTTACTAAAATACATGTAAGCACGCATCATTGCCGCCTTCACCACAGCGGCGCGTTGAAGGACCGAGTCGAAAACGGCATCCGCCTTCGAATGGATGATCACGCGTCCCGGAACCAGGCAGCCGAAAAAGAGACGCAACCTCAGAATTTATTCATTCGGGGGATCGACGACCGGTTTACCATTTCATTGGACAGCTCTGGAGATCACCTGCACCGGCGGGGGATCAAAACCCAGGGCGCCGCAGCCCCTCTCAGGGAAACCCTTGCCGCGGCGATATTAAAAATTGCCGAATATACGCCCGGGGAAACACTCATCGACCCCATGTGCGGTGCGGGCACCTTCAGTCTGGAAGCGGCCATGGCGACCCTGAAAATACCAGCCGGGCAATTCCGCCGGTTTGCTTTCGAGGCCTGGCCCGCTTTCCGGCCTGCCCGCTGGTGGTTTATCCGGAATGAGGCCGAGAAAATGAGTATCGCCGCACACACCCCTTTTATTTTCGCATCGGATCGGCAGGGAGCGGCATGCAACCGTCTGTCACGAATCGTAAAGACCTTTGGCTTTACCTGCACCGTGACTGTGTCGAATGCCGATTTTTTCGATGTAGCGCCGCAGGCACTGACCGATTTGCCGGGAATGGTAGTCCTCAATCCACCCTACGGTCGACGCCTGAACACTCCCATAGAGAGCCGGCAAACGATTCTGCACGTCTGCCGACATCTCGCAAACGCTTATCGCGGATGGAAATACGCTCTGCTCATCCCGAAAATTAAAATCCGCCATCGGATTATCACCGACAGTACCACCACACCGATTTCCCACGGCGGTTTGAACCTCACACTGTTGACGGGAAAGATTGCCTGATGGAAATTCAGCTGCAAAATGATCCCAACCGCTTATACGTCTGTCATCATATTGACGCGGCGTCGAACATCTCTGCCCAAAATACCACCTGTTGAACCGCTACGATGCCAACTGCCCTCTGTCCCCGATCCTGAAAACCCGGATTTGTCCGAAAAAGCCGGGATCGAGTCCGACAATTCAGGACTCACCATCCCATCCGCTTCAGGCCTTTTCAGGAAAGATCCACGCAATTTTTTGGTATTTAAGAATTAATATTCTTTCC
>CAZWAE010000157.1:0-9781 GCA_964631805.1 uncultured Desulfobacteraceae bacterium | reverse complement strand
GCGTCCTTGGTGGCCTGTCCGAGAAAGATTTCGGTCTGGCCGATCCGGCATGATGGGTCATTGGCCGTGAACCGTGCATAGCTGATGCGTCCATTGATACCCTGGAAATTCCTGATTTTTTCCATCTCGGCAACCAGTTTTTCGCGAGTGAGATCACGACCGCAACGTTTCAAGGCTTCGACAAAGGGCTCCACGTAGGCAATCCCGGCGGCAAAAGTCAGACCCCATCTTTCCTCTTTGGCTGCAAATTTTTTAAATGCATCGTTATAATACTTTTTCATCAGCGGGTGCGAGGGATTATTGAGATCCTCAACATTACCGATGCCGACCTGCCCGGGATTCACCATACCAAAACTGGCCAGAATCGTTCCGGCATATCCCCCTTTGGTAATGGCCATCATCAGCGGGACATCTCCGCACGTCGTCGATGTCATCCACTGGGGCGTAAACTTCATGGCTTTACCCGTACCCTGCAGGCGGGCCACATGTCCCGGGCCGACGAACAGCAGAACCGCTTCTGCCCCGGCCTTGCGGAATTTCATGATATGGGGCTTCATGTCGGTGTCCTTCACATTGACGGGAACCTCGGCAACCAGTCTCAGGCCTGACTTGATCAGCTGTTTCTGGGCGCCCTCCAACCCCTGCTTGCCGTAATCGTCATTCTGGTATGCGATGGCGATCTTTTTCAGGCCCAGCTCTTCCACCGCGTAACGGCAAAGTACCTGGGCGTCTCCCAGGTAGAGGGGGTAGGTATTGAAAAGGTATTTATGGGGCGGTTCGACCCAGTGCCTTGATCCCGCAGAAGGCCCGAGCCAGGGAATTTTTTTATCCAGGAGGTAGTCCTTCACCGCGAGGCCCGGTGCGGTTCCCACACCGGAAACCCAGGCAAACATGCCGATATCTTCCTGAAGCTGTTTGACACCCGCTTTGGTTTTGGCAGGATTGTAACCGTCGTCAAAGTAGTGATGAACCAGTTTCCTGCCGTGGATGCCGCCTTCGGCATTGATCATCTTGAAGTATGCGTCGGTTCCCCGGGCAACTGCGCCCCAGGGGGCGGCCGGTCCGGTCTGGGGGCCCCACTGACCGATATGGATCTCGGTGTCGGTGACCCCTTCTTCAGCAGTTGCATTGAGCGTCCAACCGAAAACCACAACCAACATCATCGTGAAAACAGGCAAAAGATACTTTTTCATGCGTTCTCTCCTTTTGGTTAGTGTTTTTTATGTTTAGAGTATTTCCAAACCGCTAATATGAGACCACAAACACCCATACCTTATTAAACGGTCATTATACTTTCTTCGTATAATGTCGGGCAAACAGTCCGCTGGGTTTAAAGCAAAGCACCAGCACGATAATCGCAAACGCGACCACCGATTTGAACTCGATGGATACATAACCGCCAAAGAGATGCTCGATGATGCCGATGATGTAAGCTCCGAAAACCGCCCCCGGCAGTGATGTCATACCACCCACGACAGCGCCTGCAAAGCCTTTCAGCATAGGATCCCACATCATGTAAGGTTCCACCAGTACAGGGGCGATGAGCAATCCGGCGACACTACCGACCATGGATGAAATTCCCCAGGTTATCATGCGGAGCTGCTTGGTTTTGATGCCCATCAGGGCGGCGGCGTTTTCATTCTGCTGCGTGGCTTTCATGGCGACGCCCATCTTGGAAAAACGGAAGAAAAGAAAAAGACTCAACATGATCACGAGCGCGACCACCAGTGTGAGCATATCCAGAGTGCTGATAAAGATATCGCCCAGGATGATGCTGTCGTACGTCGAGATGGGAAATGGCATGGCGCGCTGGTCCGCACCAAATTTCCAGGAAACAAAACCCAGGAGCATCATCTCCATACCGATGGTGATAATGATCAATCCCAGAATATTGGGTTCCTTGGCGCGCCGCAGAATGGCAAATTCCAGGAAGCACCCCAGAAAAAGTGCAAAAATCAGCGTCGCGGGAAAGACAATGTAGTAGGGAACGCCATATGTGGAAAGCAGCATGAAGGCGATGAATACGGGCAGCAGGGCCATCTCTCCCTGCACAAAGTTGGGAACCTCCGTGGCCTTGTAGATCAACACCATTCCAAGTCCCATCAAGGCATAAGAACTGCCAACGGCAATCCCGCTGAGGACCATTTGCAAAAAATCGACCATCGTTATCCTCTTGGACCTGAATAAATCGTCAAAAGGGCCAGGTTTTCCAGTATTTCTTTGTGCGTATCCAGATCCCGAAAATTCCCAGAGGCTCAAAAAGCATGATTAAAATCAGAATCAATCCGAATATGATCTGCTGGATGTTTGAAACGCCCGTCATGGTAAAATAGCTTTCCGACAGCGTTTTTATCCATGCACCTAAGTAGGGGATTTCAAGGACATTCCGCAGCTCCAGGTCAAGCCAGCCGAGAAGACAAGCCCCGGCGACAGGGCCCATCATGGATCCCAGGCCCCCGACCACTGCCATGGTGAGAAACATCACCGACATGAACAGACTGAACAGCTCGGGTTCGATGAAACGAAGTACAAAGGCGTAAAGACCGCCGCCGACACCGGCGTAAAATGCGCTGATCGCGAAGGCCAGGGTTTTATAGTAAGTCAGATTGACGCCCATTGTTTCCGCTGCGATGTCGGCATCCCGGATAGAGATAAAAGCCCGGCCCACCTTCGTTTTAACGATATTGCGGGCGATGATCACCAAAAAAACGGTGATGGGAATCAGGACGAAATAAAAATCCTTGTCGGTCTTGATGTGCCAGGGGCCGATGGTTAAATCAGGGGCATGCAGGCCCTGGCGTTCGCCGAACATTTGGATCTTACCGATGATCTGAGTGATGGTGATCCCGAAACCGAGTGTGGCGATGGCCAGGTAGGGGCCTTCCAGGCGCAGTGCCGGCAGGCCAAGCAGAAAACCGAAAAGCGCTGCCACAAGGCCGGCAACAGGCAGCGCCAGCAAAAACGGAAAGTGCACCTGGGTCATCAGGACAATGGTGGCATAGGCACCGATGGCAAAAAAACCGGCATGTCCCAGGGAGATCTGGCCGGTGTAGCCCACCAGAAGATTCAGACCGACCACAACGATCACGTTGATGGCAATGTAATTGGCAACGTAAACATAATAGTTCTTGAATACAAACGGAAAGACGGCGAGAAACAGGATCAGGGCGGAGAACCAAAAAAGAACAACGCCCGAGCTGAAAAGCTGGACGTCCTCGTAATAATCCCTCTTCATGTCCATATATCAAATCTCCGGCTACGGCCCCGATCGATTTTAAAGCCAGTCAGCAGTCGCAAAGTTCTCAAGGGCTTTAGGATGTGTACGCGTGATTTGGATCGCTAAGACCTATCAGGAACCCCAAATTGAGTCAATAGAAACCGAACGCTTCCCATCCGGCGGGTGCCTGCCCGTGGCCACAGGAAAATTAAACAATTGACGGCGGCGGCGGTTGTGGTACATTTTGAAGATATGAAATGGTTTCGTGGGAAAAATGATGCACCACCGGATGGTGGTGAAGATGTGAGCCGTAAGCTGCGGGAAGGTGAAAAACGACGCCATTTGGACGGCAATACCGTCCGCTCCCTTCTCGACCTTCTGAAAGCAGTACCCGTCGATGAGAAAGAGGATGGAACCGATAAGTACCGCTCAATCATCGACGATCTTCGTGAAAAATGGGAATCGGTGGCGGAACCAAAGACCCTGCAAGCGCTGTTTGACCGGCGCCGCCGAACCATTGAAACCTTCATAGCGGAACAGAAAAGGACTCTTCGGGAAAAGGAGAAGGACTACAAGGATATCATCGGGATTCTGACCAAAGCGATGTCGGAAAGCAATTCGGATAATATCCAGTTTAACGAAAAGATATTCAAACAAAGTGAAAAACTGGAGCGGATCACGCAGCTTGAAGATATCAAACGCATCAAAAACAGTCTGGTTCAGGAGGTCTCATCGCTGCGGGCCGTTGTTGAAGAGAAGCAGACGCGGGATGAAGAGATGGTCGGCATCCTTTCCGAACGGGTTGAAACCCTGAAAGCGGAACTGGAAACCTGCAGGCTGGCATCCCTGCGCGACGGTTTGACCGGACTGTATACCGAGCAGGCCCTGAACCGGTACCTCAAAACCCTGATGGGTCCAAACGGGCGATATGCTCAATCGTTTTCCATGATGGTCATCGATATCGACAACTTCGACAAAATCGAAGAGATGTACGGTTCCGATGTGGGCCAGCGGATTATTCTAGCGACGGGCCAGGAGTGCCAGGGTGAATTTAACCGGGATGAATTTGTCGCCCGCTACCATAATGGAACATTCGTTGTCATCCTTCCCTCGGCCTCCCGGAAGAGGGCGGTGAAAAAAGCCAAACAACTTTCAAGGGTCATTGCCGGGAGGCGTTACCAGATCGACCAGGCCTTGAAAGGGCACAGTCTTTCCTACACGGTATCTGTGGGCGTCAGTACCTGTGGAAGGCAGGACACGGCGGCAACAGTGACCAGCAGGGCGATCCAGGCCCTCTACACGGCCAGGCGCTCCGGACCCAACCACGTCGTATCCGAAAAAACCATCTTCCATTTTCTGGGGAAAGGCAGCGGGAAGACCTTCGAAGACCTGATCTGAAGGTCATTTGTTTGCCATTGCGCCATCAGGGAGTGTCTTGCCCGATCACGTCAAGTACTTTACGGGCAATATCATCATCGATGAGCATTGCCATTGCGGAGATAAAGGATGGCGGTGCCTGCTTGTATTCCATCTGTTCGATCAGTGTATTCAATGCCGACCGGCGGTTGAAATCGTCCAGGGCCAGGATGCTGACAAGCTGCTCCCGGATCTTCGGATCCTCCTTTGCAACGCGTATCAGGGTGACGAAAGCCGCGTTATCGGACAAAGACTCCGATTTTTTCCTAAACAAGTTTCGCAAGATTTTCATGGCATACACCTGGCCGGTGTGAATATCCGAATTGACCGCCGATGATCGTTCGGCAGAATCGCATGCAGGGAGACAATTGGCAAGCATTGTTTGCCCACCGGGCCCTGTCCGGACAGACCCTGATGTTTTATCAAACAGCGTGCCCCTAAACCCGGGAGATCCAATTTACCCCTATAAAATGGTCATTGAATTGACCCCAAAACGCCAAGGAGAAAAAGATGCTGCCGGAAAAACAGAAAGAGGATTATCGGAAATTCTACGATTCCGCACGTTTCAACGAGATTCTCGAACCGAAAACCACCCTGATGCTGCACCTGGCATCGGCCATGGCTATCGGTTGCTACCCCTGAATGGCCCATTACCTTGGCGTTGCCAGGGAAGAGGGCCTTTCCGACGAGGAGATCGGGGCGGTGCAATCAGTCGTCATGGCGGTTTCGGCCGGTCGTGTCGGCGCCCAGTTCCGGGAAGCATGCGAACTCTCCGATTCGTGAGCCCTTATATCCGGAAACTGTCGTAGACGGCGCCGACCTGGCGGCAGAGCTCCGTAAACTGGTCCGGGTAGAGCGACTGGGCGCCGTCGCTCAGCGCTTTTTCCGGTTGGTGATGCACCTCCACCATAAGGCCGTGGGCTTCCGCGGCAACTGCAGCACGGCTCAGGGGCAGCACCTGATCCCTCCGGCCTGCCGCATGGCTGGGATCGATGATAACGGGCAGATGGCTCTCCTTTTGGACCACCGGAATGGCGGAGATATCAAGGGTGTTGCGGCTGTGGTTGACGAAGGTGCGAACGCCGCGCTCACACAATATGACCTGTTCGTTCCCCCCTTCCAGGATATACTCGGCGGCCATAAGCCACTCGTCGATGGTGGCGGCCAAACCGCGTTTGAGAAGAATCGGTTTTTCCGATTTACCGGCACGCCTGAGCAGGCTGAAGTTTTGCATGTTGCGGGTACCGATCTGAATGGCGTCGGCGTATTCCTCCACCGCATCGAAGGTGTCAAGATCCATCACCTCCGTCACCACCGGCAGGCCGAGGGTTTCGCGCACCTCGGCAAGGATTTTAAGTCCCTTAAGGCCAAGCCCCTGGAAAGAGTAGGGGGAGGTTCGCGGTTTGAAGGCGCCGCCCCGGAAAAGAGAGGCGCCGGCAGCCTTGACCTGCGTTGCGATAGCCAACGCCTGCTCCCGGCTTTCCACGGCGCAGGGACCGGCGATCAGGACAAAATGGCCGTTTCCCACGGGGACGCTGCCGACGTTGACGATGCTGTCCTCGGGATGAAATTCACGGCATACCTGTTTATACGGTTTGGTGACCGGGATCACCTCCTTGACGCCGGAAAGACTGGCAAAGAAGGCGCCGTCCACAGCACCCCGGTTTCGAAGGACGCCGATGGAGACCCTTTCGCCGCCGGGGATGGGTTTTGCCTCGTATCCGCGTTGAACGATATTCGCTTCTACAGCCGCTATCTCTTCGGGGGTCGAGTTTTGTGTCATGACGATGAGCATTTTTTCTCCTTAAGTTACTACCGGGTGGCTGATTTATATTCCGAAACCCTATTGGCCAGAAGATCCGGAAGGCCGGGGTCTTCCGTCGATGCTTCGATGATCTTTTCAAAGGCACTGCCGATCACGACCCCATCTGCGACCCGGGCAATGCGACGAACATCCTCTGCCGTAGAGATGCCAAAACCGGCGCAGATCGGTACGGATGTCACAGAGCGCAGCAAGCGTGTGTTATCCGCCACGGCGGAGGTGTCCAGCCCATCGCTGCCGGTGACCCCTGTTTTGGAAACCAGATACACGAACCCGGCAGCTTGCCGGGAGATTGCGGCCATTCGATCCGCCGGCGTTGTCGGCGCCACCAAACGGATAAGGGAAAGTGCGTCATCCGGCCACCTCCCGGTCAATTCATCCGACTCTTCCAGCGGCAGGTCCACAATCAATACACCGTCGGCCCCCGCTGATAGGGAATCCCGGTGAAACGTCCCGGACCCATAGGCCAGGACCGGATTATAGTAGCTGAACAGAACGATGGGGACATCGGTGTGTTTGCGAAGCTTGCGGGTCATGGCCAGGACCGAAGCCAGAGACATACCGTTTTGAAGCGCCCGTTCCGATGCCCGCTGAATAACAGGCCCGTCGGCCGCCGGATCGGAAAAGGGCACCCCCAGTTCGAGGATGTCGAGCCCTGCCCGGCACATGGAAAGGGCAATTGAAAAGGAGATGTCCGGATTGGGATCACCGGCGGTGACAAATCCCACCAGTGCTTTTTCTCCGGTATTCTTCAACATGTTGAACCTGCGATCGATGCGATTCATGATAGGCCCGATCCTCCTTTCTCGTATGAAAAAATGATACCGAGGTCCTTGTCGCCCCTTCCGGAGAGATTAACGATAATCTTGTCCTCCGGAGAGCGGGTTTTTGCCTCCTCCATGCCCTGTGCAACGGCATGGGCGCTTTCCAGGGCCGGGATGATGCCCTCGGTTTCACACAGGGTTTTAAATGCGGCCAGCGCTTTTCGGTCGTCGATGGCCTCGTATCGCACCCTGCCGCTGTCCTTGAGATGAGCATGTTCAGGCCCCACTCCCGGGTAGTCCAGTCCGGCGGATATGGAGTGCGCTTCCATGATCTGTCCGCCGGTGTCTTGCAGCACATAGGACTTGGATCCGTGCAGGACACCCACGGATCCCTCATTGAGGGTCGCAGCGTGTTTTCCGGTGTCGATCCCGCTGCCGGCAGCCTCGACGCCAACCATCTCCACCGGATCCTCCAGAAAAGCATGGTAGAGCCCCATGGCGTTGCTGCCGCCTCCTACGCAGGCCACCAGGAGGTCCGGCAGACCGCCGGTGGCCGAGAGCATTTGCTGTCGTGCCTCCCCCCCGATCACCTTCTGGAAATCCCTCACCATGGCCGGGTAGGGATGGGGTCCGGCGACAGACCCAATGACGTAGAAGGTGTCTTCGATGGCACCCACCCAGTACCGGATTGCCTCATTCATGGCGTCCTTTAAGGTGGCCGTTCCGGATTTTACCGATGTAACGCTGGCCCCTAAAAGCTCCATACGGCGAACGTTCGGCGCCTGGCGCCGGACGTCCTCCTCCCCCATGAAGATGCGGCACTGCATACCGAAAAGGGCAGCCACGGTGGCCGTGGCCACACCGTGCTGGCCGGCGCCCGTCTCGGCGATGAGTTTCTCCTTGCCCATAAAGCGGGCCAGCAAAGCCTGGCCCAAGGTGTTGTTGATCTTGTGAGCGCCGGTGTGGGCGAGGTCTTCCCGTTTCAGGTAGATGGCCGCCCCCTTGACCTGTTCGCTCAATCGTTTTGCGTGGTAGAGCGGAGTGGGGCGTCCGGCATAATTCTCCAATAATGCTTTGAGTTCCTGCTGGAAACGGGGATCCCGGGTGTGGGTTTCATAAGCCCCGTTGAGCTCGATCAGCGCCGGCATAAGGGTCTCGGCCACATATCTTCCACCGTATGAGCCGAAATGGCCGTCGGCATCGGGATAGATCCCGGTGGTAAAGGGTCCTGCCGTCTCCGGCAGCGGTTTGTTTGTCATTTCAGCCTCCTGTTGTGCCGGCGGGCGTCAAAGTCCCTCACAGCAGCGATAAATTGGATGACACGGTCCATATTTTTTCGTCCGGGTTCCGATTCCACACCGGAACTGACGTCAACGGCGCTAGGGGTTGTCGCATGCATCGCCTCCTGGACATTTTCGGGCGACAAGCCCCCCGCCAGAATGACGGGGTGGCGGGTATCGATACCGGCAGCGGACTGCCACCCCCATCGGTCGGCATTGCCGCCGGGCAGTTTTCCGCCGCCGGCCTCTACGAGATACGCGGTCGGATCGTAGATCGATGCGGATGTCAGCAGCGGTTCGACGTTTGCAAAAACCGCTTTAATCACGAATAAGTTCTCTTTGCACAAACTCTCGACCAGACCGGGCGATTCCCGGCCGTGGAGCTGGGCGCCGTCAAGGCCGCATTGTGTCACGGTTGTCATGATGACCTCAAAAGGCTCGTTCACAAAAACACCGATGACTGCCGCTCTCCTATCCACCGCATCGGTGATCTCTCGAGCCCTTGCTAAAGAAACGTGTCGCGGACTTTCGGGATAGAACACAACCCCGATGGCATCGGCCCCGGCCGCGGCACAGGCTGCCGCTTCCCCGGGGCATGTCAGTCCGCATATCTTGATTCCCGTCTTTCCGCTTCCTTGTCCCTGTCTAAAGAGTTTCAATGTTCGTTCCTTTTTCTCCTGCAATGGCTTTTCTCTCTTTTTTATCCGATCAGGTTTTTTAAAAACAGGGTCGGATCCTTTGCCCGGACCAGACTTTCACCCACAAGAAAATTACAGATGCCTGCCCGGTAAAGGGTTTCGATGTCGGCCCGGGAGCGGATACCGCTTTCGGCCACGGCGATCCGGTCGCCGTCAAGGCCGGCCGACAGATCGAGGGTGGTTTCGATGCGGGTGTCGAATGTCGTAAGATCCCGGTTGTTGATACCGATGATGCGGGCACCGGCGGCAGTTGCGATTTCGATTTCCTCTGCCGAATGGGTTTCCACCAGAACGTCCAATCCCAATCGGCTGCTGGTATCGAGGTATCGTTCCAGCCGCCCCGGGGACAGTATCCGAACAATCAGCAGCAGGGCGTCCGCCCCCATGGCCGCCGCTTCGTAGATTTGATAGGTACTGATGACAAAATCTTTTCTCAGCACCGGCAGCGATACCGCCTCTCTGGCCTTTACAAGATCATCGTTGCTGCCTGAAAAAAAACGTTTGTCGGTGAGGACGGAGAGCGCCGCCGCACCGCCTTTTTCGTAAGCACGGGCGTACGCCGCCGGATCCAGATCGGGACAGAT
>CAZWAE010000156.1:0-9785 GCA_964631805.1 uncultured Desulfobacteraceae bacterium | reverse complement strand
ATCAGAACCCTTTGAACGGGTTCGGTCCCATCTCTTCGATGGACTCAACGAAATCGTTGATGAGCTTCGGCAGCTTGTCATACTCGTCGATGGCGATCTCGAACTGGGCCACCCGTTCCTCTTCAAGGGCAAGGCTGGCAAGCGCATCACCGATCTTCTTCATCCGGATGCTGGCAAGCTCGCTGCCCTTGACAAAATGGCACTGGTAGTCGTCGCCATATTTGCACCCCAGCAGGAATACGCCGTCCATCCCCTGACTCATGGCGTCCTTGATCCAGATCACATTGACGGAACCCAGGCATCGAACCGGAATAAACCGGACATCCGCCGAATAGCTCATGCGGTTCAGGCCGGCAATGTCCAGGGCCGGATAGGCATCGTTTTCACAGACCAGGGCCAGGATCCGCATGGGCGGTTCTTCGTAGTCATCCTCGGAGGGCACGCCGATCGCTTTGACCATGGAGCCGATACTGTCGATATTGTAGTCGGCAAACCCGATGATCCGTTCGGGGCACGCCCCCATACAGGTGCCGCAGCGACGGCAGCGGGCCGGGTTGGGTTTCGGTGTTCCCTTTTCATCATCATCCAGAGCGCCGAAGGGGCACTCCTCGGTGCAGCGCTTGCATTGGGTACACCGCTGGAAAAAGAAATCCGGAAAAGTCAAATCCCCGGACCTGGGATGAACCGCCACACCGCGGTTGGCTGATTCCATACACTGAATCGCCTTTAAGGCAGCACCGGTGGCATCCTCCATGGACTCCTCCATGGTCATGCTGCGACGTACAGCACCTGCGGCATAAAGACCGGTCCGCTGGGTTTCGTAGGGGAAGCAGATATAGTTGGAATCCGCGTACTGCTCGAAAATATCGTTGTCCCTGAAACCGGGTCCCTGGCGGTAAGCCAGATTGATCACCGGTTCATCGGCGGTCACCGGCACCATGCCGGTAGCCAGCACTATCATGTCGGCAGCTACTTGTATCTTTTCTCCCAGCAGGGTGTTGTCGGCTTCAACGATCATGCCGTCTCCGTTTTTGGAAACACTGACCACTTCGCCCTTGGTCAAAAAGACGCCGGGATCCTGCTGCATGCTCTTGTAAAAATACTCCTGGAGCCCGGGAATTCTCATGTGTTGATAGAAAACAAACGCCTTACCGTCATCATAATCTTCCCGCACATACTTGGCCTGTTTCAAGGCGACCATGCTGGTCACCGACCCGGTGTAGGAAAAGTCGCTGTCATCTCCTTCTCCCACGCTCTGGATAAACACCACGGATTTTGCTTCTTTTCCATCGGAGGGACGGATGATCTTTCCTTTGGCGGCGATCTCTTCAAACTGGTGATTGGTCACCACATCGGCCATGTCGCCATACCCCAGATGGGCAAACTCCTCATCGGCCGGTTCATAAGGCCGCCACCCCGCCGCAAGGATCACCGAACCGTAACTTTCACCATCGGGATCGAACTGCAGGACATCTTGCTTACCTTCGTTGTACTCCAGATATTTTTCATGCTGGGCTTCTACATCCAGTTCCTTGCCATTCTCATCCAGTTTCATCTCATCCGGCAGGGGATAGGGAACGTCAAACTCGATCTTTTCACCCGGTTTTTTCAGGGTAACGGTGAAATTTCCCGGCTCGCCGGCAATGCGGGCCACCACCGTTTCCGTTTTGACGGTGATTTTCGATTCGGCCTCCACCGCCTGGATCAACGCATCCGCTTTGGGAGAGATGAGATCCTCATAGGGCGCCTGGA
Organism: uncultured Desulfobacteraceae bacterium; assembly: GCA_964631805.1. Lineage (GTDB taxonomy): Bacteria > Desulfobacterota > Desulfobacteria > Desulfobacterales > CAZWAE01 > CAZWAE01. The sequence continues at coordinate 8,033 of CAZWAE010000156.1, read as the reverse complement.
TCGGGAGCTGCTTGCGGATCTTTACGGCATACCCGCCAAGGGACGCCTCTTTTTCAACGATGGTCGCTTCATATCCGGCCTTGGCGGCATCCAGTGCTGCGGTCATACCGGTAACACCGCCGCCGACCACCAGGATTTTCCGGGAAAAAGCTTCCAGCTGATAGGGTTCCGGCAGATCCACCTTTTCGATTCGGGCCATGCCCATTTTCAGGTAATCCTCCCCCAGAAGTTGAAGACGGTCAAAGTGTTCGCCGTCATCCACCTGGTCTTCGGTCAAAGCCGGAAACTCGGATCGGGGATGGGACCAGACCACCTGCTCTCTCAGATTCACGCGGTCGATGATGCATCCGTCAAAATTGAAAATATCAAAGTTCACCCGCCGTGAGCAGGCACAAATCACCAGGGAGTTGACTCCCCCCTCAATCTCTTTCTTCAGAAAACCGACACCCTCTTCTCCGCAAAGAACCGGGTGCGTTTTCGCGGAAAGGCCCTCCTCATCGGCAACATCGCACAAGGCCTTTACGTCCAGGGCTTCCCCGATTCCACATCCTTCGCAAATATATACACCGTACTTTTTATCCATGGATAACCTCCTACCTGTTCACCAGGGTTTGAATAGCTTTGAGGGCCATACCGGTCGCATTCTGGTTGGATGAAACCACGTCCGCCGGTTTGTTGGCGCAACCGGCGGCGAACATCCCGCCCTTTTCAAAGTCGTTGAGAATAAAACCGTCATCGGTATAGGTCAGATCCGCCGGCAACTTTGCCTCAGCCGCCGTGGCCTGCATTCCGGTGGCCAGCACGACCATCTCAACTTCCTGGTGAGTCTTTTCTCCGGTTACGGCGTTTTCCGCAACCACGGTGATATTTCCGGTGTCTGCAGCTTCGCTCACCTCAGCCACCTTGCCCTTGATGAAAAAGATGTTCTCATCCTCTTTGAGCTTCTTGTAGAATCTTTCGTATTTAAGCCCCGGGGTCCGAAGATCGATATAGAAGATATAGATCTTTGCTTCTGGATAGCGTTCCCGGACGTAGGTCGCCTGCTTCAATGACGCCATGCAGCAGATATAGGAGCAGTAGGGCAAATGGTTTTCATCCCTCGATCCCGCACACTGCACGAAAGCGACGCTTTCAGGTGCCTTGTCATCCGAAGGTCTCAGCACCTTTCCCTTGGTAGGCCCGTTGGGGGCGGCCTGGCGCTCCATCATCATGTTGGTGATGATGTTGGCATGCTGCCCGAACCCGAGGTTGTCGATCTTGGCGGCATCGTAGGGTTCCCAACCGGTGGCCCAGACCACGGCACCGACCTTCAGATCCAGGGTTTTGGCCTCCATCTCGAGATCCACCGCACCGTATTTACAGGCATCCGCACATTTCTGGGCGTCATCCGTACCGATAATCTCGGGAGAAAAGACAAAACGGGCGGGGAAAGCCATTTCGAACGGCAGATAAGCCCCCTTGGTTTTGTTCAGGCCAAAGTTGAAATCGCTGACAACTTCTGTATTGGAAGCTTCGGCGCAATCTCCACAGCAGGTGCACTTCTCATTCACGTACCGGGGATTGATTTTCAGGGTGACATCATAGGCTCCCGGATTTCCGTTGACCTTCTCCACCTCGGCCAGTGTAAACACCTTGATCCGGGGATTATCTTTAATCCGTTTGAAATTGATCTCCAGACCACAGGTCGGCGGGCACAATTTTGGAAAATACTGATTGAGCTGTGCAACCCTGCCGCCTAGGTAAGGGTTTTTTTCCACGAGGAAAACTTCGTATCCCACTTCGGCGGCCTCAAGGGCTGTGGTGAGGCCACTGATCCCTCCGCCGACTACCATAATGCTACCACTCACAGGGGCTGCTTTATCTTCGGCCATGCTATCCCTCCGTGCAATTAATGATGAATATCATTGGGTTAATCATCCTTTCCCTCCGGTTATACTCTGGTCGAAACCGTAAACGTAAAACCTGAAATGAATCTGAAGGGCTCCATTTCAAGTTTCAAGTTTCAAGTTTCAACCGGTCAAACCGTTTCTATGGATCATCCAGATCCGTTCAACAGGAAAGAGCGTGATGCGATGTGCTTTTCTACTTAATAAAAACCTCCAGATGCCGCAAGACACCTGGAGGTTTTTTATCGCGCTAGTTCATGGTCAACGAGAGTTTAGTCCGGAATGATCTGGACGTAATCTTTCTTGAATACATCCCATTCCTGGGTTTTCGGATCAAACTTGGAGTTGACAAAGCAGAACCAGTTCTCATCATCCTGTCCCGGATAATCGGCCTGATAGTAGAAGCCGGGGTATCGGGTCTCTTTACGGTACTGGATGTGCCGCAGATGGGATTCCACGGTCCAGATCCGATGCTTGATTTCCCAGGCTCTCATCAGCTCATGCAGGTCGCCGGCCGCCAGTTTTGCGCAGTCTTCGCGCATGGTGGCCAGAAGATCCATGACGACCTCCAGGTTTTTGCTGGTGGTCATGTAGAAGGTCGCCGTTCCGGCACCATACTCATGGGTGGCCTTCATCAAGCGGTACATCATCCCTTCCGGTTTGAGGTAGTTGGGATTGATGTCGGCGGCCGTGGTGTAATCCACATGCTCCAGATAGGTCCGGACCGGTCCATAAGCCAGGTCCACCAGTTCTTCGTTGGACTGTGCCAGGGTCGGCGTGAAGTCGGCGTTGTCCTTGGCGAAACGGGCCATCTCCTTGGCGACCATACGGCCTTCAGCATGGGAGCCGGAGGAGAATTTATGGCCGGAGCCACCGACACCGTCACCGGCGGTGAACAGACCGTCGACCGTGGTCATCCGGTTGTAGACCTTGCCGTTGGCAGCCTTGATTTTGTAAGCATCCGGTACCCAGTCATAGTCGGGACCGGAGGTCCACAGACCGCAGCAGCCGGAATGGGAGCCCAACAGGTAAGGTTCGGTGGGCATAACCTCGGAGTTTTTCTTTTCCGGTTCGCAATCCTGGGCACACCACAGGTTGGCCTGGCCGCAGGTCATATCCAAGAAATCTTCCCAGGCTTCCGATTCCAGATGCTTGAGTTCTTTCTTGTCCATGGTCTCGCCGAGTGCGGCGAGAGCGCTAACCGTATCCATCATGATCGGACCGCGGCCTTCCTTCATCTCAAAGAGCATCAGGTGGTTCCGCAGACAGGTCGGGGTAATGGCGGCGGTTCCGTATGGTGCGTATTTCTCCAGTTCTGCCTTGGCGGCGTCACCGGCGGCGAAGTTCTCGCCCAGACCGTTTAAGGTTTTGGCTTTGAACAGCAGGAACCACGCCCCAACAGGACCGTAACCGTCTTTAAAACGGGCCGGGGTGAAACGGTTTTCCATCATTGACAGTTCAGCGCCGACTCTCATGCACATGGTGTAGGTGGAACCGGAGTTCCATACCGGGTACCAGGCGCGTCCTTTACCCTCACCGACCGAACGGGGCTGGTAAATGTTGACGGCACCACCGCATGCAACGACCATGGTCTTGCATTTGATGATGTAGACTTTGTTTTCACGGACGGAGAAACCCACCGCGCCGGCGATCTGGTTTTCCTTGTTGGCATCAAGCAGCAGCTCCACGATGAACACCCGCTCCAGGATGTTGTCATCACCCAGCGCCAGTTTGGCGGCTTCGGCAACGATCCGTTTGTAGGATTCACCGTTGATCATGATCTGCCATTTACCGGTGCGGACCGGTGTGGCGCCCGCTTTCAGGGTCCCCATTTTCTGGCCCTTCTTGCCGTCCAGGTTCTTTCCGTCTTCGGTCTTCTTCCAGACGGGCAGCCCCCACTCCTCGAACAGATGCACGGAATCGTCCACGTGGCAGCCCAGGTCGAAGATCAGGTCTTCACGGACGATGCCCATGAGGTCGTTTCTGACCATGCGGACGTAGTCGTCCGGTGTGTTGTCGCCGATATAGGTATTGATAGCGGAAAGACCCTGGGCAACGGCGCCACTTCTCTCCATGGCAGCCTTGTCACACAGCAGGACGCTCTGTCCCTCATCCATCCATTTCTTGACTTCAAACGCAGTGCCGGAGCAGGCCATGCCGCCGCCGACGATGAGAATGTCAACTTCACGCTCTTCAACTTCCGGATCTTTTACGGCGTTGAGTTCACCCATTGGTTTGTTCGGTAATGCCATATTACATCCTCCTTAAAATATCGTATTCTTAATGGTATTCGTTGTCGGGATTCTGCAAAAAACCAACGATTAGACTGTCGCCTGGGGAACGGGAAGCGCGTATCCGTCCGCTTCTTCAGTCGACAGCAGGCCGCTCTCGATGTCCTTGCCTTTCAGATCCGCATAGGCGTTGGCAGCTCCTTCGGGGGTTGTCCGAATGGGGAACTTAAAGCGTTTGATAAGGCCGTTTCTAAACTTGCAGGTCCACATGACGTCCTCGGTACCCAGCATGGGCATGATGCTGCTTCCCAGCGGCACGAAATCCGCATACCCTCTGACCTCGATGGCCTGGGTCGGGCAAATCTTAACGCATGAAAAACATTCCCAGCACTGATCGGGCTCCTGATTGTAGGCTTTCATTTCGTTGGGTTCAAGAACCATCAGATCGTTGGGGCAAATGTACATACATGCGGTTTTATCTCCGCCTTTGCAACCGTCACATTTTTCATTAATGACAAAACTTGGCATTTAATATACCTCCTGAGTTTTAGTGATACTGTGACATTCCTGTCTGCATTTCCGTTATTGGAACGTTAGCCACACCTCTTACTGCTTCTCCTTTACACCTCCCTTCACAACTGTCGTAATTCAGCATTTTTCCCCGACAGCCGGACAAATCGACTCATCGGGTTGAACTATTATTTTACACAATACTATTCGGGTCGCATACCCGGAGTGTTCAAACGGCGAGATGTTAAATATTGTCATATAAATCAGCAAGATAGATCAAAATCCAAAGCAATTAAATATCATCCCGCCATGGGCTTGTCAAGAACTTTCGGCGGGACATATTTCAAAAAAAGCGTCATTATTCATGGGATTTTACAAGCTTTCAATATCTGGGTCTGCTGATCAATTCAGGTACTATATATTGGGGACATAGGATCTATTCCCATAAATTCATGGGTCGATTCCCCGATCCCGATCCTTTTGGAGGCATAGATGGTTCTTTCCTTTCTACCGCCGATCCTGTAAGGACAAATTTGGATCGACAGCAAGGCGTCGGCTCCGATGAAAACAACCTCAATAAAACAGGATGCAACGTATAACAGATGGAAGATCAATTGCGCCCCCTGACAAATGACCAGGCTTTTTGTTTTTCATGTTCGCCGGAGGTCCCATGCTTTAATGAATGCTGCAGAGATCTCAACCAATTTTTGACGCCCTACGACATTCTCAGGATAAAACAGCACCTGAAAATCCCATCCGACGAATTCATTAAGCGGTATACATCCCTATACGACGGTCCCCGAAGCGGATTGCCCGTGGTCACCCTCAAGCCGGTAGATGGCCCCGGTTCGGCCTGCCCGTTTGTAACGCCGCAGGGATGTGCGGTATATGACAATCGACCCTCCTCCTGCCGGATCTATCCATTAATGCGGGGAGTTGCACGTTCCCGGGAAACCGGAAAGCTGACAGAACAGTACGCTCTTTTAAAGGAGCCTCACTGCCGGGGCCACGAGAATTCCAAAACATGGACGGCCGGACAGTGGATTGCCAATCAGGACCTTCCCGCTTACCACGACATCAACGATCGATTTTTGGAGATCATCAGTCTGAAAAACCGCTCCGGAACCGTTCCTTTGGACCTGAAATCCAAACGCATGTTTCATCTGGCGATGTACGACCTGGATAACTTTCGCCGCCAGATACGGGATAACAACATACTCGGTCCCGACCGGCCCGGTGAAAAGAGACTCCATCTGATTCTGAAAAAGGACACGGAGTTGCTCATTTTCGGCCACGAATGGATCCGGCGAGTGTTGTTCGGCGGATAAAACTCGCCGGGAATCGTAGGGAGGTACAATGACACTTCACGGAAAAACGGCACTGGTTCTAGGGGCCGTCAAAGGAATCGGCAAGGGAATCGGTCTCGCCCTGGCCGGGCAGGGCGCTTCGGTGGCTCTGAACTGGTACGACTGGGAGGAAAGCCTTGACGATTTGAAACGGGATTTTGACGCTTCCGGACACCCGCATTTGATCCTCCGGACCGACCTGCTGGAAACCGACCGTATCCAGGGTCTCATCGAGAAGGTGGTCTCCCGCTTCGGAGGTTTGGACATCCTGATCAACAATATTGAACGGGGCGGGTGGCCGGTGGTGCACGGTCCGTACGTCCGGGACCAATGGGATCTCGAAATGGCCACAACTTTAAGGGCCAAGCAGTGGATATTCGAGGCCGCGCTGCCCCATCTCAAGGCATCCGGAGACGGGATCGTCATCAACCTCTCCTCCATCGCCGCCATCGTCGGCCGGTCAGGACCGGCAAGCCTCATATTCAACGAGGGCTATTCAGCCGCCAACCGGGGCATCTCGCTGTTGACGGAAACCTGGGCACGGATCGGAGCACCCGATGTACGCGTCAATGAGATCATGATCGGTTTTATGGAAACCCGGCATGCCGGGCACACTAGAGGGTGGGGTCTTTTGACTGAAAAACAGAAGCGGGCGCTTATCGACCACACCCTTCTGGGGCGAACCGGAAACCTTACCGATGTAACGGATGCCGTCTTGTTCATGATCAAAAAAGCCCCCTTTATGACCGGCAGCGTCGTTCGGTTGGACGGTGGTTATGTGCTGGGGGGAGAACCGGTGGCGCCGATGCCCGAAGGTGTGGTGTGATGGCCCTCCACATCGAGTCCCATATAACCGGACCCGGAGATGTGAATTGTCGGATGATACGAGTACATCCCAACACCGCCAAGATCTCACCGTCTGGGTTTAAAAGCGCTCGCCTTGATCCCCCAGACGAAAAACTTGATCCACTGAAAACCGAACCTCAAAAGCCGCGTATCATCCGTTTTCAACTTTTTCAGAAGGGCAGGCTTCACTTTATAGCGCTTTAAGAAGGAACTGTTGAAGACAAACTCCCGAAATCGGTCCACGTTATAGGCGGCCATAAACGTCATCTTTGCCCGGGGGCCGTCACCTCCTTCCGCCCCCCACGGATCGGTTTGAAAAAGCCGGCGGACATCCGCCCACAGGAGGGTCATCTTGTTGTGCTCTCCGGCCTCCTGGTCCGTTGCCCAGGAATCGGGGGTCCAGGTATGGTTTTCATGCCCCCCCAGGCAGAAATCAGGGGGTCTGAAAAGCCGCACGACCCTGGCTTCCCGGGTCTTTGCATCAAACACCGCTCCCTGCTCCACCGGGAAAGTGCGGCAGGTGTCCGGACGGTCCGGGTACACCGAACACCCGGCGTCGGTCAGGTAGGGGCATGTTTTCTCTTTGTTTTCCGACATCCGGAGCAGCACCTCCGGAAAAAATTGAGTGGGTCTCAGCACCACGTCCACATATTGGTCCAAAAACCGGTCTGAAGAGATGCCCAGGTTCGACTTCAGCCGCACCACGTCATAGGGATAGAGAAAGAGGTTCAGGTTCCGGCAGCAGCGATTGAAACAGGCAAGTTCCGCATGGCACCGAAACCGGAACGTATCGCTTTTTCTGAGCCGAAGGCCCGGCAATTGATCCAGGCCATCCAAATCGAGAGTTTTCATAGGTTGGCCGAAAAATATCTGAGGTCCCGCCGGGTCAGGTATGATGGATCGGACCCGGCGAGTCCAGATAACATATTGTGTTTAAATATCAAAAGGTTGCCTCAGGATCATCTCCGCTACGGTCATCTTTATCCCGCGCGAGACACCGATAAACGCCTTGAACCGCTTTTCCAGTGTCGCCATCTCCATATAAAAAGGCGTTCTATCAAAATTTATATAGGGTCGATTCCTGCAAAGGCTGTCAAATTCGGCGCAACCCGGTCCGTAGCCGGTTCTCCTGCCGGGTCTGACGAGCTCATGAGGTATACCGTGGAGACGGCAGATCATGGGCCTTTGGAGATACAGGGTGCACAGGCCGTTGC
>CAZWAE010000155.1:2715-9800 GCA_964631805.1 uncultured Desulfobacteraceae bacterium | reverse complement strand
AGGATCAATTCATCAGGTGTGTAAAAAGATGAGGACATTTCACACCCGTTTTATATTCCGGCAGGTCATCGGCTCCAAAAGCCAGGCCCTGCTGTTTATTCTTTGCGTGGTGCTCTCCATGGTGATCCTCGTGGCCATCAGCGGGTTGTCCGACAATGTAGACCGGTTGATGCAGGCGGATGCCCGAAAACTGCACGGCGGAGATATCATCATCCGGTCCCGGTTTCCCATCTCTGAATCTGTGGCAAGGGCTACCGACCGCTATGTTCGGGAGGGTAACGTGACCCGCGCCAGGACATGGCGATTCTATTCCATGGTAAAGGGTGTCCATGGGATGGATTCATTGCTGGCCAGCCTCAAGGTGGTTACCCCCGCCTACCCCCTTTACGGGGAGATCTCTTTGAAATCCGGCCGTGAATTCAGAACCGTATTGATACCGGGCACGGTGGTTGTGGAAAAGGGTCTTCTGGATCGGTTGAATGTTGACATCGGCGACCGGATCCGGGTCGGCGGTGCGGATTTGACCATCGTGGACATGCTGCTGTCCGAACCGGACCGACCGATCAACGTCTTCTCCTTTGGCCCCCGTATCTTCATCTCGTCAAAAGACCTTTCAACCCTCGGACTGGTGGGAAAGGGGAGCCGGATTACCTATAAGATTCTTCTGAAATCGGAAAACCCGGCCGAAGTCCCAAAGATAGTAAAAGAATTAAAACGCCTGTCAACCGGCGACCAGGAAGCGGTGGACACTTATCGAACGGCAAGGTCCCGGCTGAAGCGTTTTTTCGACAACTTCATTTTTTTCCTGAACCTTGTCGGCACATTCACCCTGGTATTGGCGGGTATCGGCATCTATAGTTCGCTGACGGCAATGCTGAAAGAACAGGAGAAGCCCATTGCCATCCTGAAAGCGGTGGGGGCAACCAGCCGCTTTGTCACGGTTCAATATCTGTCCGTTGTATTCATACTGGGCGGTGTCGGAACGCTTATGGGAATCGCCGCCGGTATTCTCCTGCAGTTTGCACTCCCTTTCCTGTTTGAGGGACTCCTGCCCGAAACCCTTTCTGTGACCGTCTCCTGGAAAATCGTTGCCCAGGGGATGTTCCTCGGGCTGGTTGTGGTGGGCCTGTTCGCTTTTCTCCCCGTTTACCGGCTCGGAGACATCAAACCCGGGGCGATCCTGAGGAAAGAGCAGATCCGTTTCAAAAAAAGCCTCATCGCCTATGGCGTCGCCCTTATGGTGATGCTGTTTTTCTCGGCCATCATTCTTGAAAAGATGCAGGACATGAGAACCGGTGGATACTTCATTCTGGGCATCATCAGCCTGGTCCTCCTCACCGCCTTGATCACGGGACCCGTATTGTGGAGCCTGAAAAAAGTTTCTCCGCACCGTCTCATTATTCGACAGGCCTTAAAGGGGTTGTTTCGCCCGGGCAACGCCACCCGGGCCGTCATTATTACCATGACCACCTCAATGACATTCATTTTCTCCATCTACCTTGTGGAACACAACCTCAACGGCACCTTTATCGCATCCTATCCGCCGGACGCGCCCAATCTTTTTTTTCTGGACATCCAGCCGGACCAGAAGGTCGCGTTTTCCCGCGAGGTGGGTATGCAACCCCCCTTTTATCCCATCATCCGGGCAAAGCTGCTCTCCTTAAACGACCGTACCATTGATCGTCAAAGGGAGCGCAGGCGAAGAAGGGATAACCTGGGTCGGACCTTCAACCTGACCTACCGGAATCACCTGCTGAAGGATGAGGTCCTCATTGAAGGAAAAGAGCTCTATCCCAAAGGCTTTAAAGGCGTTCCGGTTTCGATCCTGGACAGGGTGGCAAGGATGTCCGACCCTGAGATGGCCATTGGGGACCGGATCACCTTCAGGATACAGGGGGTTCCGGTCAGCGCCACGGTGACGAGCATCCGGAGCCGGATTCGGGAATCGATCAATCCGTTTTTTTACTTTGTATTGCCGGATGACGTGCTAAAGGATGCGCCCCAGACCATTTTCACGGCAGTTCGAATGGAGAAAGAGAAAATTCCGGAGCTGCAAAACCGGATCGTGGCCAGGTTTCCCAACATTACGGTGATCAACGCCACCCGGTCCATGGCAGCCATCGCCGGCGCGCTGAAAAAGCTCTCTTCCATCGTGCGCTTTTTTACGCTGTTCAGCCTTGTGGCCGGCATCCTTCTGATCATCAGTTCCGTTTATGCCACCCGATTCGCCAGGATTCAGGAGTCTGCTTACTATAAAATTTTGGGTGCCACCAGCGGATTCGTCATGAAGGTGTTCACCATGGAAAACCTGATCATCGGAGGTGTCAGTGGATGCCTCGCCCTGCTGCTGTCACAGACGGGCAGTTTTTTGGTTTGCCGAAACCTTTTGAATATTCCCTACAATCCCTCTTTCGGATCCAGCATTTTGCTGGTAGCGTTGTCTGTGACGGCAGCGGTGGTCACCGGGTTGCTCCCCTCCCTGTCGATGATCCGGCAGAAACCGATGCCTTTTTTAAAATCCCAGACCGATGAATAGGACGGACACGTGAAAAAAATCGACGGCCTGAAAGGACTGATTTACATCATTGCGATCCTCACCTTTTTCCTCTCCGGGTGTGAAAAGGGTGAGGAAAAGGTGGCGGGGGCGGCACCGGCTGAAAAACAACCGGCAACCACTAAAACCATCGTGGCCGTTGGGAACAGCCTCACCGAGGGCCTCGGCGTTGCAGAGGAGGACGCCTACCCGGCCAGGCTCCAGCGAAAACTCAATGCGAACGGGTATGCATATCGGGTCGTCAACGCCGGTATCAGCGGGGAGACCAGCAGCGGGGCACTTTCCCGCATCAATTGGATCCTGACCTTAAAGCCTGACATGGTTATCCTGGAAACCGGGGCCAACGACGGACTCAGGGGGGTGGACCCTGCATTGACGGGGGAAAATATCGACCGCATCGTCCGGATCTTAAGGGACCGCCGGGTGACCGTCATCCTCGCCGGCATGCAAATGGTGGGAAACCTGGGCAAGGCGTTTACCACGGCCTTTGCCGATATCTATCCCGCCGTTGCAAAGCGGCACGGTCTTGCTCTGATTCCTTTCTTCCTTTCGGGTGTGGCCGGAGATCCCACATTGAATCAGCCCGACGGCATCCACCCCACCGCCGAAGGCTACCGTATCGTCACGGAAACCGTTTATCCCTATGTGGTAGAGGCGATTGCGCCATAGGAAAATATTAAAGGAAACGCGGAAACGCCGTCATTCCCTCAAGCTGTACTGAAACACCTCATAATTGGTGTTGCCCCCCAGCAGCAGGTCAATGTTGCTTTGAATGGCCTGCCTTTCCCCGCTCAGCAACCATCTTTCCCAGTCGGCAGAGGAGGCCCACGTACTGATGACCAGGTAAACATCGGGCCGGTCCTGGCTTTTCATGGTTTCACCGGAAATATAACCGGGCTGGACAGCCGCCAGGGATCTCATCTTCATGAACAGGTGCAGCACATCCCTTGCTTTTTCCTTCGGGACGGTCCTGGTGATCAAGACTTTTACATTCATGGTGTCCTCCTTGATGGTTATCGGGTGGATCATGATACAAAAAACGACCTGGATCTGTCTGGGTAAGACCACCGGCCAATGATCGGTTTGAGGCCGGGTCTAGTGTCGACGCAGAATGCAACCACTTATTAATGACTAACTTAAAACCGGATAAATCACAAGAATTCGTTGCCTGGTTGCGCAAATCCACCCAGGACGAGGCTGCGCTCCCTGAAATGGGATTGACGCTTGCCACGCATTCAAAGATCGGATATCTATTGTAGCGATGAATCCGGCGAACACCCCCCCAGCATCTGCAATAGGAGAAAAGCGTCCCCACGAACAGGCGCCTCCCCCTAAATGGCGGGTTTTTACACTGGTGGCCGTCGGCGTATTCATGTCCACCCTGGACAGCAGCATTGTGAATATTGCCCTGCCGGTCATCATGAAAGACTTTTCGGTCACCCTGTCGGTCATCGAATGGGTCCCGATGATCTACCTGCTCACCGTTTCTTCTCTGTTGCTGACCTTCGGCAGACTCAGCGATATCCGGGGAAAACGGCAGGTCTACTGCCTCGGTTTTCTCACGTTTGTCGCGGGGTCCTTGTTCTGCGGTTTGGCCGACACCGCCGGCCGGCTGATTGCTGCCCGGGCGTTTCAGGGTGCCGGCGCCGCCATGATCATGGCCTGTTCTCCAGCCCTGGTGGTGGATGCATTCCCGCCGCCCGAGAGGGGAAAAGCCCTGGGCATGGTGGGCACGGTGGTGGCCGCCGGGCTGACTACCGGACCGGCCCTCGGCGGTTTGATTCTGGAATACCTCTCATGGCCGGTTATTTTCTACATCAATATCCCCATCGGCATTGCGGCCACGGCAGCCGCCTCAAGGGTCCTGAAACGGATTTCGGAAACCAGACGAAAGGAGCCCATGGACCTTCCGGGCGCCATATTGCTGATCATTTGCTTCGGATCGCTTCTAACAGGCCTGACCCACATTCATGATTGGGGCGGAACCTCTTTTAAAACCGTTGCATGCCTTTTTGCTTTTGTTCTTTCCTCAATTTGCCTGGCCGGGATCGAGACCCGCACGCCTTACCCCGTTTTTGATCCCCTGCTTTTAAAAATTCGATTGTTCACCCTGCCGATCCTGTCTGCCGTGATCCTCTTTGCCAGCCTGTTTTTCATCACCTTCCTCATGCCGTTTTATCTGGTCCACCCCATGGCCATTCCCATGGACAAGGTGGGCGGCATTCTGATGATCCCGTTTTTCTTTCTTTTTTTTGTCTCTCCATTGGCTGGCCTGATGTCGGACCGTATCGGTTCGCGATTTCTTTGTACCCTGAGCATGGCGCTTCTTTCAGTCGCCCTTCTTCTGCTGTCCGGACTTTCACCCAAAGCATCCGTCCTGGACATTGCATGGCGTCTCTCCCTTGCCGGCATTGCCATCGGCCTTTTCATATCTCCCAACAGTGCGGTCGCCATGAATGCCGTACCGCCGCACAGGCGGGGCATCGCCTCCGGGGCTGTCGCCACCGCACGCAACCTTGGGATGGTGATGGGGGTGGCCACGGCCGGGCTGGTGTTCAATACCGTATTCCAGAGCCTGAGCGGGGGAATCCGCCTTCGCATCTACCATCCGGATATGGAGCCTTTTTTTATGGCGGCCTTTCAGTCCGCCATGCGGGTGGGCGCCGGATTGGCGGGTTTGGGCATTGTGGTGGCATTTTTAAGGGGTAGGGAAAAAAAACGCGACCCCATCCTTTGACACCTTTAAACGGGGGCGCGATGGTTCTCTCTATTTTTTACCAGGATCCCGATTCCCCAAATCCCTTCAAAGATCCCGGCAAAGGTCCGCCCCCATTTCTACTTTGACATCACGCGCCGCCTATGGTTTCCTGCGCGGGGTGCTGAAACGAAAAACAGGGGCCATCGCCCGCGGCGGGTCTCTATTCGGTGAAAGGATCGGCATATGAAACGAATCGGCATATTCGGGTGGGGGGTGGTAGCGCCAAAATCACCCGATATCGACACTTTTGAGAAAAACCTGGAACGGGCCACCAGCTGGTTGGAACCCTTTGAAGGCTTTGGCCCCAGCAATTTCCTGGTGGGTCGTCCGGAATTTGATTTCGCCAGATACAAACCCTGGATCGATGATCATCACGAGCCAAGAAAATTTTCCCAGCTCAACAGCAAGATGGGTAATGTGGTCAAATATGCCATCGGCGCATTCATTCAGGCACTGGAACAAAATCCAGGCATCGATGAGGTGCTGAAAGAGGCGGGGACGGCAGCTCATGCATACGTGGGAACCGGTCTGGGGGATTTTCCCATGCAGTACGAAAAGGTGCTGATCTACCATAAGGCGCAGAAACGGTGGAACCGTTTCTGGTGCCGGAAAAAGTATCATGGGGAGCTGGCTGAATACCGCAATGCGACGACTGAGAAACAATCCCGGATGCTTGGAGAGATGGGTGCCCCCACGGACCCTCAGACCCTTAATCCGGAAGATGAAAATTTTGAAACCGCCCTGGAAGCCTGGTACGCTTTCTGGATCATGCGGTCCGATGGGTTGAAATCTTATCTGGAAGAGTTGAAAGCCATCGAAGGCGAAAGCCTTGAGGGCAATATCGAAACGGGGAAAGGCCATCTGATCCGCCGGAAAACCACCGCCCGCCGAAAATTGAATCAAAAATACGGTTGCCCAACGGAACCCTGGAGTGCCGTGGATCCCATGCTGCTCTGGAATATTCCCAATATTCCGGCGGCACAGATCTCCATGCTGGGTCATATTACAGGGCCGACATTTGCACCTACGGCGGCCTGTTCCGGATTCGGCACGACTCTGAAACTGGCGGTCAATGCCATTCGCCTGGGTCAGGCAAAAATCGCGGTTATCGGCGCAACGGATCCCCAGCCGCACCCGCTCTCCGTGGGCACCTTCTACGGGGCCAGGGTCCTGTCCCACGATGGTGTGGTGTCCAAACCCTTTACCGGTCTTCGGGGTACCCACATCTCGGGCGGCGCCTGCATCTGGATTGTCGGAGACGCCGAATACCTGATGCAACGCGGTTTCAAACCGGTTGGCCTCGAAATTCTCAGCGTTGCCCTGACATCCGATGCCGACCATATTATCACACCGTCCCGTAAGGGACCCATCACGGCTATCCATGAGGCGTTGGATGAAGCGGAAATAACACCTTCTGAAGTGGCCACCTGGGATATGCACGCCACAGCCACCCCGGGGGATTGGACGGAGCTGAACATCGCCAAAGAGATCTTCCCCGGAGACACCCGTTTCACGGCAAGGAAAGGATCCTTCGGACACGGCATGTCGGTGAGCGGCGGATGGGAACTCACCGCCCAGCATCTCGGTTTTGCCAGCGGCAAGCTGCTGCCCATCAACCTTGACGAAAAAGAGGTCCACGCCGAGATCCGGCCCTACCACTGCTGTCTGGTCGGGCAGGATTCGGAATCGGCAAAAGGTGAGGTCGCCGGCAAAATCAATATGGGGGTCGGCGGGATCAACGCCTGCATCATCTGCCGGCGCTGGCCCGCATAA
>CAZWAE010000155.1:0-2615 GCA_964631805.1 uncultured Desulfobacteraceae bacterium | reverse complement strand
TTATGCGATCCTTCAAAGTCGAGGAAAAAGCTGTAGTTGCCGGGGTCCGTTCTCAGGGGCATGGATGCGATCCGGGTCAGATTGATGTCGGCATCCGCAAACAGCCGGAGGGCCCCGTAAAGCTTTCCCGCCTCGTGGGGCGTTGCAAAGATGATCGATGTTTTTTCTCCACCGTTGGCGATGGGATCCCGTGACAATAGCAGAAAGCGGGTGGAGTTGGCCGCTCCGTCCTCGATGCGGTCCTTGATGATCTCCAGGTCATACAACTCCGCCGAAAGGGCGCTGGCAATGGCAGCGGCCGCTTTGGGATTCTCCCTTGCCAGCATCTTGGCCGCTCCGGCTGTGTCGTAGTAGGGTCTGGGTTCCAGGTGATTTCGCATGAGAAAACTCCGGCATTGGGCCAGGGCCTGGGGATGGGAATACACCAGGCGAATTTCCCGGTAATCGGTCTCTTCGGTGGCCAGCAGGCAGTGGTTGACCGGCACTTTGGCCTCCCCGATCACCTTAAGCGCGGTGGTGGTGAGAAGCTCGTTCACCTGTGTAACAGCCCCTTCCAGGCTGTTTTCCACCGGCACCACCCCAAGGTCGAGGTACCCCTCCTCCACACCGCGGAACACATCGACAAACTCAAGGCAGGGGATGTAAGCCCCTCCGGGGATCAGACGCCGGGCCGCCACTTCTCCGTAAGCCCCGTGTTCCCCCTGAAACGCCACCAGCGGTTTGTCCTCCTCCTGCAGCCGTTTGCTCTCTGTGATGATGGTATTGAGAAGCTGCCGGGTAAAAGAGCGCT
Source organism: uncultured Desulfobacteraceae bacterium (assembly GCA_964631805.1). Classification (GTDB taxonomy): domain Bacteria; phylum Desulfobacterota; class Desulfobacteria; order Desulfobacterales; family CAZWAE01; genus CAZWAE01. Next base: position 1,825 of record CAZWAE010000155.1, on the reverse strand, counting down.
CCACAAGATCCAGGTTCATCCGTTCGACCTTGGCCAGCACTTCCGCTTCACGGTTGGGATCGGAAACCGCCTGTTTGAATTTATTGGATCGCAGGGCAAGTCCCATCCGCTCCTGAAGCAGGACCAGCAGTTCCCGATCGATTTTATCTATTTTACCTCTGATCTCCTCCAGTTTCATCTTGTCACCTCGCCTTTTATTCCATCACTCGGTTGGGAATCCATTCGGTCCAGAAATGATCGGAGCGGACGCAAACGCCCCATCAGACTGGCGAACAGCTCCGGTGTCATCGCCTGCTCCGCATCGCACATCGCTTTTTCCGGCTGGTTATGGACCTCGATCATCAATCCGTCCGCACCGGCCGCCACCGACGCCATACTCATGGGGGCGATGAGGCTGAGCCTTCCGGTGCTGTGGGTCGGATCGATGATGACCGGCAGATGAGTCAACTCTTTCACTGCCGGTACCGCACTCAAATCAAGGGTGTTGCGGGTATATTTTTCAAAGGTGCGAATCCCCCGCTCGCATAAAATCACGTCCGGATTCCCTTCGCTCAAGATATACTCAGCGCAGTTCAACCACTCCTCCAGGGTGGAGAACATACCCCGTTTGAGCAGTACCGGCCGGCCGGATCTTCCCACCTCCTTGAGCAGCGAAAAGTTCTGCATGTTTCGCGTACCGATCTGAAGCACGTCGGCAAACTCGGCGACCCAGGAAACATCCCGGGGGTCGAGCACCTCGGTCACAATGGGCAGACCCGTCTCCTGTTTCGCCTTTTCAAGGATCTTAAGCCCTTTGATTCCCAGACCCTGAAAAGCGTATGGGGAGGTTCGGGGTTTAAAGGCCCCTCCCCGCATCATATCCGCCCCCGCAGCCTTTACCGCCTTGGCCGTTTCCACGGTCTGCGCCTCGCTCTCCACACTGCAGGGGCCGGCGATCACCACAAACTGCTTTCCGACCTCGGTGGCGCCGACCCTGACAATGGTCCTTTCTCTTTGATCACCCGATGCCAGTATAAGATTTTTCATGATGCCTCCCTTTGGTCATGCCGCTGTTTCGATCATTCCCAATGCATCGGCGTCCAGCATCAGGGCGCCCTTTTCCTTCAGCAGCTCTATCGCGGCATTGTTGTCGTTGAAACAGATCACCAGGGTTGCCTTGCCCGAGTGCATCCCTGCGAAAGCGTAGGTGTATCGGATACGGATGCCGGAATCATTCAGATCGGCCAGAAGGTCGGAAAATTTCCCCGGCTCATCCTCGATTTCGACCACCACCACATCGTCGACACGGGCGGGGATGCCCATATACATCAGCACCTGCCGGGAGAGCACCACATCGGAAACCAGGATCCGGAGTTCCCCGTAGTCTCCCGTGTCCACCAGGTTGAGCGCCCTCAGGTTGACCCCTTTACGACCGAGAGCCCGGGTGAGTTCGTACAATCGGTCCCGTGAATTCTCAATGGGTATGGAAATTTGTTTTAGCGTCATGGTTTCCTCCTTATCAAATTTTATCTGTTATCGGTACCCGCAACCCTTATGTTGAAGGAATGGGGTTGCCCCAAAAAAAAAGCCCCGAGAGATCTAATCTCGGGGCTCAACAAAATAAAAACCCCGAGTGGGCCGTCAGGTCCACCCGGGGTGCTTAACTGATTTTCAGTCAGACATCCGGATGGACGCTCCTAAAGCTAAAAAAGCCGAAGAAGAAGCGTCCGAAACAAGCAGAATCAATTTTCCGGTCAATGTATGTCATTTTTACCTCGTTCCAATATGGGAACACCCTTACACGGCTCCTTTGCCCGCTGTCAATACTTTTTCCGGATAAAACCGA
>CAZWAE010000154.1:4566-9824 GCA_964631805.1 uncultured Desulfobacteraceae bacterium | reverse complement strand
CGCCGGATCTGGGAAAAGCCGCCGTCGTTGAAACGCCGGTCGGACATCTCACAGGGCGGAAGCAGATGCAGTCCTCCTACGGCGGGAAACCGCGATGTCAAAAAGGTTTCCAGGGTGCCAAGGGTCGCTCTTCCCTCCTCCCGGACACTGTCCGCGTAAGCGATGACAACGGCCTTTTGTTGGATCCGTGTCAGCGGATCTTCCGGATGATGGGCAAGATCCTTCTCTTTGATATGTTCTTTTTTATTTTTCCACACGTCGGCCAGCCGTGATATCCAGTACGCGGTGATCTCTTTAGCAAGCTTGCCATGGGTATCGGAGGGGAAAAGGGTTGCGAATATTGTGCCTATTTCATCGAACCGGCGCGATGAAGCGCCGGTGAAATCGGGGGGGTACCAGCGTTTTTCATGTGCCATGGCGGGCTCCTTCTATGAAAGGATGGAGGTAGAAAGTGCGCTGAATCGGATAAACGAAGTGAATGGTGCGTTAGGATCATCATATGCCGGCCACCTGGATTGTCAAGTTATTGATTGAAAGAAGGGGTCAAGGATTCGAGGGGTCGAGGGATCGATTTTTTTGCATTGCCGGGGTGATTCTGTTAGAGTGGTGCCATACCCTGCTTCGATTTTGGAATCTCCTTCCGGAATCAACATGATTGTTCGAGGTTCATTCCTTATCATGAAGCGATTTCTTGCAGCGTTGTGGATAATTTTGCCCTTTTTGTTTCCGGGCCAGCGGTTCGCCATCGCGGAGGGGATCTCTTTTAATACGCTGGCCGACGTAGAGTCCCAGGGTATCGCCATCTTCAAGGACAGCGATGGCTTTGTATGGATCGGCACTTATGTGGATGGCTTATACCGCTACGACGGCAAGCGTTTGACCCACTACGGCCCCTCTTCGGGCATGGTTAAAAGCAGCAGCGTGCAGGCCATTGCTGAAGATCGTGACGGCGCCCTTTGGTTTGCCGCGTCAGGCGGCGGCCTGACCCGATTCGACAAACGCAAAAATCGCATCACCGCCTATGCCCACGATCCCGACGATGCGTCCAGCCTGAGCAGCAACACCTTTTTCTGGGCCGGCAAGACCGCCCTGATCTTCGACCGGGAGGGTCGTCTCTGGGTCGGCACCATGGGCGGCGGCGTCAACCGTATGGATCCGGGAACTGAAACTTTCGTCCACTACCGCCATCAGCCGGGCAACCGGAACAGCCTGAGCAGCGACAATATCCGTACATTGTTCCAGGACCGCAACGGCCACATCTGGGTGGGGACGGAAAACGGCCTCAACCGCATTGACGGGGACACCGGAAAGATCGACCGGTTTCTCCCGGAACACGGGAATCCGGACAGCCTTGGCGGCGCCATCGTAATGTCGATTTTCGAAGATTCGAAAGGCATCCTCTGGGTGGGGACGGACAGCAGCGGCCTCTCCCGCCTGGATCCCGGGACCGGTCTCTTTCAGACCTTCCGGTACGATCCGAACAACGCCGATACCCTGGGTGCCGACCGGATCGTCAGCATATTCGAGGAACCGGTCGGCATCCTGTGGTTCTGTCACAAAAAACGCCTCACCCGATTCGATCGTAGCACGGGTCGATTCACAAGACTTCACGGTGAGGACTACGATATTACCGACATGTTCAGGGACAGGGAGAGCGGTCGGATATGGGCGCTGATGGACAGCGGCCGATTCGGCTATATGATAACAGGGCCGCGTCGTTTCAAGCTTTACCGGCCGGAACCGGACAACCCCGATTCGCTGCCCACCGAGATCGTGGTGAGCATTTTCGAAGACACACGGGAGATGCTGTGGATCGCCTGCCTGGGCGGACTGACCCGATACGATCCCGTAAACCATAGATTCAAGAGATACCTGCACGAACCGGGCAACCCCGAATCGATCCCCTCCCAGACCGATTATACGCCCGGCATATTCGAAGACAGCAACGGGACCTTCTGGCTGGGGGGATCCCTGCCCGCGAGCATCTCCATTTTTGACCGTGACAGCGGCAAAATCATCAAAACCTATCTCCACGATCCAGAAGATCCCCACAGCCTGCCGGATGCCCAGCAGATCAACCGATTCATCGAGGACAGTAAGGACCGTGACATCTTCTGGATCGCCTCTGCCAAGGGCCTGGTCCGATTCAACCGGCGGACGGAGCGCTTCAAAATATATGAACGGAACAACTCATGGGATGTGGAGGAGAGCGGCAACGGTTATCTGTGGCTCTCCACCTGGGGAAACGGACTTGCCCGATTCGACAAGGCAACGGAAACCTTTACCTATTATCGGCACGATCCCGACGATCCCACTACCATCAGCGACAACTCCATGGTGCCCATCTTCAGGGCGTCGGACGGCCGGATCTGGATCGGGACCGAAAACGGGTTGAACCTTTTCAACCCTGAGGCAAAAAAGTTCAAACGGTTTACCCGGAAAGAGGGATATCCCTGGGACGCCATCCACTCCATCGGTGAGGACAAGAAAGGCAACCTGTGGCTGGGGACCAACAACGGGCTGGCACGTTTTGATCCGAACAGCTACCGTTTCCGGCATTACACCCGGGAAGACGGGATCCAGGGGTCGATGTTTTATGCCAACAATGGCATCATGTCACGAAGCGGGGAGATGTGGTTCGGGGGCACCAAGGGGATGAACAGTTTTTTTCCCGAACAGGTGACCGATAATCCCCATATCCCGCCCGTTTTGCTGACATCCCTCAAGCAGGGAGGAGAAGAGACCGATTTCGGGAAAGCCCCGGAGCGGCTTAAAACCATCACCCTGGACTGGCGCAACAATTTTTTCGAGTTCGAGTTCGTGGCCCTGGACTACGTCAATCCAAAAAAAAACCAGTACGCCTATATGCTCGAGGGCCTCGATCCGGACTGGTATATGGCGGGATCGCGCAATTTCGGACGGTACGCCGGCATCCCTCCCGGCCGTTACACCCTGCGCCTCAAGGGGTCCAACAACGACGGGGTGTGGAATGAAAAAGGCGCATCCATCGGGGTAATCGTTCTGCCGCCCTTCTGGAAAACCGGTTGGTTTTATGCCGCCATGGCCCTGGCATCGGCACTGGTAGTGGTTCTGGTCATCGCCTATCTGATTCGCCTGAACCGGAAGATCACCGAGCGGAAACGGGTGGAGAAGAAACTTCAGGAATCCAATGACCGGCTTGAAAATGTGAACCTGGAACTGCAGCGGTTTGACAAACTCAAAGACGAGTTTCTCGCCAACACCTCCCATGAACTGCGGACACCGCTGACCGGCATCATCGGTCTGGCGGAATCCCTTATAGACGGCGCTACCGGCCAACTTCCGCAAAACACCATCCGGAACCTCTCCATGATCGCCACCAGCGGCCAGCGGCTGGCCAACCTGGTCAACGATATTCTCGATTTTTCCAAGCTCCGTCACAAGGATCTGAACCTGAGGATAATGCCGGTGGATGTGGCCACCGTTGCCGACGTGGTTGTTGCCATCTCCACCCCCCTGGTCGAAGGGAAAAATCTCCAGATGCTGAACCTTATCCGATCCGATACACCGATGGTGGATGCGGATGAAAACCGGGTCCAGCAGATCCTTTTCAACCTGGTGGGCAATGCCATCAAATTCACCGAAGCGGGGATGGTGTCCATTTCCGCAGAGGTATCGGGAGAGGAGGTGGTGATCACGGTGTCGGACACCGGCATCGGCATACCGGAGGACCGGATGGACAGCGTTTTCGAATCCTTCGAGCAGGTCGACGGTTCGGTGGAGCGGATGTACGGGGGGACCGGTCTGGGGCTGGCGGTGAGCCGCCAGTTGGTGGAGTTGCACGGGGGAACCATTTCGGCGGCATCCAAACTCGGTGAGGGGTCCCGGTTTTCCTTCACCCTGCCCATCTCGGAAACAGCACACCGGGAAGGCGATGCGGAAAAGAGAAAGGTCACCGAAATCCGGCATTCCGAAATCGAGGAATCAGGCATCCGGGCGGATCAGAACGAGACGGAAACTGAAATTTCCGAAGATGCCCTCAACATCCTGGTGGTGGATGATGAACCGGTCAACCTCCAGGTACTGGCCAACCATCTCTCGCTTCACGATTATCGGGTGACCCGCGCCATCAACGGTATTGAAGCCCTAACCGCCATCGATAAGATGGCGGAAACCGGACGGCAGTTCGATCTTATTTTGCTGGATGTCATGATGCCCAAGATGTCCGGATATGAAGTGTGTAAGCGCCTCCGGGCAACATATCCGCCGGATACCCTTCCCGTTGTGATGCTGACAGCCAAAAACCGGGTCGAAGATCTGGTGGCCGGATTGGATGCCGGCGCCAACGACTACCTGACCAAACCCTTTTCGAAATCGGAACTGCTGGCCAGGATCAAAAATCAGAGCGTCATGAAATACCTGGCGGATGAACACAAGCGTGACCAGGTGGCGCTGCGGGAGAGCGAGGAGAAATACAGGGAGCTGTTCAACAACCTGCCCGATGTGTATTACCGGACCGATGCCAACGGGTGTCTGGTCATGGCGTCGCCCTCCATGGAAAAGGTGCTCGGGTATACCGCTGACGAGGTGATCGGTTTGAACGTAGCGGACGAACTTTATGCAAATCCGGAACACCGCTCGGTGCTCCTGGGTATCTTAAAAGAGAAGGGTATGGTTGAGGGGTTCGAAACCCGGCTCATCAGAAAGGACGGCACCATCATCTGGGGGGCCACCAATTCACGTTTTTATTATGATGACAAGGGCGAAGTGGCGGGCGTCCAGGGAATATTCAGGGACATCACCGGTGAAAAGCAGGCCACGGAGATGCAGCAGCGACTCTCAACGGTAATCGAGCAGGCCACCGAAATCATCATCATTACCGATCCTAAAGGCGTCATCCAGTATGTGAACCCGGCCTTTGAAACGGTTACCGGCTACTCATGGGAAGAGGTCATCGGCCAGAACCCGAGAATCCTCAAAAGCGGGAAACATGATCGGTCCTTTTACGAAGATATGTGGAGGACCATTACCGAAGGCCGGGTCTGGAAGGGTCGCGTGACCAATAAAAGAAAAAATGGAACCCTGTATGAGGAGGATGCCACCATCTCTCCGATTCGAAACCGGGCGGGAGGTATTGACAATTTTGTAGGTGTCAAGCGGGATGTCACGCGCGAAGTGATCCTTGAAAACCAGTTGGCCCAGGCCCAGAAAATGGAATCCATCGGAACCCTGGCCGGCGGCATTGCCCACGATTTCAACAATATCCTGTCGGCCATCAT
>CAZWAE010000154.1:0-4466 GCA_964631805.1 uncultured Desulfobacteraceae bacterium | reverse complement strand
ATTGCTTCCGACGCGGCGGTACTGGCCGATCCCACCAAACTGCACCAGGTGATCATGAATCTCTGTGCCAACGCGGCTCACGCCATGGCCAAAACGGGCGGCGTCCTCGACCTTCGGCTGGAGGAGATCGATCGTCTTCCCGCCGAAGTCTCCACCGATACGGCCAATACTTCCAATAGATGGATCCGCCTCAAAGTCCTGGATACCGGCAATGGTATTCCTCCGGAAATTCTCAACCAGATTTTCGATCCTTTTTTTACGACCAAGGAGAGGGGCGAGGGCACGGGAATGGGACTTTCCGTTGTCCACGGGATCGTCACGGCTTGCAGGGGGCATATTACCGTGAGCAGTGAACCGGGTCAGGGCGCTCTTTTTTCTGTCTTTCTGCCCATACTGTCTGATGAAAAGGAGGATAAAAAGGCGGCAGCCGAATCGCTCAGCCTCGGGACGGAGCGTATTCTCTTCGTGGATGACGAACCCACTCAGACCGACATCGGGAAACGGATCCTGGAACACCTGGGTTACGCGGTCATAACGGAAAACGACAGCGTCGATGCCATCGAGAAATTCCGCTCCGACCCCGACGCATTTGATCTGGTCATTACCGATATGACCATGCCGAAAATGACCGGAGATCGACTGGCCCGGGAGGTGCTCACCATCAGGCCGGATATCCCCATCATCCTGTGCACCGGATACAGCGACCACATTACCCCGGAACAAGCCAATACATTGGGCATAAAAGGTTTTGCCTTCAAGCCTGTGGTGATCAAGGATATCGCAAAGCTGATACGGAAGGTGCTTGATTCATAGCTTGTGTCCGGACGATGGCGATTTCGATATCGGGGGTTGACGGACAACACCTCCGGTGGTTACGTTTAAATCCATTATGCCAGCAGACCCTTCAGATAGCAGATTGTTAAACCGCCTGGAAATCCTTGCCACAGAAATTTTCCATTCTTTGTCCCGTCGATTTCCCGTCTGCATGGCAAGTGACGAATTCCATTACTTCCCGCAATTCAAACCCGACAATTCCGACGGATCCCGTTGGGATGATTTTTCGCCCGAGTCAGTAGAAGAGATGACGGAGAAGATCGCCCATTGGGTGCAAAGCATCTCAGGGATAAAGGGGTGTGACCCCACGTCGGCCCAGCGTGCGGATTGTGAAATGCTCTGCCGCGTTCTTTCCACCCTGCGGGAACAGTTGACCGATGTCGGTTTCCATAAAACGCAGCCGACCTTTTATTTGACCATCGCCGGTATCGGTCTTGCCGAAGCGATGGAAGTGAGTGATGACGCATTTGCCCGGAGAATCGATGCCATTCCAGGTTTCATCGACGATGCCATCGGAAACCTTGACTGCATCCCGGAGCTGTACCGCAACATGGGACGTGAGATGATCCCGGAGATGACATCCTGGCTCACCTCTCTTCGGATCGCCGATACCCTCCTCTCTCCTGCCATAAAGGCGCTGGAACGGTTGGACCTGCACCTGCGGAGGATTCGAATCGCAGATGATTTCAGGCTCCCCCAAGAGCTGTATGCCCGAATTGCCCATCATCATATGGGGTGCGGCATGACGCTTGACGATATCACCCGCTGCCTGGACCATGAAATCAACGAGAATCGATCCATACTGGAGGATGGAGCAATGACGCTGGCACCCGGCACCTCCTGGCAGGAGGTGGTGAAAAAATTGCCGCCGCCGGCACCCCATCCCGAGGGGATCAGGGGTCTCTACCGCGACACCATTATGCAGTTACGCCGGCATTGTATCGATCACCGGTTTTGCTCCCGTGACCTGGCGGCGGCCTGTCCGGCAACGGTGGAAACCATACCGGCCTACCTGTTTCCGGTCCGGAGCAATGCGGCTTTCAGCATGCCGCCGGGCCACCCCCCCCGCGGCGGGATATTCTATATCATGCCGGAGAAGATCGAATCGCGGATACCCCGCGACTTTCGGTTGCTGACCGCCCACGAAACCTATCCCGGTCACCACTTGCTGGACACCTCTCGCTGGATGTTGGACCGGGCGGTGCGCCGTCCAGTTGAATTCCCTCTTTTTTACGAGGGATGGGCCAGCTTTTCAGAAGAGATCCTTTTTGAGACCGGCTTTTTCTCCGGGAACCTCGATGAGATGCTGCTGGCCAGACGCCGATTCCTGCGGGCGGTTCGGGGACGGGTGGATCTCGATATCCATACCGGTCGATGCTCACTTGGGCAGGCGGCGGCGCAGCTCGCAGACAGCGGCCTGATCCCGGCCGATGCCGCCCGTATGGTGCGGCGATATGCATTGAAACCCGGTTACCAGCTCTCCTACACCATCGGCAGCCAGAATTTCCGGCGGCTTTACCGGGCATTTACCGGCCTTGGCCATACGCCTTCTGATTTTGTGAGCCGCATTATGAATGAGGGGGAGATCGGCTTCGAACACCTGGCGGACATTCTCAAAACTGGGAAGAAAAAGATACCGAATATCGATTCGGCTCCATCATAACGACATCATATCGGAGGTACACAGTGAAAGATTTTTTAGGTTGTCATTCGGAATGGAATTTAGGGAGCCCCGGCGGGTGGGATTACCAGCACACCTGCCAGGAGATCGCCAAAGTGACCTGGCAGCAGCTCAACCGCATGGCGCCAACGGGAATCGAGCTGGATTTCGACCATCCCCTGCTCCACCCGGTGGTGGGATTTGTCGAGATGCTCATCAATGTCCATCGCCGCCGGGAAGGGGACCGGCCCGGTGTCATTGCGGTAACGGCAGAAGAAGAGACCCTCGAAGAGGTCACCGAAAACATCAATCTGGCCCGCCGTCTCGATGCGGCCGAAGGCATTACCGGTATCCTGGCAGCCCCACATGCATTTGAGATTAAAGACGGGGCGGTCTGCCATCGCGGCCGACCCATCTCCCTGGTGTTTATGGATTTCAACAACGATACGTTTTTAAATCTTCACCGTAAGCACGATCTTTCCCCCCTGATGCAGGCGGTGGGTGAAAATCGGGTGATCAACCCGCGCGGTACGGAACCGTTCAACGTCAAAAGCACTTTTGAAGTGATCACCGGCCCGGAGGCCCACCGTTTCCATCCGGAAACGGTGCAGCGCACCCCGTGGACCCGCCGGTTTTACCCACGGGAAACCACGGGGCCGGAGGGGGAAACCATTGCCGATCTTGTGGAGTGGACCCGTGGCAATTGGTCCGAATTGGTGCTGAAACCGGAAAGGGGCTATTCCGGGATCGGTGTCAAGGTCGGCGGGGTGAACCCGGATCCGGACAATGCCATCGGGCAGGCCCTTGAAAAGGGTCAATACATCGTGCAGAAAAAAGTATCCCTCCCGCTGTGGGCCGAGGAGATGCCGGAGATGGATGTGGCCGGAAAACGGGTTGTACTGAACAGCCGTCAGACCGATTTCAGATGTCTCATCGGCCCCGATGGCCTGTTCGGGTTCCTTGGCCGCTATGGGAATGTCCCCACCAATGTGGGCAGCGGCGGCGGTTTCCAGCCGCTTGCCATACTCAAAACCCGCATGGAAACACGTAAGGCCGTTGAAAAGATCCATGACACCATTCTTTCACTGCCCTACTCCCAGGCGATGGCACTAGAAGAAGAGCAGAAGGCAATGGCCCTTGCTGAAAAATTCACCTATCTTCTGGGCCCCATAAAAATCGCGCTCAGGCCGCGGCTGATCACTTCCGATCAACTGAAAGCCCTGGCCCGCTACGGCAAAGCGGTCTGGTCCGACTGCCTGATCCTTGAAGCGATGTGGCAGGCCGGGGAAATGGATGAGTATATCGACATCGAAGAGGAGGAAATGGATATTGCCCGCCGGCAGATTTGGCGGGGTGGACCCGCCATTTTTGCCGCCGACGGTCTTTTCAGTTTCGGCGCCCACACGGGGTCGCCATGACACTGAAACCGGATCCGGACTGGTGGAAAACCCTTTTCGACGATACCTATCTGGTCACCGATGCCCGTTCCGTCTGCAACGACGGGATCACCCGTCAAGAAGTGGATGTGATTTGTGGCGTCGTTCCCATGCGGCAGGACCAGCGGATCCTGGATCTATGCGGTGGGCATGGCCGCCACGCCATAGAACTGTGTGCCAGAGGATTCAGTCGCTGCTGTGTCTACGACTACTCCGATGCACTGCTGCGAATAGGTGAGGAGCGCGCAGCCCCCCTTTCCGATCCCCCGAAATTTGTCCAGGGAGACGCCAGGGATATTCAGATGGCGAAAGAGACGTTCCATCACGTCCTGATCCTTGGGAATTCCCTGGGTTACATCCCCGACGATGATTCAGATCTGGAAATTGTTTTGGAAAGCTATCGTGTGCTGCGATCCGGTGGTTGGATCGTTGTCGATGTGACAGACGGTGGTGCGGTTCGTCAAAATCTGGCATCCACCGCATGGCACGAGATCGACACCGATGTGGTGGTGTGCCGGCGGCGGGAAATCAACGGC
>CAZWAE010000153.1:0-9841 GCA_964631805.1 uncultured Desulfobacteraceae bacterium | reverse complement strand
CCGTAACATTTTGCCGTGACATCCTTTCGAAACGCCGAAACGGTTTTTCGGGCGATGATATTACCGCCGATGGCACCCTGAATGGCGATCTTGAACATTTGCCGGGGAATCTCATCTCTCAGCTTTTCGCAGGCGTGACGGGCTCTCGGTACAGCATTGTCCCGGTGAACCAGTTGGGAAAGGGCGTCCACCCGTTCGCCGTTAATGAGAATGTCCACTTTTACAAGGTCGGTTTCCCGGTAGTCCATGATCTCATAATCGAAGGACCCGTACCCCTGGGTGACGGTCTTTAGCTTATCGTAAAAGTCATAGATCACCTCTGCCAGCGGCAGTTCAAAAATCATCTCCAGCCGGCTGTCGGTGAGGTACTGGTAGTTCTTGTTGATTCCCCGCCGATCCAGGCACAGTTTCATCACCGCACCCATATAGCGGTCCGGCACCATGATGGCCGCGCGGATGAATGGCTCCTTGGTGCTGGCGATGAGCGTCGGGTCCGGGTATTGAGCGGGGTTGTCCAATATAAGGGATGTGTCGTCGTTCATTTCGATCTCGTACTGGACGGACGGTGCCGTCAGTATGAGGGAAAGGCCGTACTCCCGCTCCAACCGTTCCTGCACCACCTCAAGATGCAACAGACCCAGAAATCCGCAGCGAAAGCCGAAGCCCAGCGCCACCGAGGAATCCTTTTCGTAGATCAGGGAGGCGTCGTTCAGCTTGAGTTTTTCGAGACCGGCGGCCAGGTCTCCGTACCCATCCGACGCAACGGGGTAGATGGAGGAGAACACCACCGGTTTGGTTTCCCGGAAACCCGGCATGGGGGTTCTGCAGGGGCTTTCCTTCAGGGTGATGGTATCCCCGCAGCGGGTGTCGCTGACGGTTTTGATTCCGGCGATCATATACCCCACCTCCCCGGCAGACAACTGTTTCCGGGGTTTCCGCTCCATCTGGAACACGCCGATCTCCTCGACCTTGTATGCCGCCTGATTGGACATGAATGCGATGGTCTCCCGGGGATGGATTTTTCCCTGAAAGATCCGAAAGTGGACGACGGTTCCCCGGAACGGGTCATAATAGCTGTCGAATATCAGGGCTTTCAGGGCGGCATCGGGATCTCCCACAGGCGGCGGCAGATAGTTGACCACCCCTTCCAGGACCTCATCGATACCCGTACCCTCCTTTGCGGAGGTCAGAATCGCCTTTTCCGGGTCAAGCCCCAGGTCGGTTTCGATCTGTGCCCTGACCCGATCCACATCCGCCGACGGCAGATCGATCTTGTTGATGATGGGGATGATTTCAAGGTCATGCTCCATGGCGAGATACAGGTTCGCCAGAGTCTGGGCCTCTACACCCTGGCTGGCGTCGATCAAGAGCAGTGCGCCTTCACAGGAGGCCAGGGCCCTGGATACTTCATAGGTAAAGTCCACATGGCCCGGGGTGTCGATGAGGTTCAACGTGTAGTTTTTTCCATCCCGGGCCCGGTAGGGCAGGCAGATGGTCTGGCTTTTGATGGTGATCCCCCGTTCCCGTTCAATTTCCATGGTATCGAGGATCTGGTCTTTGAAATCCCGGTCGGACACCACATGGGTGGCCTGGATCATTCGATCGGACAAGGTGGACTTGCCGTGATCGATGTGTGCGATAATGCTGAAGTTTCTGATATGTTCCATAGAATGTTCGAATCAATTGCCGGGTTGACACATTGCCGGATTCCGTTTATGTTACGCCCATAAAGACAAGTAAGCCGGATACTTTACAGATCAACCGGCGGCATGTCAACATCGGGCGGCCAATCCATTCGAATATGTTAAAAAAAGAGCATCGATCAGGCAACATAAAAATGAATGAAAAAATCCTTATCGTGGATGACGACGCCAATATCCGGGAATCCATGCACGAGTTCGTTCAACGGGCGGGATATACGGTCTATTCGGCCGAACAGGCCGAGAAAGCCATCGCGCTTTTAAAGGACATCCCCCTTGATGTGGTGATCACCGATATCATCCTGCCCGGGATGGATGGGTTGGAATTGACCGATGTCGTCAAGAACGATTACACCGCCGATGTCATCGTCATGACAGGCTACAGTGGTGAATACTCCTATGAGGAGGCGATCAACAAAGGGGCGGCCGATTTTGTTTTCAAGCCGGTCCGTTTTGAAGAGCTGCTGCTGAGATTAAAGCGGGTGCTCAAGGAGCGGGAACTCCAGCGGGAGCGGGAGCGGATGCTGGGGAAGCTTCAGAACCTCGCCATTACCGACGGCTTGACCAAGCTAAACAACTCCCGGCATTTCTATCACCAACTATCGGCAGAGGTCGGACGGTCCAACCGATACGGACACCCCATGTCCCTGCTGCTCCTGGACATCGATCATTTTAAAGACTACAACGATCAATACGGCCACCTGGAGGGGGACAAGGTTCTGGTTCGCATCGCCGGTGTCATCACCAGCTGCCTGCGGGCCATGGATTCGGCCTACCGATACGGTGGAGAGGAGTTCACCGTCATACTGCCTGAAACCACATCAAAAGAAGCGCTGACCGTTGCCCAGCGTATCAGAGCCGCTGTTGAACTGGAAACCTATACGCCAAACGGCGGGGATGCGGTTTCGGTGACCATCAGCATTGGCTTGACGCAATATGTACAAAATGAAAAAAAATCGGAATTTGTCCACCGGGCGGATGACGCCATGTACCAGTCAAAAGAGAACGGTCGGAATAAGGTCACCGTTCTGCACGCGGACGCGGACAAGGCAGCCTCCTGAATGTCAAACCGCCATCCCATTGACCCACGACCCCCGGATGTGAAATTCCGTTCCCTACACCGGATCAATCGCCATCATTTTCGACCCGGACAACCGCATACGATTCGATGATAGACTACGCTTTTCTCACGCACCCATCTTTCGGCGAGATCGATCAGATTCACCGCTTGTACCGCGAGGCTGGCTGGTGGCCGTCGCCGCTCGAACATCGGGAAAGGATCGACCGCATCGTTTCGGGGAGCCATTGTTTTGCCGTTGCCGTCTCGACCGGTGTTATCATCGGAATGGGGCGGACGATCAGCGACGGTGCCAGCGATGCCTATATCCAGGATGTCACCGTCAGGGAGACGGAAAGGGGACAGGGGATCGGCAAAAAGATCGTTTGCATGCTGATCTCAAAACTTGAAACAGACGGCATAGACTGGATCGGGCTCATCGCCGAACGCAACAGCCATGGCTTTTATCAACCCCTGGGTTTTAAGCCCATGCCAGATGCCAAACCCATGTTGTATTGCAAATCATGAGATTAAACCCCATCACCTTTGACAATTACGCTTCGCTGGCGCCTTTTTTCAAACGCCAGCCGTACCGGCTCTGCGAGTACACACTGCCGTCGGTGATTGCCTGGAACAACCATGAATACTATCCCTGCGCGGCCGTGTCTCAAGACACGCTGATCATCGGGGCGGAATTCAAGACCCGGCCGGAGAACCGCTACCTGATCCTTCCCGTATCGGGAGACCGGCTCTTCACACCCGAACAACTCCGCGATTTGGCGAAGAGGTTCGGCTATGACAAATACTGCTTCGTACCGGATCACTACCTTGAAACCTTTGGGAAAGAAAATGTTGCGTCTTGTTTTGAGATCGCCCGTAGTCCGGAGTATGACGACTACGTCTACCACACAGAGGACCTGGCTTCTTTAAAGGGCAACCGGTATTCCAAAAAACGGAATCTGATCCATCAATTCAACCGCGAGTATGTGGGGCGGGATCGAGTAGCGGTGGAGAAGCTGACCCGTGCCATCGGTACCGAATGCATCGATTTTGTAGAAAAATGGTGCGAGGAGCGAGACTGCCGCCGTGACCCCAATCTTGATCTGGCCTGTGAACTGCAGGCATCCGTGAACATCATTGAAAACATCGACCGGGTGAAGGCAGAGGGCCTTGTCGTCCGAGTGGATGGTGCCATCAGCGCCTTTGGTGTGGGGTGCCGCCTTACCGAGGAAATGGGGGCGCTCCATTTCCAAAAGGCTTTTTTGAACATCAAAGGCCTCTATCAGTTTTTCGACAGCGAATGCGCCCGTCGTCTTTTCAACGGATTTACCTATATCAACAAGGAAAGCGACATGGGCATGCCGGGTCTTGCCCATGCGAAAAAATCCTATCATCCCGCCATGATGGTCCGTTCCTACGATCTCACCTTGCGATGAATTAATCCTTGATCTTCACCTTCAAATACAGATCACCTCGCCCCCCGTCGGGGGTGATCTTTCCCAGTCCCTTGAGCCGCAGTTTATTGCCCGCCTGAATACCCTGGGGCACATTGACGCGAATCAGGCGTTTGTGAAATCCCCACGGAATATTCACCAGTTTTCGGGTTCCCACTAGGGATTCGAAGGGAGAAATATCGATGGTGGCGTAAAGGTGGGCGTCTTGGCCGGTGTCTGCGGGGTGAACCACCTGCAGCCGGTGTGTTTTTCGTCTGGCGGTTACTTTTTCGATGCGGTTGCTGAGACCGGTTCGGGGAAAAAGAAGGAACAGTTTCAGGCAGACCATTCCGAAAACAAACCCCCCGATGTGAGCCCACCAGGCGATTCCGCCGGAACCTCCCTGATCGGCAGCGGCATTGATAAACTGCATGACAAACCAGAAGCCGAGGAAGACGAACGCCGGGATTTCAATAAACCAGGGAATGAAGATAATCGGTATGATGGTCAATATCCTGGCGTTGGGATGTAAAAGTACGTAGGCACCCATGACACCTGCGATGGCGCCGCTGGCGCCTATGGTGGGAAGGGTGGACTGAAGGTTGAAAAAAAGGTGGGTCAGTCCCGAGAGCCACCCGCAAAGCAGGTAAAATAGAAGATATCGGAAGTGCCCCAGCCGGTCTTCTACATTGTCTCCGAAAATGTACAGCGACCACATGTTGCCCAGAAGGTGCCAGAACCCGCCGTGGAGGAACATGAAAGACAGCAGGGAGAAGACCTGCTGCTCCAGGGAGAAGTATTGGGAGATGTGGGGGATCGAGTAACGGGCCGGTACGAGGCCATAGGTGTAGATGAACTGGTCAAGCCCGCCGCCCTGGGTTTGTTGAACCAGATACACCACCACGTTGATGCCGATGATGCAGGAGTTGACAACGGGGTGGTTTTGGGAAGGTGCGGTATCGCGTACGGGGATCATGATGATGCGTTTTAGTCTATAGGTTCAACACAATAAACCCAACGGGTTAAATCCGAAATTAGAATGTTCAAACGTCCGCGTTTTCAATGGCCATGCTGATGTCCACGCTTCTGGCGGCGTGGGTGAACGCTCCGACGGAAACGATATCCACTCCGGTTGCGGCCAGGGCCGCTATGTTGTCCAGATTCACCCCTCCGGATACTTCGACCAGGGCGCTGTCACCGATGATCTTTTTTGCTTCTTTGATTTGGAAAAGATTCATGTTGTCCAGCATGATGACATCCGCACCGCAGGTCAATGCCTCACGGACCTCGGAGAGGCTGGCTGCCTCAACCTCAATTTTAGTCAGGTGGGATACGGCCTTCCGGACACGGTGGACGGCGTTTGCGATTCCGCCTGCAACGGCGATATGATTGTCCTTTATCAGGACGCCGTCATAGAGTCCCATGCGATGGTTCCCCCCCCCGCCAGCCCGGACGGCCTTTTTTTCCAGTGCCCGCCATGCAGGGGTGGTTTTACGGGTGTCCACCAACCGTGTGGTCGATTGGCCTGCAGCCCTCACGAACCGGTTGACATGGGTGGCGATGCCCGACAACCGCTGAAGGAAATTCAAGGCGGTCCGCTCCCCCAACAGCAGGGTGCGCAACTTTCCTTCGACCTGCATGATCTTAGCTCCGGAGGATACGGCGTCGCCTTCCCGGAAATCGGTGGAAACATGGATGTCCGGGTCCAGATGGAGAAATACCTGCGTGGCGACATCGAGACCGGCGATGATAAAAAACTCTTTGGCCGTCATCGTCCCCGTGCCCTTCATGGCGGGGTCAACGATATTTTCGGTGGTGATATCGCCGGGACCGATGTCCTCCTTTAACGCGATGTCGATGAGCTCCCTTAGCGTGTGCATTGTCAAATGTTTGCTCCGTTTTGATGAACCGAAAATATCATTTCGCAGGTGGTACCCTGAAACCCAATTCCCGCTAACCGATCTCTTTCAACCGCTCCAGATTGTTCTGCAGTTTTTCGATCTTCTCCTGGAGCAATCCATGTTTTTCCCGGACCTTGTCGATGATCGCTTCAGGGGCTTTGTCCAGAAAATCCTGATTGGCGAGTTTTTTCGACACTCCCATGATTTCGGCCGTCACTTTCCCGATCTCTTTAGTGAGGCGGACAGACTCCTTTTCCATATCCAGAATACCCTCCAGAAACACGTAGATGGTGGCACTTCCGGCAACAGCGGTGGCGGCCGAAGAGGGTTTGGTCCCGGCAGACTCCACTGTCAGGGATTTGAGCTTGGCAAGGTGCCGTATCAGATCCTGCTGGCTTGATATGGTGTTGCGGAAGTTTTCATCGTCGGACTGGATCGATACCGCCAGAGAAAGTGAGGGCTGGATGTTCATCTCGCCCCGGATATTCCGGATGCCGGTGATCACCTCGATCACCCGTTCCATGTCAGGTTCGGCGGTTTCAGACGGCGCATCCACCGCGGTTTCCGAACCCGTCGAAGGATAAGCGGCCTGCATGATCGATCCTTTCGTACCCGGCAGATGGTGCCACAACTCCTCGGTAATAAACGGCACGAAGGGATGCAGGAGGATCAGCGTGTTGCGCAGGACATGCCAGAGGGTGCTCAAAGTCGACAGCTTGCGCGTCTCGCCGGCATCCCCGTAAAGATCGGGTTTGACGGCTTCCAGGTACCAGTCGCAGAATTCATGCCATACAAATTTATACAATGTACCGGCGGCATCGTTGTAACGGTAGCCGTCCAGCGCTTCAGCAACCGACCGGGTCACCCGGTTCAGGCGGGAGATGATCCATTGGTCCGGCAGGGAAAGATCTTCCGGCTCGACAGATGTGTATCCCTGTTTGAGATGCATCAAGGAAAAGCGGGCGGCGTTCCATATTTTATTGATGAAATGGCGGTATCCTTCAACCCGTTTCTCGGACATCCGGATATCTCTGCCCTGTGCGGCAAATGCCGCCAGTGTAAACCGGAACGCATCGGTGCCGTAGGCATCGATAACGGTGAGCGGGTCGATGACATTTCCCGTGGATTTGCTCATCTTTTTGCCGGCCTCATCCCGGACCAGCGCATGAACGTACACATCTTTAAAAGGGATCTCTCCCATGAAGTGGATGCCCATCATCATCATGCGGGCCACCCAGAAAAAGAGTATGTCGAAACCGGTCACCAGCACCGATGTGGGATAGTAGATGTCGAGAAGTCGTGTTTGGTCCGGCCATCCCATGGTGGAAAAGGGCCACAGCGCCGAACTGAACCAGGTGTCCAGGACATCCGTTTCCTGCACGAGTTCGGTGGATCCGCAGGCGGCACACGTTTCCGGCGTCTCCAGGGCCACCATCACCTCCTCGCACCTCTCGCACGTCCATGCAGGGATCTGGTGTCCCCACCAGATCTGGCGGGAGATGCACCAGTCCCTAATGTTTTCCATCCACTCGTAATAGGTCTTTGTCCAATTTTGGGGGATGATTCGGGTCTCCCCGGTTCTGACTGCTTCTATCGCTTTTTCCGCCAGCGGTTTTGCTTTGACGAACCATTGCCTGGAAAGGTTGGGTTCGATAATTTCGTTGCACCGGTAACAATGGCCGATACTGTGGTGGTAATCTTCGATCTTTTTCAGCCAACCCTCTTTTTTAAGAGTGTGCACCACGGCTTTTCTGCATTCGAACCGGTCCATGCCGGCGAATGGGCCCGCCTCTTTTGTCATCAGCCCATCGTCATCGATGACTTTGATGCTGGGAAGCCCCCGGCGTGTCCCGATTTCAAAATCGTTGGGGTCATGGGCCGGCGTGATTTTCAAACCGCCTGTGCCGAAGGTCATATCGACATATTTGTCCCGGATGATGGGGATCTCACGGTTAAGCAAGGGAAGCATCACCGTTTCCGAATCGATGGAGAGATACCGCTCGTCATCGGGGTGAACGGCAACGGCCGTATCCCCCAGCATGGTTTCCGGGCGGGTGGTGGCCACGATGATTCCCTCCTCTTTCCCGGGGTACGGGTAGAGAATGTGGTACAGGTGGCCATCATGATCCTGGTGCTCCACTTCAAGGTCCGCAAGGGCGGTATGGCACCGGTGGCACCAGTTGATGATATAGTCGCCGCGGTAGATCAGCCCCTGGTGGTAAAGATCGACAAAAACCTTTCGTACGGCCCTGGATAGGCCTTCGTCCATGGTAAACCGCTCCCGGTCCCAGTCGCACGAAGCGCCCAGCCGTTTCAACTGGTTGATGATCGCGCTTCCGTACTCTTTCCGCCACTCCCAGACCGCTTCGATAAACTTCTCCCGACCCAGCTGGTGACGATCGGTTCCCTCGGCGGTCAATTTTTTTTCAACAACATTCTGGGTGGCGATCCCGGCATGATCGGTCCCGGGCATCCACAACACATGGTCCCCCTTTAAACGGCGGTAACGGCATAGGATATCCTGCATGGTGTTATTGAGGGCATGCCCCATATGCAGGACTCCCGTGACGTTGGGGGGCGGTATGACAATGGCGTATCCCCTTTTCCCGTCTTCTTCACTGGCGGCAAAGAGTTTCTCCTCTTCCCAATAGGCGTACCAGCGTTTTTCAACAGCTGCGGGTTCATATCCTTTGTCGAGTTGATTCAGTTCCATTTTGGTTTACCTCATGCGTCGGTCAAAATTGAAATCGGGGATTAATTAATAATCCCCGATGGTTTTACATACCGGTGTTTAGGGTGTCAATTTTTATGTTTACGTCCCCTTGTGTCGGGGTTGAAACGGGTCAATAGTCGCTTTCAGTCGCTTCGTCAATAAGGATTTTTTTAATGCGGTCGATCTCTTTGGTGACCTCTCTTTCGATAATCCGGGTCATGATTTTATCGATCTTTTCATAAAACATTTTTTGAATGACGCGCTCCAGCGCCGCATCGATCTGTTCCGGGGGCAGGGCATACAGGTCCACATCATTCGATTCTTCAACGGGTGCGGGTTTCTGCGTCAGTACCGGAGCGACGACCTCCTCCTCGGACGCCTCGGATGTCTCGCTTACCTCGACATCCTCCTGAGTAGATGCTTCTTCCGGCTCGGCTTCCGGTTCCGTATCCGCATCCTCATTCTCCGCCGCATCGGTTAATTCTTCATCGTCATCTTCGTCTCCGATCTCCATTCCCAGGGATTCGGCAAAATCATCCTCTTCTTCATCTTCGATGTCATCCGGGAATGCCAGATCGTCCATCATGTCGTCGTCCATGATCTGGGCCAAGGGTTCCGGCTCCTCATCGTCAGCTTCGTCTGTCCCTGCAGGCTCCGGTTCTGATTCCGCCGATACCGCCTCGGCGTCGTCGGTGACGGCATCAGGTTCCCCCTCTTCCGCATCGGTGATGTCGGTAGGCGTCTCTTCAACTGTTTCGGCAAGATCTATGGGTTCCTCACCCGCCGAATCAGTTAGATCTATAGGCTCTTCCTCCGCCGCATCGGTGAGGTCTATGGGTTCTTCATCCGCCGAATCAGCAAGATCTATGGGTTCCTCCGCGGCAGCGTCGGTGAGATCTATGGGCTCTTCTTCAGCAACGTCGGCAAGGTCTATGGGCTCCTCCTCGGCTGCGTCGGTGAGCACAATGGGCTCTTCTTCCGCCGTATCGGTGAGATCGATGGGTTCCTCGTCAGCGAAGTCGGTAAGCGCAATGGGT
>CAZWAE010000152.1:4698-9861 GCA_964631805.1 uncultured Desulfobacteraceae bacterium | reverse complement strand
CTGGAGTCATACCATGAAACTTACCGGCGCACAGATTCTGATGAAAACCCTTCATGAGGAGGGTGTGGACACCATCTTCGGCTTTCCGGGCGGCGTGGTCCTCGACATCTACGACGAACTGGTCAAAACCGATATTCACCACATCCTGGTTCGCCATGAGCAGGGAGCCGTTCACGCAGCGGACGGATATGCCCGCGCCAGCGGCAAGGTGGGGGTCTGCCTGGTCACATCGGGGCCCGGAGCAACCAACACGGTAACGGGCATCGCGACGGCCTATATGGATTCCATCCCAATGGTGGTCATCACCGGCCAGGTCCCGACACACCTGATTGGCAATGATGCATTTCAGGAGGTGGACATCGTGGGCATCACGAGGCCGTGTACCAAACACAACTACCTGCTGAAGGATACCGAAGATCTGGCCAGAACCATCAAAGAGGCCTTCTACATCGCCAGATCCGGAAGACCGGGACCGGTACTCATCGATCTACCCAAGGATGTCGGTATCCGCAAAGTGGCATACGAACCGCCGGGGAAGGTTAGGATCAAATCATACCAACCCACCTACGAGCCGAACCTCAAACAGCTCAAGAAGGTGGTTGAACTGGTGGAAAAAGCGGAAAAGCCGGTGATATTCGCCGGCGGCGGCGTAATTTTAGCGAATGCCTCCCAAGCCCTCACCCAATTTGCCCAAAAAGCAAAAATACCGGTTACCGGCTCTTTGATGGGCCTGGGCGCCTTCCCGGGGACGGATCCCTTGTGGCTCGGCATGATCGGCATGCACGGCACCTACCGGGCCAACATGTCCGTATCGGAAAGCGACCTGCTCGTGTCGGTGGGGGTGCGATTTGACGACCGTGTCACCGGCAGGACCGACATGTTCGCCTCCAACGCCAAAATCGTTCATATCGACATCGATCCGACCTCCATTCGAAAGAACATCCCGGTATCGGTTCCGGTGGTTGGCGACTGCAAGGCCAGTCTGGATGTATTGAACGACCTCCTCGAAGAAAAAGCGTTGGGAGATGTGGCGGCAAAAAGAGAGAAATGGTTGGCGAAAATCGAGCACTGGAAAAGCACAAATCCCCTGGCGTATGAGCAAACGTCCGTCATCAAACCCCAGTTCGTGGTCGAGAAGCTATATGAACTCACCCGGGGCGAGGCGATCATCACCACTGAGGTGGGCCAGAACCAGATGTGGGCCGCCCAATACTACCACTTCGATCAGCCCCGCAACTTCATCTCCTCCGGTGGTTTGGGAACCATGGGATTCGGGCTGCCCGCCGCCATCGGCGCCCAGATTGCCCGTCCCGATGCGGTGGTCGTGGATATTGCCGGGGACGGCAGTATCCAAATGAATATCCAGGAGATGGCAACAGCGGTGCAATGCGGCATACCGGTCAAGGTGGCGATTCTGAACAACGGCTACCTGGGAATGGTCCGGCAATGGCAGGAGCTGTTTTACAAAAAATGCTACGCCTGCACCTGTATGGAATATGCGCCCGACTTCTCAAAACTGGCCGAAGCCTACGGTGCCGTCGGTCTTCGCGCCACCAAACCCGACGAGGTTGAATCGGTTCTTAAAAAGGGGCTTGAGACGCCCAAACCGGTCATCATGGATTTCGTGGTGGAGCAGGAGGAAGGTGTTTACCCCATGGTGCCGGCCGGTGCGCCGATTACCGAAATGCTGCTGGTTTGAAGCATCTGACAAAGGATCGATGGTAGATAAACCTTCTTTTTGCATGATCAATGATCTTCGAACGATTTCAAAGGGCCGAATTATTAATAACATAAAGAGGAAAACATGGAAGACGCAAAACATATACTGACCATGCTGGTGGACAACGAACCCGGGGTTCTCTCCCGTATCGTGGGCCTTTTCAGCGGTAGGGGGTACAATATCGAGAGCCTTTGCGTGGCGGAGACCATCGATCCCAATGTTTCCAGGATCACCATTGCAACAAAGGCCAACGCACCGCTGATCGAACAGATCGAAAAGCAGCTGCGGAAGCTCATCAATGTGATAAAGCTGAGAGACCTTACGGGTTCAAGATCGGTCAAACGTGAACTGGCTTTGATCTGCGTACGGGCAAAAACGGAAAATCGGGCGGAAATCCTCAGAATCGTCGATATCTTCAGGTGCAAGGTGGTAGACGTCGGTACCGAATACTACATTCTTGAAGCTTCTGGAAGTGAAGAGAAGATGACCGCCTTGGTGAACCTATTAAAACCCATGGGGATCAAAAAAATTGCCCGGACCGGCACCATTGCATTGTTCCGGGAACCGAAATAAACAAATCAACAAGATTGGAGAAAAAAATGGCAAACATCGATTTTGGCGGCGTGATTGAAGAAGTAATTACCAGCGAAGAATTTACCATCGAACAGGCTCGTGAAACCCTTAAGGAAGAAACCGTGGCGATCCTCGGTTACGGGGTTCAGGGACCGGGTCAGGCTCTGAATATGCGGGATAACGGAGTTGAGGTGATCGTTGGGCAACGGGAGGGCGGCGCTTCCTGGGATAAGGCTGTAGCCGACGGCTTCGTACCGGGGAAAACGCTGTTTCCCGTCGAGGAAGCCGCTGATCGGGGAACCTTGATTCAGTACCTGTTGTCGGATGCCGGCCAGGTCGCCCTGTGGCCTGTAGTCAAAGGATGCCTGAAGGAGGGAGATGCCCTCTACTTTTCCCACGGGTTTTCCATCGTGTACAAGGACCGGACCGGAATCATCCCGCCGGATAACGTCGATGTTATTCTCGTAGCCCCCAAAGGATCGGGAAGAACCGTTCGGACCAATTTTCTGGATGGAAGCGGCATCAATTCAAGTTTTGCGATCCACCAGGATTTCACCGGGCGGGCCCGGCAAAGAACACTGGCAGCGGGAATTGCCGTGGGCTCAGGGTATCTTTTTCCCACCACCTTCGAAAAAGAGGTCTACAGCGACCTGACCGGCGAACGGGGAGTGTTGATGGGCTGTATGGCAGGTGTCATGGAAGCACAGTACAACCTGCTGCGGAAACACGGCCACAGCCCTTCCGAGGCATTCAACGAGACGGTTGAGGAACTCACCCAGAGTCTGATCCGGCTGGTGGCGGAAAACGGGATGGATTGGATGTTCGGCAATTGCAGCACCACCGCCCAGCGGGGCGCCCTGGACTGGGCTCCCCGGTTCAGGGATGCCGTCGTACCCCTTTTCGATGAACTCTACGACAGTGTGATCACCGGAAAAGAAACCCAGAGAACCCTGGATGCCAACAGTGCACCGGATTACCGGGAAAAATTGCAGAAGGAACTGGATGTTATTAAAAATTCCGAGATGTGGACGACCGGTAAGGCAGTCCGGGCATTGAGACCTGAAAACCGAAGAGCCAAAAACGTGTAAGCGCAAGCGGAATGCGCATGGCCGGACAATGGCCGCCATTTTCTTTTGTGCCATGCGCCTGACCAAAATTCCGGAAAGGATCAAAATGCAGCCCGTTCTTCTATACGACACGACACTGCGAGATGGAACCCAGGGAGAAAACATTAATTTTTCAGTGGAGGACAAGCTCGAAATCGCCAAGCAATTGGATGATTTCGGCGTCCACTATATTGAAGGCGGCTGGCCGGGTTCCAATCCGAAAGACATGCGGTTTTTTGAAATGGCCTCCCGAATGGTATTCAAGCAGGCACGAATTACGGCCTTTGGATCCACCCGCAGACCCAACATCACGCCGGAGGAGGACCGAAATCTGAATACGCTCATTGAGAGCGGGACGCCGGCGGTGGCAATCTTCGGGAAGAGCTGGAACCTGCATGTTGAAACGATCATGGACAATACACTGGAAGAAAATCTGGCCATGATCATGGATTCGGTGGCATATCTGAAAGCGCACGAACGCGAGGTGATTTACGATGCAGAGCATTTTTTCGACGGTTATGTGACAAACCCGAACTATGCTCTCAAAACCCTCGCCGCAGCTGTTGACGGCGGTGCGGACTTTCTGGTTCTCTGCGATACCAACGGCGGCACGTTGCCCCATGATATCGAATCCATAATGCACCAGGTACAGCGGACTCTTGCAGAAAAAGTCGGCACGACCTCCGGAACGACGCCCGTTCCACTGGGCATCCACGCACACAACGACTGCGGGATGGCCGTGGCCAATTCCATCTGCGCCGTACATAACGGGGCGGTAATGGTCCACGGCACCATCAATGGCTACGGAGAGAGATGCGGCAACGCGGACCTCACTTCCATCGCCCCCATTCTCACCACCAAAATGGGCAGGCCGTGCCTTACGGAAAACAATCTGTCAAAGCTGAAACGACTCTCCCGGTTTGTCAGCGAAACCGCTAACCTGGTCCCGTGGAACAACCGACCCTTCGTGGGCAAGAGCGCCTTTGCCCATAAAGGCGGCATCCATGTCAGCGCCATCATGAAAAATCCCAAAGCTTACGAGCATATGGACCCATCGGTGGTGGGCAATGAACGACGGGTGCTCGTTTCAGATCTGTCCGGGAAAAGCAATGTGGCCTACAAAGCAAAGGAACTCAACGTCGAACTGGGCAACAACGGCTTTGACAGCAGTAAGATCGTGGGTGAAATCAAACGACTCGAAGAGATGGGATATCAGTTTGACGTCGCAGAGGGGTCTTTGAAAATTTTATTACAAAAATACACCGAGCAGTTCAAGCCGCTGTTTGACCTGGAATCTTTCAGGATTACCATAGAAAAGGATAAGAACCAGCCCTGTTCCGCCCAGGCGACCATTAAGATTTCCGTCGGCGGCAAACAGGAGATTACGGCTGCCGAAGGAAAAGGACCGGTCAGTGCGCTCGACAATGCACTTCGAAAAGCGCTGGACCAGTTCTTCCCGGATCTGGATGCCATGCAACTGGTGGATTTCAAGGTCCGCGTCATCGACGGCAGAGCCGGTACCGCCGCCAAGGTCCGGGTTCTCATCGAATCCAGGGACCGGGACGACATCTGGAGTACGGTGGGTGTTTCAGAAGATATTATCGAAGCCAGCTGGCAGGCGCTTGCCGACAGTTTTCAATACAAACTGGGCAAGAAGAAACCGGCTGAGAATTAGTGCACGATCCATGATGACTGAGGATAAAAACATGAAAAGGAAAGTCAACGCCGCGGGGTTGCAGCAAATTGCCCTGCGGCCTATGCTCC
>CAZWAE010000152.1:0-4598 GCA_964631805.1 uncultured Desulfobacteraceae bacterium | reverse complement strand
ACCCTGCGGGACGGAGAACAATCCCCCGGGGCCAGTATGAATACAAGAGAAAAACTGCGGCTTGCCGTGCAGTTGGAAAAATTGGGAGTGGATGTCGTTGAAGCGGGTTTCCCGGCAGCCTCGGAAGGTGATTTCGAGGCTGTCTCCAAAATCGCCGGCAGGCTGGAGAGAACGGAAGTGGCCGGCCTTGCCAGGGCATCCAAAGAGGATATCGACCGGGTATGGGGGGCGATCAAACACGGGGTTAAACCCCGTATCCATACCTTTATCGCGACATCGGACATCCATTTGAAATATAAACTGAAGATGTCCCGGGAGGAGGTGATCACCGCTGCGGTGGAAGCTGTCAGATATGCAAAATCTCTGACGAATAATATCGAATTTTCAGCTGAAGACGGTTCCCGAAGCGATCCCGATTTTCTCTGCCGGGTGTTCGAGGCCGCCATCGAAGCCGGCGCCACAACGGTCAACCTTCCGGATACGGTGGGGTACGCCATCCCTGATGAATTTGCCGATCTGGTTCAGTATGTGCTGGATCACACCCCCAATATCAAAAGGTCCATATTGAGTGTGCACTGCCACAACGACCTGGGTCTTGCCACCGCAAACACCATTGCCGCGGTGGGGCGTGGTGCCCGGCAGGTGGAAGTGACCATCAACGGTATTGGGGAACGCGCGGGCAATACCTCCATGGAGGAGGTGGTCATGGCGCTTCACACCCGTCCCAATCATCTGCCCATGACCACCGGCATCGACACGGGCCATATCTATGCCACCAGCCGGCTGGTGAGTTCCATAACGGGGATTATCGTCCAGCCCAACAAGGCCGTTGTAGGGGCTAATGCATTTGCCCATGAAGCCGGCATTCACCAGGATGGCATGTTGAAAAATCCCATGACCTACGAGATCATGAAACCCGAGACCATCGGACTCAATCGCAGCAGCCTGGTACTGGGAAAGCACTCCGGCCGGCATGCACTGAGGGAACGCCTAAAAGCCCTTGGATATGATCTGAGCGATGAAGAACTCAAAACGGTGTTCAAACGATTCAAAGAAATTGCGGACAAGAAAAAGCATGTTGTTGACGAAGATCTCGAAGTGATTGTCACCGAAGACGTGCTCCGCACTTTCGAACTTTTCAAACTGGAGTATCTGCACGTGACCTGCGGGACCACGGTGATGCCAATGGCCAGCGTGAAAATGACCATCAACGGCAGGCCGGTCAAAGGTGCCGAATATGGCAATGGCCCCATCGATGCCGCATTCAACACCATCAGCAAACTCGCCGGCACCGAGCCGGAGCTGTTGCGGTTCACCGTTTCCGCCCTTACCGGAGGAACCGATGCCCAGGGAGAAGTAACGGTCAGACTGCGGGAAAACGGTCTGATCTCATTGGGAAGAGGGGCGGATCCCGACATCATCACCGCTTCTGCAAAGGCCTATGTCAACGGCCTGAACCGGCTGGAATACTTAAAGGCAAATCCGGTTTCAGCAGCGGTATAGCGCATGGAAAAATAAAAACCCCTGGGACCTCAAGAAAAAGTTCCCCGGGGGTTTTCATTTTTCGGTGCAGTCGACCTATACAGGTGGATAAAGAATCCCTACCCAGAGGGCAGCGCTTTGGTAATCCAGAGGAAATTAGCTTTGTTGGAAAATCAGGCTTATTGAAACCCCAAATGGCAAATCCCAAATAACAAACAAATTCCAATGATAGAAAATCCAAAATCCTAATAATGACTTGTCTCGCCTGGAAGGTTTTGGTCATTGATTATTGGAATTTGAGATTTGTTTGTTATTTGATACCTGGAATTTGTATTTTTCGACCCCAAAACCATAGGCCGAGCCATTAAGGGAGCCATTCAAAGTCCCAGATATCCCTTTTTCATCTTCTGATCGGCTTTGTCCCCGAAGATGTAACGATAGTACATCCGGGCGTATTCGTTGCCCGGAATGGTTCCTTTGACGGTTCCCATATACTCGACGACGAGCCCCTTCCCGGGAATGTAGGTGGTGACGGAGGTCTTCCCCGGTTTCATATCCTTGTCAAACCAGGCGGCATGCCGGTCGATGTCGGCACGGTGTTTTTTCACCAACTCCGGAGGGTTGCATTTTTCCATCAATTCGACAAAACCCTCCCGGATCTTTTTTGCGGTGGCTTTGCTGGTCAGGTAATGGAGGTAAAAATGCTTCACCTGTTCCGATTCGATGGCCTGAACCGGATCTTTGGTGGGATTCTCCAAGTAAAACCCACCAGCATACACCTTGACAAACACCAATGCCTTTCGGTAGGCCACACCATTGAGTGTCAGGGTCTTACCGGCCACCTTCTTTTCCCCCGCAAATTTGACACCCAGCACCTCTTTGTCCTCCGCAAGCCCCACGGCGGCGCCTGTAACAAAAAGAATCAAAATTGAAAATAAACAAATTTTCCGAATCATCATCATCTCCTTTTATGTGGAAGAGATCCTATCTTCCACTGTTTAACAGACAAACCGCTTATTTTCCCTGCAGATCGATGGCCAGTTTTACCAATTGTTCCACCTGATCATCCGGAACCCGTCCCCTGACCACCGCTCGTACAACCCTGTTTTTATCGAGCAGAATCACATTGCCGGTATCTTTTGCCAGGCCCCATGAAGTTCGAAGAGAGGCATCATAGTCAAAAAGAATGACGGTTTTGAACTTTTCGGCCTTGTTTCCGGCGATAGCGCGTATGGCAAAATTGGGTTTCCAGGTGGCGGCACAATCGGCAATGCCGATACCCTTATATGTCTCCTCCTTGAGCAGTCCGCCATCCTTGGCCTTTTTCATGGCATCGTTGAAGTGGTCATTGATGTCCGATTCATCGGGATCCACATAGTTGACCAGAAGCACCTTCCCCTCCCAGGTTTCCATAGTAAAGACTTTGTCATCCGCATCCGTAAAGGACCAGTCGGCGGCCTTCTGTCCGACGGAAATCACTTCGGCATGAACCACAGCTGCAGAAAGCATCAGGCAAACACAAAGCAGCATCACTTTTGATTTCATATGCGTCTCTCTTTTCAGTCACCCATTTCAGCCATGTAGTCGTCGTATTTGAGCTCGAAAATCTGTTTGTGCTTGGCCTCCTCCTGGCAGAGCACCTTGAAAAGCGTTTTGGCGTCTTCCGTGTCCGCCTGCGCCAGAAGTTCGTTGTACAGTTTCAATGCCTTTTCCTCTCTTTTCGCAGCGATCAAGAGAATATCACCGTACCCCATTCCGGGTTCAAATTCCAGATCCATCACATAGTCACTTCGCTTGATGTCTTTGATCCACCTGAAATTATACCGTTCAAGACTCTCGTCGAGACCCTTTTCCTTGAATTTCTCGAGAAGGGTAACGTGTTTCTGTTCCATTACGGCGAACTCTTCGAGCATCTCCCGGGTTCCGGACATGGATTCCTCTTTGCTGATCATGACATAAAAAGCTTCCGCCTCTTTTTCCCGTTCAATGGCAAAATCGATAATTTCGTTGAGATCTTTAAATTCCATCTTCTTCTCCTTTCGGTTTCAACACATTGTAAACAGAGGATTTAGATAAAGTGCCTTGGGATTATCTTCTAATTTATGGATCAAATCGTTATGTTTCAAGGGTGCCGATAAGTTCGGTGACCGATTCAATATGCCGCTCCGCCAAAAAAGTGGCCATGCCGTCCACAATGTCGGCAGCCACACCTGGATTTATGAAATTCGCCGTGCCCACCTGGACAGCGGTGGCCCCGGCAATTATAAATTCAAGGGCATCCGTGGCGTTTGAAATCCCACCGATTCCGATGACGGGTATCTTGACAGCATTCGCCACCTGCCACACCATGCGCAGGGCAACCGGTTTTATGGCCGGGCCGGAAAGCCCGCCTGTAATGTTCGCTATTTTCGGCCGTCTCGTCTCCACGTCGATGGCCATACCGGTGATGGTATTGATGAGGGATATCGCATCGGCTCCGGCCGCTTCCACCTGAAGTGCAATTTCGGCAATATCGGTGACATTGGGAGATAATTTGACCACCAGCAAGCGTGAGGTTCGCTCTCTGACCGCTTTCACCACATGATAGGCCGCCGACGGATCCACACCGAACGCAACACCGCCCTCCTTGACGTTGGGACACGATATGTTGACTTCGATTCCCGGAATACCGTCTACGGTTTCGACACGCTTGGCGAGCCGGGCATATTCCTCCACCGATGTCCCATAAATATTCACCAAAACAGGCGTGGGTATTTTTCTCAATAACGGAAGCTTATCCCGGATAAAAGCGTCTATTCCGATATTTTCCAACCCGATGGCATTGAGCATCCCGCAAGGGGTCTCGGCGATTCTCGGTGGCGGATTCCCCTTGGAAGGGCGAAGAGACAATCCCTTGACGATGATAGCACCCAGCCGATCCAGTTCGAGGTAGGGCATAAACTCGCCCCCATACCCAAAGGTCCCGGATGCCGTCATCACAGGATTTTTCAGCTTCAAGCCCCCGATATCGACACCGAGATCAGGTGTTCGCGCCATAACAGTCGATAACCTCCGGTAAATAATCAAATAGCACAGCCCGATAACACTTACTATCTGAACGGCTCGATAGTCAACAC
>CAZWAE010000151.1:0-9873 GCA_964631805.1 uncultured Desulfobacteraceae bacterium | reverse complement strand
CTATCTAGAAAAATGGGGTTGCAGAAAAAGACCAGCCGGTGCTGGGTCCGAAAAAAATGTCCTGAAATAAAGAAGAAAAACTGCCCCTCATGGGAATTCCATGCTGGAGATCTCTGCTGGTTTATCAGTGGCACTATTTGCGATGGCGAGATTCATTCGAGTTGGAAGGAAAAGATGAAGATCTGCCGATCGTGCGAAGTGTTTACTTCCATGCTGGACGCCATCGAAGATGAGTGAGTATATCGAACACGATTCAACCGGGGTCTCAGTGGGGCTGGTGGAGAAAAAAGCATTTACCTTTGCCGAGCCGCCTGAAAAATTGCATCTGGAAAGCGAAGCAATTTTGGGTCCGATCACCGTCGCATATGAAACCTGCGGCACTTTGAATCGGAATAAAAGCAATGCCATCCTGATCTGCCACGCGCTGTCCGGCGATGCCCACGTTGCCGGTTATTATAGTGAAAAGGATCAAAAACCCGGCTGGTGGGACATCATGGTGGGCCCCGGTAAGGGCATCGATACCGACAAGTACTTTGTGGTCTGTACCAATATCCTGGGCAGCTGCATGGGCACCACCGGTCCCTGCAGCTACAATCCGGACACCCTCGAACCGTTCGGGCTCGATTTTCCCGTGGTCACCATCGGCGACATGGTCGAAGTGCAAAGAGCCCTTCTCGATCACCTGGGGATTAAGAAGGTGCTCTCCATTATCGGCGGTTCCGTCGGCGGGATGCAGGTCCTGGAATGGTCCGTCCGTTATCCCAAGCGTATTCTATCAGCCGTTCCGTTGGCCACCACTACCCGGCATTCCGCCCTTGCCATCGCTTTCAACGAAGTGGCCCGCCAGGCAATCATGGCCGACCCCAACTGGAATGGCGGGAACTACTATGCCGGATCAAAACCGAATACGGGATTGGCAGTGGCCCGCATGATCGGCCATATCACCTATCTGTCCGATGAATCGATGCGGTTGAAATTCGGCAGACGACTCCAGGATAAGCACGATTTCTCGTTTAATTTCGATGCGGACTTTCAAGTGGAAAGCTACCTGAGGTACCAGGGTTCAAAATTTGTGGAGCGATTCGATGCCAACGCCTTTCTCTACATCACAAAAGCGGCGGATTATTTCGATCTGGGAAAACAACACGGCAGCGGGTCTACGATCAAGGCATTTTCCAAGGCAAATGCCAAGTTTCTGGTGGTCTCCTTTACGTCGGACTGGCTCTACCCGACCTACCAGTCCCGGGCCATGGTAAAGGCCATGAAGAAAAACGACCTGGATGTGAGTTTCTGTGAAATAGAAGCGGAATGGGGACACGATGCATTTCTGCTGCCCAGTGAAAGACTGACCGGAATGCTAAGGGGGTTTTTGGATCATGTCGCCGCAGAGAATGAATAACGGGGCCATCCGGTACGACCTTACGGTCATCGCTTCATGGATAGAAAAGGGATCCCGTGTACTTGGCCTGGGCTGCGGCGAGGGGGACCTGCTATATCACCTGAAAACCGGCAAACAAGTGCGGTGCACCGGCATTGAAATCAACGAGACAAGGGTCTCGAAGTGCATTGAAAGGGGGCTCACGGTTCTCCAGGGAGATATCAACGAGGAGATCCGGGATTATCCCGACAACGCTTTCGACTACGTGATTTTGAGCCAAACCCTGCAGCAGATCTATGAACCGGCCGAACTTCTGCAGGAAATCCTGCGAATCGGTAAAAAGGGGGTTGTCAGTTTTCCCAACTTCAGCCACTGGAGTATCCGGTTACAACTGATGCTCACAGGGTATGCCCCCATCACGCGACAATTGCCCTATGAATGGCACAATACCCCCAACATCCGGGTGATCACACTGAAGGATTTCAGGAAATTTGCAAAGGACGCCGGATTCCGTGTTTTAAAAGAGGTCGCCATCAACACTCACAACCGGGATAAAAGCGGCAACATTATTCGATATTTTCCCAATCTGCGTGCAACATACGGAATTTTTTTAATTGGAAAGGACGGTTCATGAAAATAGTTTCCATCGCTATCAGCAAAAAGAAGGGCACCCGCAAAAAATCCGTCAAAGAGGCCAGGCTGATAAAAGATCACGGACTCGATGGCGATGCCCACGCCGGTCCATGGCATCGGCAGGTGAGTTTTCTCGCCTCTGAAAGCATTGAAGGCGCCAGAGAAAAAGGCCTAGATGTGACCTTCGGCGACTTTGCGGAGAATATTGCCACCGAAGGAATAAAATGGACGGAACTCCCCATCGGAACCCGGGTCCGGCTGGGAGAGACCATATTGGTAGAAGTTTCCCAGATCGGCAAGGAGTGCCATAACAAATGCGCTATCTATTATCAGGCCGGGGACTGCATTATGCCAAGGGAGGGCGTATTCGCGAAGGTCCTTGAAGGGGGGACGGTGGCTCTTGGGGATTCTGTTGAAATCGTACTATAGGAAGCCGGTATGGAAGAAAAAGGTACTTCAAAGCATCTGGCCTGGAGAAAATACAACTGCTGGGAGGTCACGCTCTGCGGCCGGGAACCGGGCGGAAAACGGGCGAATGAATTGGGGGTCTGCCCCGCCGCTATGGACAAATCATATAACGGGATCAACTCCGGAAAATGCGGTGGCAGGTTCTGCTGGGCCGTTGCCGGCACCCTGTGCGGAGGATGCACCCAGGGCGATTTCTCCGAAAAACGGTCCGACTGCCTCGATTGCGATTTCTACCGGATGGTGCAGGAGGAGGAGGAAGCAGACGGCCCCAAGACCCGTTTCCTCCAGTACATAAATCCGGAAGTCCACAAATCTCTGTTTGAAAAGATGACCCTGATTCGCATCCGGGCGGGAGAACGGTTCGTTGAACAGGGCGCCATGGAGGAAACGGCATACATCATTCAGCGGGGTGCTTGCCTGGTGATCGTCGAGAAAGATGGGGAACTTCACCCGGTAAACCATTACGGAGAGGGCGATATCGTCGGCGGCTTGGGAATTCTTACCGGGGAGCCGCGGCGGGCGCATGTGGAAGCGGAAACCGACATGGTGCTTTGGGAAATCACCAGGGCACAATTCAGCGAGGTGGCAGATAAAGATCCGGAAATTCTGAACTTTATCACAGAGATCGTCGCCGATCGTCTGGACAGCCGGAGACCGACAGCGTACCGGACCATCGGGAAATATGTGACCACCGATATCATCGGGCGCGGGGCTTTCAGCATTGTTTACAGAGGAAGGCACAAAGCTCTCGGCATGCCGGTGGTCGTCAAAATGATGCGCCATGACATGGCTCTCTATCCTGATTTCCTGAAAAACTTCCGCAACGAAGCCAAAATCATCGCCGGGCTCAACCATCCGCACATTGTTACGGTTTTTGATTTTGAGGAACGTTTTAAGACATTGTTTATCATCATGGAACATGTTCCGGGTCAATCCCTCCACCAGATGACCCGGCGGCTGAAACGGTTGCCCCCCCAACTGGCGGTCGTCTTTATCCACCAGATCTGTTCGGCCCTCGACTACGCCCATGGCCAGGGTATTGTACATCGGGATATCAACCCATCCAATATCATCGTGACCCCTTCGGATCAGATAAAGATACTTGATTTTGGTCTTGCCTGTGCCGCCGGAACCGAAGATTTCGCCAATACCGGCACCGCTCATTATATGGCCCCGGAACAGATCTGCGGAGATCCGGTAGACGCACGCACCGACATTTACGCATTGGGAATTACAGCTTATGAAATGATTACCGGCAATCTGCCTTTTTCCGGGGACAACCTCTCGGCTCTGCAAGTGTTGCACCTGAAAGAAAACATCCCCGATCCCGGGGAGATGGTCAAGGATTTGCCGGAAAACCTGCGGGCTTTTATCCTTAAGGCGGGCCGGTGCGATCCGGAACAACG
This sequence comes from uncultured Desulfobacteraceae bacterium, assembly GCA_964631805.1. GTDB lineage: Bacteria > Desulfobacterota > Desulfobacteria > Desulfobacterales > CAZWAE01 > CAZWAE01. Next base: position 5,988 of record CAZWAE010000151.1, on the reverse strand, counting down.
GTATCAAAATGCGGAACAAGCCGCGGCAGCACTTCGCCATCCGTTAAACCACGATAGCCGGGCGCACTATGAGACCGTCAAGGAGAAGAGAAAAATATCCAAAATGGTTCTTTTCTATTCTGAAAACCATCAATCCCAACTCAACCGGCTGTTGGAGGAGTTCAGCACCAGAGTCGAAAAATTGGGCGTTGAAGTGAAACTGACAGATTTCAGGGACTATTAACCGGCAAAAAAGTGGCGGTTAACCAATCGGAATAAAAACTGGCCGGATCCGTATCACGCGCGCGGCAGGGAATGCTGAAAATGCCCCGAAAGAAACCAAACTGCTGGGAGTACATGCGATGCGGCAGGGAACCCGGAGGCGCGGAAGTGGAGCGGCGGGGGATTTGCCCAGCGGCTTCTGAGCGCGGTTTTGAAGGATTCAATCAGGGGGAAAAAGCGGGGAGATGCTGCTGGCTGGTGGCCGGAACCTTCTGTAAAGGTAAAATCCAGGGCTCTTTCGCTGAAAAGCAATCATCCTGCAGGAGTTGTGAATTTTATCGAAATATCCATGCGGAAACAGCCGCCACCCATATCACCACCACATCCCTGAAAGTTTCCGTCAGGACGCATATGGGCCGGGTTAAAAGGGCAAACGAGGACCGCTACCTGATAAAAGAAATTAAAGACGGCGGCATGTTGATGGCGGTGGCGGACGGCCTGGGAGGAGACGTGGCCGGCGATTACGCCGCCGAGCTGTTGAGGGGGAAGCTGAACGGCATCACCACCGTTCCAAAAAACAGGGAAACATCGGCTCTGACGGAGGTAGCCCGCAAAATCGACCGTATCATTTTCGAGATTCAGGAAAAGAGCCCGGCGCTGTCCGCCGGCATGGGTTGTACGCTCATCGGCGTTTTTTACCGAGGGGGCAAGGCTTTCTGGGTAAACGTGGGAGACAGCCGACTGTATATAATGAAAACAGGAATGCTTTCGCAAATCACAGAAGACCAGACGTTGGCTCGCTTTCTCATGGCTGAAGGGGAGATCTCCAAATCGGAAGCTGCCACTCACTACTCAAGAAACGTCATGGATCAATTTCTGGGCTGCGGCTTCGTGGAACCGGAAACCGGGAGTCTGGATCTCATCCCCGGAGATCAACTATTGCTTGCCAGCGATGGTCTTCACCGGCAGATCTCGGCTAAAGCCTTACAATCCGTAATGGCGGCGCGCTCCGGTCTGGAAGAGAAAACGGAAACATTGATGAACACCGCTCTTTCCGCCGGAGGAGAGGACAATATTACCGTCATGCTGGCAGAGAGAACCCCATAGGAGGGAATGATGATGGACATCCGATCTAAAACTCTCCTCGGACTGGCATTGTTGTGCCTGCTGGATGTGGTGATACCGTTGCCGATATCAGGTGTGGTGTTGATCTATGTCTTACTTCAAAGGCCGCCCTGGTTCATCGATACGGTTGAGCGGATCTACCGGCGGTGAAAACCTTGCCGCCACTCCCACCCACACTCCACGGTGACAATCCCTGACCGGCATGAACCCACAGCGGCGCATTTGGGCTCTTACCCTGTGGGTATTGCCACGGATCATGCCGCTGCACAGTAGCATTCCGCCCGGTCGTATCACATCCGCCAGACCGGGGAGGAACCCGATGATGATCTCCGGCAGAATGTTGACCGCCACAACGTCAAACCGGTTTCTGAGCACCCCGGCATCCGCTGCTGCAAAAACGGCGAACCGGTCGGCATCGATGCCGTTGCGCAGGAGGTTGTCTCGGGCGGCCGCGGCGGCGAACGGTAACCGGTCGAATCCAGCTACCCTGCTGGCACCCCGGTTTGCCGCCACGACCATGAGAATGCCGGTGCCTGTCCCAACGTCGAGAAACGAGTCCCCCGCCTTCAGATAGGTTTTGATCATTTCCATGCACATACGAGTGGTGCCGTGGCTGCCGGTTCCAAAGGCCTTTCCGGGCAATAGGGGCGGCAAACCGCGGCTGGATGGCGGCTCAGGGGTAAGGTATTCTGTCAATGTCCGCTCTCCGTTTGGGTGGCACAATGGTGAGATGGAAAAACCGATCCACTGGCTGAACCAGCAAAAGGGATGATGCCGATTATTTTGTCCGAAGGATCTGGTATAGTTTCAGCTCTTTCCGGAGCCCGGCCGCTTTCTGGCGAATGGTCTCATTTTCAGGCTCGGCAGCCATTATCCGGTCAATACAGATGACGGCGGCATCGATCTTTTCAAAGCCGTCCAACATGATCCGGGCCTTTACAAAAAGGGCGTCCTGAAAATCCGGATCCTCCGCCAAGATGGCCTCAACCCCCTGCAATGCAGTATCAAATTGCTGGTGATCATACTGGTGCTGGACCTTCCTCATCTCCCCTTCCAGCAGTTCCCGGCGGGTCCATTGGCCTCGCCGACCTCCGTAAAGGGACCCGGCCGCACCACCGACGGTATCGATCCCCCATGAGACGGCAAGGGCGGCGGCCATGCTGACGACGGCCGACGACAAGATGCCGACGATGATGCCCCATGACCCGTATAGGGCATACCCATAGATGATGCCCACAATGCACAGTGGCGCAAAACACCACACCGACACCCTGGCAAAACGGGCCGCAGTAACGGTACGGTTTTCGATGATTCCCTTCAAGTGTGTTTTCACCCGCTGACGGCGAAAAATTCTATTCCTCCGCCGCCCGTTCATTGATCATCGTTTCAATTTGAAGCCGGTGCTCCGGTGCGATACCGTTAAACTTGACGCCACACCTTCTCATCGCCCTGGTTGCCTCCGATGACGTAACGGTACGGTCCGAAACGATATGAAACGGTATCTCAGCGATCCTTTTCGAAGAATCGGCAAGAGAGATGGAAAGTTCATTGAAATCCGTCGACCACATCTGTTTTCCTTCATACTCAAATGAAAGGCCGTGGGTGCTGATATCCACAATTGCTGCGGATCGTACAACCTGGGGTTTTACAAAGTTGAAAAATCGCTTCCTGCAAAATTCCGCAACGGCACCCGCCTTGATTTTATGACGATGATACCGCCTTCTTTCAGGTTGATTAATTCCGTTCTTCATGCTCTCCCCTTATCTTTCCAATTGCATCTTCCGGTCATTTTGTTCAATCTCCAGGGAATTTTATCGATTGATCAGGTTAGATGCAGAGATTATGCCAAAAGTTTTTAAGCCAAACATGACCCGTGGCTGTATCCCTGCCGCCATCATTTTGTCCGTCCATGTCAAAGTAAAACAATCAAACGCCATTTCAAGCAAAAATCATGCACACCGTGCAATTTGGTAAATATTTTTATAATAACTATTAGATACAATAGCTTATAATATTTCAAGGGTGGCCTGCCAGAAATTATCGTATAACAATTTGTGAAAAAAATATCCAATTTTGTGAATAAAATTTCACAATGATAACAGTCTTCCCCAAAAATGACCTTCAGGATCATCGGCAGAAAAAAGATACTGTAGATATGTTCTGGTGGAAATAACCCTATCGATTTTGTGAAATCCCCCGGTTTGGGGTTTGGGTTCAGCGTGCTTGATTCTGAAAAGGGTGGGATCGGGAATCAATACCGCTATAGCACGGTTGTTCCCTATGCAGGTTTATGGTAGGACGGCTACAAACAAGTGCCCATCCATAAACGGAAAGGATCAAAAGGGTTATGAATAAAGATGTGGTGGTGAGGTTTGCACCCAGTCCCACCGGGTACCTGCATATCGGCGGAGCCCGGACGGCCATATTCAACTGGCTGCTGGCACGGAAAACCGGAGGCCGATACATCCTGCGAATCGAGGATACCGATGCCGAGAGATCCACGGAGGAATCGATTCGGGGAATTCTGGAGGGCCTGACATGGCTTGGGCTGGATTGGGACGAGGGACCCTACTTTCAAAGCCGTTTTGCGGATGACCACGCCAGGGCGGCCCGGCAACTATTGGCATCTGGTGACGCCTATCGCTGTTTTTGCAGCAAAGAGGATCTGGATCGCAAAAGAGAGGCTGCGGGAAGGCACGAGGAGGCCTTCCGGTATGACGGCACCTGCCGCCGGATGTCTTCTGAAAAAGCGGAACAAAAGGAAAAAGAGGGCATCCCGTTTACCATTCGGATGCGGGTTCCCCGCACCGGGGGTTCCGTTCGGTTGACCGACGAGGTTTACGGCAGCATCGAAAAAAAATATGAGGACATCGATGATTTTGTCATTGTACGATCCAACGGCCAGCCCCTTTATGTACTTTCCAACGCAGTGGACGATATCCGGGACGGCGTCACCCACATCATCCGGGGCCAGGATCACCTGGCCAATACTCCGAAACAGATCCTGATCTATCGGGCTCTCAACAAACCGATTCCGAAATTCGCCCATATGTCCCTGACACTGGACCCGAAAAAAGCCAAGATCTCCAAAAGACGACACGGTGAAAAAGTTGCCATCCATTACTACAAGGAAAATGGGTTTCTACCCTGGGCCATGGTCAATTTTCTGGTGCTGCTCGGGTGGTCCGCCTCCGGGTCAAAGGAGATCTATTCGAGAAAGGAGTTGATCGATGCATTTTCCCTAAACGGTATCAACCGGGCCAACTCGGTATTCGACCTTCGGCAGGATGATCCCAAATTTTTCACAGACCCAAAAGCCCTGAGCATCAACGCCCATTACCTGAAAACACTGGAAATCGAAGAGATCATTCCTTTTGTCAGGGAACAGCTTCAAATTGCCGGGATCTGGGACGAGGCGTTTGATGGGGCTGAAAAAGAGTGGTTCAAAAGGACGGTGGACCTGGTCCGGGACCGATGCCAGGTGACCACCGATTTTGTCACCACGGGACGGGCGTTTTTTTCCGATGATTTCGAAACCGACCCTGAATTGGTGGAAAAGAAGGTGTTGGGAAAATGGCTTCCCGACCTGGCGGATCGTATCGATGCCATGGAGTCCTACACCCCCGAAGCCATAGAAGGTGTCCTTCGGGATCTTTTAAAGAGATCCGGCATCAAGACCGGTGTGCTCATCAACGGCGTGCGTGTGGCCGTGACCGGACAGGCCGTGGGGCCTGAATTTATCGAAACACTTTTTGCCATCGGAAAACAGGCGGTAGCCCGGCGGCTGAAAAAAGCTGCCGCCCTCTTCAGATAAATGAGCAGTCGGGGAGTATTTCGGGCAACCCTCGAATCCGAGCGGAATGGAGAATCCACCGAAAAAGCCTATGTTGTCATAGCACCATAGAAATCATTAGACCGGCGACATAAATACAAATCGCATCTCCATGCCAGCCAGGAAACACTTCACTCCGGCTGCCAGACCAACCGAAATCCGACATCGGGGTCTCGGTCTGCCGGAGAATCGTGATAACGAACAGCAGACCGGCAGTGTTTGGTATCGCTTTCCCAGCTGCCGCCCCTTCCTATTCGCAAGGAACCCGTGGCAGGTCCTTTGGGATCCTTTAATAGACTATTTGCATAATAGCCATCGCCATATCTGTCCTGGCACCACTCCCAGACATTTCCATGCATGTCATAAACGCCCCAGGCATTCTTTTTCAGCTTCGCAACCGGGTGCGTCTTCCCCCCGGAATTTCCTTTGAACCAAGCGTATTGATTCAGATCGTCCGCGTCGTCTCCATAACAATAAACGGTATCAGAGCCGGCCCGAGCAACATATTCCCATTCCGCTTCGGTGGGCAGGCGATACCCATCGGTCATTTCCTTTTTGTTTAGTTTTTGAATAAATTCCATGGCCTCATCCCAGGAGACCTGCTCAACGGGTCTCTTCCGGTCCTTGAACCGGCTTGGGTTGTTTCCCATGATGGCCACCCATTGCTCCTGGGTGACTTCATACTCACCGATGTAAAAGGGTCTGCTGATGGTCACCTTGTGCCGTGGCAGTTCATCCTCAAACGCATCCTCAAAATTTTGGTCCGCCCCCATCATAAAGGAGCCTGCCGGAATCCATACAAACTCCATCCCGATGCTGTTCTTTATGAT
>CAZWAE010000150.1:0-9898 GCA_964631805.1 uncultured Desulfobacteraceae bacterium | reverse complement strand
TATCGGTAAAATCCCCGGAGATCTTGTTGAGGGTTTGAAGCACCCCAATGCAATTGTTCGAGCGGCTAACCAGGGGTATGCAAAGGATGTTCCGGGTGCGAAACCCTGTATCCCGATCGATTCCCGAAAAAAACCTCGAATCATTATAGGCATCGTTTAGGTAAATCATGTTATTATTTGATTAATATCAACTATTTATTATCGATACTCGGTTAAGTATACGGGTGATGAACACCGATGAGACTTAACGAGGTTCCGTTGTGGATCGGAGAGGCAGGCGCAGGGGAAATCCATGGTTGGGGCTAAGGGCTCCTCGGTTGTCATGGCAGCACGGCGACTCGGACAGCCTCTCCAGCGGCTGCCAAGTGAAGGCCCTCGTTAATATTCTCGAGGTTGACACGACGGCTCACGATCTCTTTGTAGGGGTAGATGTCGCGTGTCATGGACAGAAAATCGACACCCATCTGCAGGTGCTTGGCGTCATAATTATGGATGCCTTTGACCGTCAGCATTCTGAACACCATATCGCCGGCATCATAGGAGTAATCAGCCCCGGTGAAAACCGTTCCGACAAGCACATATCGACCGCCTGTCCGCAGGCATTTCAAACCGGCCGGAATCAGGGACGGGACGCCGGCAGCCTCCATGCCGCAGTCTGCTCCATACGGGCCTGTTATGGATCGGACAGCATCGACGATCTGTTCATCTTTCATATGACGCGTATTGATCGTATGGGTGGCACCAAAATTTTTAATTGCTGCCAGGCGATGGTCCAGAATATCGGTTACGATAATCCGCCGGCAACCGTAAAACCTTGCCAGGGCCGCAGCATAGAAGCCGAGGGCTCCCGCCCCCTGGATTAAAATGGTTTCAAACGGTTGAATCTCAAGGGCTTCCCACGCGGCCACTGCCGTTGAGAGCGTGCAATTGGCCGGTGCGATCTCCTCGTCGGAAAGGTTTTTCGGCACCTTGATAATACAGGTCCCGGGAGAAATGAAACAGTATTCTGCGAATCCTCCCAAAAAATGAGGGGTGGTCGCGCAGCTGTCGTGGCCGTATTTTTTGAGATCACGGCACTTCATCATCAATCCTTTTTGACGGCAGTAAAAGCACTTCCCGCAACTGTCCATAATGGTCCATGTAATCCGGTCGCCGACCTCAAGGGGCTGATCTCCGGAGTCATGAGTCACGCCTTTTCCAAGTTCGACGATGGTACCGACGATCTCATGGCCCAGGATAATCGGCAGGGGCGATTTCCTGCGGCCCTGCCATGTATGCAGATCCGATCCGCAGATGGTGCAGCAGTTGATTTTAACCAGTACACACCCCGCCACCACCGGCGGCAGGGGATATTCCACGATTTCAAGATCGGTATTGGGTGCCGTCATCACAGCGGCACGGGCGGTTTCGGTCATCGTTTTTCCTGACGTGGGATAAACTGTTTCATGAAAAAATCGGTGCCACAATCTACCGAAAGGGGAATCATCCCATTTTTGCGCCGACTTTCATCCTGGCCCAGGCCGATGTTACCTCCGACAGCACAACCAGGGCGATAATAGATAGCAGGATCGCCGCTACTTTATGGCTTTCGATCTGCTGGACGGTTCTCCTCAAATACCACCCCATACCTCCCGCTCCGAAAAAACCGACAACGGTGGCGGCACGAAAGGCCGTGTCCCATGTGTAGATGGAGATTCCCGTCCAGGCAACACGAACCTGGGGCAGCACACCGTAGACAAACACTTGAAGGGCATTTGCCCCTGTGGCTTTAATTGCTTCAATCTGTCCTATCTTGATATCCTCAACCTCTTCGGAAAAAAGTTTTCCGGTAAATCCGATGCTGAAGAGGGTGAGGGCCAGCACGCCCGGAAGCATGCCGAAACCGATGATATTGACGAAAAGAATCGTCCAGATCATCTCGTGCACCGATCGGCACAGCATGAGGAAAAACCGGGATGCCGGATATAAAAATCGTTTGTCCGGTGTCATGTTATAAGAGGCGAACCATGACAGGGGGATGGAAAACAGGATGCCGAACAACGTCCCGAGGTATGCCATTTTGACGGTTTCCAGCACATAGCCCAGGTATTCACTGTCAAGCACATAGGGGATGTCCGGCGGATAGTAGCGGTTGGCGAACAGATCGCCAAGACGGGGGAATATGCCCGCAATTCGCCCCAAGTGGATATTGAGGTGATGGATGGAGTAGCCGATGAAAACCAGGAGGGCCAGAAGGACACCATATTTTATTAGGGATTGGGGGTATTGGAATCGGCGCCATTCACGCGGAGGCGATCCTGTTGAAGCGAGAGAAGTGGTGGTCATCTCCATGTTCCTTTCTTGTCACCGGGTTGTCGCAACCCTTTACCGGTGTACCGGAGGGCCAAGCTGACCCGAAAGCTCAAACCATATGGTTTTTCGTTCAATTTGTTCAACAGATACGGGTCACTGTACTGCACGGCGGCCATAATAGGATCCGATTTCACCGATAGCGATTAGCATCAGAATGGCGATGATGACAGTAGTGACACCACCGTAATTGTACATGACCAGTTGCCTGTGGAATGCGAGCCCCAGTCCACCGGCCCCTACCAATCCCATGATGGTGGCCCGGCGGATGTTGATATCCCACTGGAATATGGTGTTGCCGATGAAGGCAGGCAGAATCTGCGGGATTACCCCGAAAAAAATAATCTGCAGTTGGTTGGCGCCCGTCGACTTGATGGCTTCCAGCGGTCCGGGCTCGATATCCTCAATGGCCTCTGCAGTCAGTTTGGATATAAACCCGATGGATCTCATGGATACGGCCATGATGCCCGGCAATGCTCCCAGGCCCACAGCCGATACAAATATCAACCCCCAGACAATTTCATGAACCGAGCGTGTCAGTGTCATGATGGCCCGGCCGATGGGATAGGCAATGGCTTTCGACGGGGTTACGTTCAGGGCCGCCATCCAGGCCACCGGAATCGAAAAAACAACGGCGAGCATGGTCCCGAGGCAGGCGATCATAAATGTCTCGATGGTCGGGCCGATCAGGTGCTTGAACAATGACAGGTCAGGCGGCATAAATTTGGCAACGGTGTTGACCACCGTATCCAGGCCGCCGATCCGCTCCCAGTCCGTGTCTTCCACAATGGTGCTTTGAATACTCCATGCGACCAGTAGAAAGGCGAAAAAGTAAATGGTGTACCGGGTCACCTTCGATTTTGCTCTTTTGGAGAGGATTTCTTCCAACTGCTTATTCAAATTACGCTTCATTTCAGATCTCTCTGTCTATAGGATTTCCATTGCATAAATCTCTTCCAGAGTGTTTTTATCTACGTCTTGGGTGGGGCCGTCAAATTTCTTGATGCCGTCCTGAAGCCCGATCACATGGTTGGAAAATTCCAGAGCCAGTTGAACGTCGTGGATATTGCACAACACCGGAACGTCAAATGCTTCCGACATGGTCTTGATCATCCCCATCACCTCCCGGGCGATTTTGGGGTCCAGGCTCGATGTGGGTTCGTCCACCAAAAGTATTCGGGGTTCCTGAATTAGGGCACGCGCAATACCCACCCGCTGTCGCTGACCTCCGCTGAGTTCATCGGCACGCTTGTTGACAAAGTCGCCCAAACCGACCTGATCCAGCAGTTCCAGCGCCCGTTTTATCTCCTTTTTGGGGTACATGCGAAGAAAACTCTTGAAGGTGCCGACATAACCGAGCCGGCCGGAAAGCACGTTATCCATCACGGACATCCGCTCCACCAGGTTGAACTCCTGGAAGATCATGCCCATATCCCGCCGAGCCCTGCGCAGGTCCCCCCCGTCCATTCGGGTGATGTTCTGTCCGTTCAAGAAAACGTCACCGGCCGTTGGTTCCACCAGCCGGTTAATGCAGCGAATGAGCGTTGATTTACCGGCACCGCTGGGCCCAATGATGGCAAAAAAATCCCCCGGATCCACCATGAAACTCACGCCCTTTAATATGTCCGGGCTCGACCGATTGTACCGAATCCTTAAATCCTTTACTTCAAGAACGGCCATAACGACTCCTGTTGTTGATGGAGTGATGGCATCGGGAATAGCATAAGGCTCCTCCCGATGCGATTTACAGGGCTACACACTAACCATAATGGGCCTATTTTTTCTTCTTGCGCGCATCCTTGGCTTTTTTCAGATCACGGATAACATCATAATCGCCCGCGGTCATGGATACGAACTTGTTGGATTTGACATTTTTCAGAAATTCGGCACAAGAGGGCTGGGTATGAAGGGTCAGAAAAGTCTGCTTGATCTTTTCCTTCAGTTCGGGGCACAGCGATCCTCTGTAGCAGAAGGGATCCTGAGGAATGGCCGGAGAACTCCAGAGGTAGTTGAAGTCATCCTTTTTGACCATGCCGCGATCGATGACATTGTCAAAACGATGGGTGGCGACAAAAGCAGCATCCACCTTGCCTTCATAAACAGCCATGGTCGACAGGTCATGACCGCCGGTGTACACGATTTTTTTGAAATATTTCTCGAGGGACGTTTTGATGGTTTTGGTAAAAACGACCCGGGGAACCAGGTTCCCCGACGTGCTGGCAGGATCAGTCAGGCCGATGGTCGCGCCTTTCAGGGATTCGATGGAAGTAAATTTGGAGTTTTTTCGTGTGATGAGAGCTGCCTTATAACCCGGCCCCTCCTCCTGGAGATGCCCCGGTTTTTTGGCATAGGTGGCAAAGACCTCAATATCGGGATCCTTGGAATTGGCAATCACATAAGAGTACGGTCCGTGAACAGCCACATCCACCCATTTCCCGATCATCGCCTCCACGACCGTGGCGTAGGAGGTCGGCATATAGAACTCGATTTTCTTCCCTGTCATTTTGGCGAGATAATCGATGACCGGTTTATATATGGTCAATTCCTGGATGGTCTCTTCGGTTGGAATAATGGAAAAGGTCAACGTGTCCGGCTCCTCACAATCGGCGGCGAAAACGCTGCCATTTATGACGAACCCAAGGGAAAGAAGCAGACAAAGCGCAACGGTGATCATGGCCAACTTTCGGTTGTTCATTTTCTCTCTCCTTTATTGCTGGGGTATGAGTAGTAGGGACGGTGTGGAATTTTTCCCGATGAGCTGGTCGATCACCTCCTTTCAGGACAATGGGGCTGCCGTGGGCAACAGCGGCCCCGGCTCCCGGATCGGTTTTGAGCATTTGGTTTTTAAAAACAATATGCAGGTGCCGGCAAACGTCAGACCGCTTGGAAAAATCCGGACTCCATATTGATGGCGCAGGCAATGGATAGGTTGCCAGACTGAATATATAACTTACGGTATCCGGTTCGTCCATGGCGTAAATTACGCATTGAGGGGTGGGTAAAGATACGTATCTGTCGGGGGGTAAAAATACCTACTCACCTTTCGGCTCTCATCCTGAAGGAAGCGAATATATTCTACCGGTCGATGAAGATATATTTTTTTTGGATGGCATACTTGACGATGCCGGCAGTGGTTTTCAAATGCAATTTTCCCATGATCTTGGCCCGGTGCTTTTCCACGGTCCGCCGGCTGATGTACAACAGGTCCGCTATTTCTTTATTGGTTTTTCCCTCCGCAATAAGCTTGAGGACCTCCCGCTGCCGCGATGTGAGCACATCGTCCGACTGCGTTTCCTCTCCACGGCATTTATTGACAAAATTGTCGGCCAGGTCAACGGCGAATACAGGGGATATGTAAACGTTTCCGCTACGGACCTGATCGATCGCCGTAAACAGTTCCGTGCCCGCATCCTGTTTCAGTACATAGGCGTCCGCACCGGCTGACATGGCGTGCCGGAGATATTCCATATTGTTGTGCATGGTCAGGACGACGACTTTTATCAGGGGGTAACTCATTTTGATCTCGCGGGTGGCTTCGATCCCCCTGATATTGGGCATGGAGATATCTAAAATGACCATCCGGGGCGTCACCTTTTTAAGCAGGCGAAGCAGTTGGTGGCCGTCGTCTGCCTCCCCGACAATCTCTATCTCGCCCATCTCCTCAAGAATTTTTTTCATGCCCAGCCGGAACATGATGTGATCATCGGCCAGTACCACTTGATAGCTTGTCATTGTTGGCTATTTCCTCTGTTACGTTGAACCGTAAACGCGATTTGAGTCCCCCTGTTTTCTCCTGATGCAATCTCAAGAGCGGCCCCCAGCATCAATGCCCGTTCCTGCATGGCCGCCAGGCCAATTCCCTTTTCCGTGGTGCTTTTAGCGGTGATTTCATCCACATTGAACCCGACACCGCTATCCCAAACCCTAAATGCGATGTCACCGCCTTTTTTGTTTATTTCCACACTCACGTGGTCGGCTCCGGAGTGTTTGCTGATATTGGAAAGTATTTCCTGAAAAATCCGGTAGATGATGATCTGACTTTCCCGCGAAAAAAACGCATTGATATCGTGAATATCCTGGCGGGTCCGGATATGATGGTGCCGGGTGAAATCGTTTATCAACCACTCGATGGCGGCGGTAAGCCCGAGGTCTTCAAGGATGGATGGGCTCAAATCCCGGGAAAGACGTCTGACATTTTCGATTATAAAATCCAGATACTCCTGCGTTTCTATAATTTTATGGTGAATTTCCGTTTCCGGGGCCCCCTGTTTTCGTTGAATTGAACTCAATTGCACTTTCAACAACGACAAGGATTGTCCCAGATCATCGTGCAACTCCAGAGACACCCGCTTGCGCTCTTTTTCCTGGGCCGTAAGGATGTGTGAAGAAAGCTGTCGAAGCCGGTTCTCGGATTTGCGCAGGGCTTTTTCAGTACGCCGGTGTTCTTCTATTTCCATTTTTAGCTGCGCATTGGCCGTTGATAATTCAACTGTGCGCTCTTCGACCCTTTTTTCCATATCGCCATAGGCCTTCCGCAAGGCAGTCTCGGTACGTTTTCGATCAATGATATCCCTGGCCACGCATACCATTCCCTCCATCTCACCATTGTCGCCATGCATGACGGCTCCGGAAAAAAGCATGGGAATTGCTTCCCCACTACGGGTTAAATATGTTTTTTCCACATTGGCGATGGAACCGCGATAGATCAGATCGTCGATTACCGATACCTCCGACAATCCTTCCCATATGATTTTCCTGAACGACCTGCCGATAAGCTCCTGCCGGGAGTAACCCAAAAGGTTCAGCGTGGATCGATTGACCTTGCGGACCGACCCCGCCGGGTCCAGGACAATGAGGGTGTCCAGCATCGATTTGATGATGTTGTCGACGTAGGACTTGGAAACCATGGATCGACTCAGATCGCTGACCATGCGGTTGAAGGTGTGGGCCAGAACACCGATTTCGTCGTTTGATTTGATATCGATATGGGTCGTCAACTGCCCCCGGCCGATTTCAGCGGCTGCGTCCGTCAGTTTTTTTAAAGATCCCGAAATCGAGTGGGACAGCATAAATCCCAGGAAAAAAACAAAGACAAGCGTTGCCAGGGTGGATGTGATGACGATGGCGCTGGCATTGGGGATAAAGTTATCCACAATCTCCCTGACCTGCTGCTCCTTGGCTTTTTTTTCCCCTTCCCGATACCGGTCAATAATGGGATAGATATTGTTGATATAGTGGGGTTCCAATGTCTTTTTGAAAAAATTATAGGCCTGGTCGGGCAATTCATTTGCCAGGTTGATAAAATGGGATAGGTATTTCCAATGGTAATAGAAATGCTTCTTCCGCAGGTCAATCCAGTCCTTCAGGGCTTTTTCCGAAATATCAGGGGCCGGATTGGCCATGGACGGTGTTTCTGTGCCTGAAATCCGGATTAGCGGGGCAAGGATGTTTTCAATTCTGACCAAATCGCTTTTCAATCTTATTTTGACCTGCTGATTCGTTTCAAACTCCCGGCTAATGATGTGCGGTGTGGGGGATGCGGGATAGGCATAGATTATTTTATTCTCATGATCGATCAGCGTCTGGATCGCTTTCGTACTGTCCTCCAAAGCTTTTAGCAATTCGTCGGATGATCCAAAGACAGCTATTTGGTTGGCTTTCAAATCAACGACCTTGGATTTGACGTCACTGTAGATTTGAATAGAGAGATAGCCGGCCGCACTCATAACCAAGACAATGGAAAGATAGCCGCAAATCAGCTTATTGGTAATTTTCATGACCAGGGTCTCCGATTCAGGCGGAAGTTGAAAACTATTTTCCAAATCCCAAAAGAACTGATTGGGCCACATACGACACTATCTATTCCGTCAGGATTGGAATCGGATGCTGATGTAATTTAAATTGATGTATCACGAATTTCAAACGCTGAGAGATCGCTTGCCAATATCATAAATTAATCAACATTTTTTTTGGTGGCGGAAGCATTCCACTCTTCTGTGGCCATCTGTTTTGCCTTTGGTGTAAAGAACCACGGTTCGATCATACCCTTTAGCCATGTGTGGTATTCGTCCCTCGGGATTCCGAAACGGGTGTGATCGATGTGCACCCCTTCGGGTGTGAATCGCCATAGCTTGTCGGCATCTTTCACGAGTTTGTCATTGAGGGAGATCGCCTCCGTTCTGGAGTCGTGGCCATCGATAATCGCGGCGATTTCTTCGATCTTTTGCCAGTCGTAACCGATATCGGTAAGGATTTTCCTTGCAATCCGAACGCCTTCGGTTTCATGCAACCGCTGGGTGGTCCGATCCTTGGATTTGGGGCCGAAAGCGCCCAATTGTTTCTCTTCTGGCACCATCTTCCATCCCACGTCGTGCAGAAGAATCGCAGGAAGAACAATATTCCCGTCCGCTTCGGGATAGTATTTGAGAAGAGATTTGGCAAATTGGTAGGAGATGGGGACGTGAACGTCGTTTTGCCGGGTATTCCAATAGAAAGACGCTTTTTGATAGATATTACCATACGGATGGATCAATTCATGGTGCGCCATTTTTTCGTACACGAGATACTCCCGGACAAAAATTCACGGCCCCGCACAGGTACGATCACTATTTTTCGAACAACTTATCCATAACTTCGAGGGCCAGTCTGGCGGAAACGGTAGCGGGACCGCCGCCCATCTCGATGCCGACCTCCACGGCTTCCAGCACCTCCTCCTGGGTCGCCCCTTTGTCCACGGCACGGGTGATGTGGTACTGAATCCCCGACTCACAGTTGATGACCACCGAAATTCCCACCGCTATGAGTTCCTTGAGCTTGCCTTCAAGGGCACCGTCGGAAAAAGCGGCATTCTCCATATCCAGGAACAGTTGGTATACCTTTGAATTGAGCTGCATCAATTTGGTATGTGATTTTTTCCGCTGCCACGATATTTCATCCAGTCTTGACATCTTTTTCTCCTTTTATGAACGGCTTGCGATCGCGACCCCTGCGCCTATCATGACCCCGCCGGCGGCCAGATCGAGGCGTCGTGCGGATTTGCGATCCGAAAAAAGCTCCCTTGCCCGACTCGCCAGAAATGCGTAACCCGTGAGCACGCCCCCCAGCACCACAGAGACGATCACCACCACCATCAACAGGTCCACAGCCGTCAGAACGGACAAGTCCATGAAGGTGGGTAAAAATCCGCAGTAAAACAGGATCACCTTGGGGTTCGAAAGGGTGATCAGAAGGCCTCCCGTGAAATTCCCCAGGGGTGTGTGCGGCTTCTCCGGGGTGTCGCTGTCAGAAGGTTCCGTTCCGTTCAGCCAGATCTTTACCCCGAGCCAGATGAGGTAGGCACCGCCGAGCAGTTTCACAACAAAGAAAAGATCCCCCAACACATGGGCAATGATAGAGAGGCCGAAGGTGGCGAGCAGGAGAAAGATAATGTCTCCCATGACGATGCCTGCGATAACCGCAAGGGCCGGCCGGAAACCCGACGAGAGCGCCCTCGCCACGGTGGCCAGCACCCCCGGCCCCGGACTGGCGGCCAGGATAAACATCGCGATGG
>CAZWAE010000149.1:3721-9925 GCA_964631805.1 uncultured Desulfobacteraceae bacterium | reverse complement strand
GAGAAAAGGCCCTTTAAGGTGGAATCCATCGATATTCGCGATGCGGCACCCGGCGTTCCCGTCCCCGAAGCGCTGCTGGGACTGGAGAAGATCATTCTTGAAAAAAAACCGGCCGCCCTTTTGGTGGGCCCCTTCCGGTCCGAAGCCCTGATGGCGGGTATGGATATCATCGCCAAATACAAAGTACCTCTATTAGGTACCATTGCCATGTCTCCGGCATCGGAAGCCAAAGTTAAAAAAGAACCTGAGAAGTATAAGTATATTTTCAGGACCTGCTTAAACGCCAAATTCCTGGTGAAATATCTCGCCGGCACCATGTCCTATATCAACAAACAGTTCGGTTTCAACAAGGTCTATATCATGCACCAGGATGTGGCGTGGGCGCGGAAAACCGCTGAGATTACAACAAAAGTGTTTTTCAACAAGGCTGGCTGGACCGTGGTGGGGAGTGAAGCCTTTCCCACAGGGACTTCCGACTTTTCATCCGCCCTGATGAAGGTCCGGGCAAAGGGTGCCCAGGTGATCCTTCCCATCTTTGATATGCCCCAGAGCGGCACCTTGGTCAAGCAATGGAACGCCATGAAGGTCCCTGCCATTTTGGGCGGTTTTATATCGCCCCTGGCCGGTCCGGGCGCCTGGAAGACATTCGACGGCAAGATCGGCGGCGCTATCAACTGCAATTTCGAGATGGGCAGCGCCGTTACCTCCGATAAGGTAGCCAAATCCAAGACCTTCGGTGATGCCTATAAAAAACGCTGGGGTGTTCCGGTTGAAGCGGGCCACGGGATCAGCCCCTCCTATGAGTCGGTTTATATCCTGGCAGAAGCCATCGAACGTGCCGGCAGCCTGGATGCGGATGCCATCGTGGCGGAGCTGGAAAAAACCGATCGTGCCGGTGTGATGGGGCAGATCAAGTTTGACGAGGGCCATCAGGTGGTCTACGGCATGGATCCTGCTAAAACCGCAGTAGCGGCGGTTCTGCAGTGGAACAATGACGGTTCGCGGACCATCGTTTTTCCACCGCCCATCGCAGATGGAAAGATCAAGCTGCCGGCCGGGTTGAAATCACTGAAGTAATTTTTTGTCACTTTTAACGTTGGCTTTTTCAGTGGCCGTTCGATCCCTTTGTTGAGGATTCTCTTCTCACCTGCGGATCGAACGGCCCACCAGAAATTGGAGAACACCGATCCATGCTTATCGGTACGATCGTTTACGCTTTGATCAATACGGCCATCCTGTCCCTGATGGCCATCGGATTCAATCTGACATTCGGCATCAGCGGCATCGCCAATTTCGCCTACGGGGCGTTCTACGTATTATCCGCCTATGGGATTTGGATGATGCTCAATGCCATCAATCTCCCCTATCCCGTTGCCGTTGCCGCAGCCGTCGCCGTCAACTTAGTGCTCGGAGCCCTGATCTATCGGTTTGTCCTTCTCCGCGTACGGGGCCAGGCCCTTTCCGAGGTGATTGCTACCTTTGGCATCGGCCTCGCGATTCTGGAGCTGTTCCGCTATTTCGGCTTTGTGGGTTTCGAGTACAACCTGCCGGTCTTTATGGACAAGAGTTTTATCATCGCCGGAACCTATGTCGATTTTCAGCGGATCGCCATCGTGGTTTTCAGCGCCGTTTTGATCCTTGCCCTTTGGTTTTTCACCCATCATACCTCCATCGGTCTGGCCTTTCGGGGTATCGCCCAGGATGAGCGCACCGCGCTGACCTTCGGCATCGATTCGGACTGGGTCGCCACCCTGAGCATCTCCATGGGTGCTGGACTGGCTGCCCTGGCGGCGGTTTTTATTATCCCTTTGGGGAGCATCTCCCCAGGGGAGGGGTATGATGTGCTGATCAAGGCCCTGGCGGTGTGCATCATCGGTGGCCTTGGGAGCACCGGGGGTGTTATTGCAGCAAGCTTTATTGTGGGTTTTGCCGAAAGATTTACCGACTCCTACATCGGTTCCCACTGGACGATGATCGTCAGTCTGGCGGCCATTCTCATCGTTCTGACCATCAAACCTTCCGGGTTGTTCGGGAAACAAAAAGAATTGGAAGAAAGGATTTAACAGCCATTGAAGAAGAGAAAAGAAAGGATCGATCGGGGAATTAAAGTCCGGTCGGGCGATATTTTCGCATTGTGCTCCTGGCGGGAGATGCTCTATCTTGCCGTCCCACGGCTGCTTCCCGTTGTGGTATGTCTCGCCCTGCCGCTGTTGCTTGGTGTCTACTGGCAGAAGGTCCTGCTCTCGGTGGCTGTTTTTGCCCTGCTGGCCATCAGTTGGGACATCCTGGCTCAGACCGGAATGATTTCCCTCGGCCAGGCCCTTTTTTTTGGGTTGGGCGCCTATTTCGCAGGAGTACTCAACCATTACTGGGGGTTTCCTCCGTTTTTGACCATCCCGATCGCGACCCTCCTCGGCGGTCTTACTTCCACGCTTCTGCTGCTGCCGGTGTTGCGGTTGAGAGGCATCTATTTTTCAATGGTCACTCTGATTGTGCCGCTGATGCTGGTAAGGGTCATCGAGGCCACAAAAGCTTTCGGCGGCACCGAAGGGCTGAGCGGCATGACCCCTTTCCCGTCGAGATGGATAGAGTTGTACCTGATCATGGGAGTCCTGTTGATCGTCCTGTTCAGCTTCCGGAGAATGATGGATTCCGATTACGGCCTGGTATTAAAGGGTATCAACGATAACGACCGTTCCGTGATCAACGCCGGGATCAATATCTACTGGTTTAAAACCCAGGCGCTTTTTATCGGCGGCTGTATCGGTGCCTTTGCCGGTGCTTTCATGACCCATGTCTACATGTTTGTCGGCATGCCGGTGTTTGCCCTGGATTACTCCATTCTACCCATTGCTGCGGCGGTGGTCGGAGGGCCGGGAACCCTTGCGGGAGCAACCTTCGGGGCCTTTATCCTGGTTCCCATGTCGGAAGCATTGAGGGGATTCGGAGGACTTCGGATCGTATTGTACGGTTTGTTTCTGGTGGTCTTTATCGTGGCCCTCCCTGAGGGTATTTTCCATTATATACAGCGGAAATATCACCAGTTCGAGAGGTGGGTAGAGGTGGACAAATGAGCGATACGCCGGTTCTTAAAGTGGTTGATCTCAGTAAATCCTTCGGTGGCGTCAGGGCGCTCCATCAGGTCAACTTTGAGCTGAACCCCGGAGAGTTGATGGGTGTCATCGGGCCTAACGGGTCGGGGAAAACCACCCTGGTCAATCTGATCACCCGTTTCGTCAAACCGTCATCCGGTGCTGTTTTTTTCAAGGGAACCAAAATCAGCCATCTGCCCCCCCACAAGATTGTCCGCATGGGGATTGCCCGGACGTTTCAGATGGTGAAGCCTTTCTACCAGCTGCCGGCCTACAAGAATATGATCATTCCATTATACTCACCCCGGATGAAGCAACTGGCCGGTGGAAAATACGGAGACCGGGATGCAGTGGCGCTGGATTTGTTAGAAGAGGTGGGGTTTGAACGGGATGCGTTTGTTGCTTACAAGGTGGCAGGGGCGCTTCCCCAGGGGTATCTGAAGCGGTTGGAATTGGCCAAGGCCATCGCCCTGGAGCCGGACCTTTTTATCCTGGATGAACTTTTTTCGGGGTTGAGCCTGGCAGAGGTGGCCACCATCGTCCCGATTATTGAAAAACTCCGCATGGCGGGTAAGACGATAATCATGATCGAACATCGGCTCAAGGAACTTTTCAGGATTGCCGATCGTGTCATCGTCATGAATTACGGGGAAAAGATCGCCGATGGCATTGCCGCCGAGGTGATGGAGAGTGAAGCGGTGAAGAGTGCGTATCTTGGTGCTGAAGCCGAATAAAGGAAAACCATGCTTGAAGTCAATAATTTGATGGTGTTTTTTGAAAATGCCCTGGCGCTCAACGGATTGAGCCTGGAGGTGCGGGAAGGGGAGATTGTTGGGCTTATCGGCTCCAACAGTGCCGGGAAAACCACCCTGATGAACACGGTCTCGGGCCTGATCATCGACATGCGGATCAAGGAGCAGCGAAGGGGAGGACAGCGCATTACCGTATACGGGGATGTCCTGTACAACGGAAATGAGATCACCGAAATGCCTCCGGATCAGCGGGTCCGGGAGGGCATTGTGCTTTCCCGGGAAAGACATCCCATCTTTCCCGAAAGCAGTGTCATGGAAAATTTCAAGATTGCCGGTTATCTGCGGACAAAACAGGAGATAAATGATGTCCTGGAATTTGTCTTCCGGCTTTTTCCGCCCCTTACGAAACTAAAAAGGAGAAAAGCCGGATTCCTGAGCGGCGGCGAGCAGCAGATGCTGGCCATCGGCATGGCGCTTGTGGTGAAACCCAAACTTCTCCTTCTGGACGAGCCGCTTTTAGGGTTGAGTCCCATGATGCAAAAAGCGGTGGTGGATGCCATTGTTACCCTCAACCGGGAGTCGGGGATTACCGTCCTTCTCAGCGAGCAGTTTGCAAGACCGGTCCTGCCTGTGGTTGACCGCGCGTATGTGGTTGAAAATGGGATGCTGACGTTGTCTGGCACCGGGGCAGAATTGATGAACAATCCAGAAATCAAAGCCGCTTACTTTGGGGTTTAACGAGAAAAAATGAGAAAAGACCACAACCTGTTTTCCACTTTTGAGGAAGTCGCCGAACGTCGGGGTAACCATCCTGCCGTAATCTATTTGGGCACCCGGTATTCCTACCGGAAATTAAAAGCGATGGCAGAAGGGTTTGCCGCCGCTCTCCTGGACAACGGTTTGAGACCGGGCCAGCGCGTGGTGATCTACGTGCCCAACAGCATCCAGTGGGTGGTGGCCTGGCTGGGCATCCAACGCGCCGGGGGCGTGTGCGTCCCCATAACACCGATCTACACGCCCCGGGATCTTGAATATATCGCCAACGACAGCGGCGCCGAAGCCATTGTCTGTGCGGACACCAATTTCGGTTATGTCAAAAAGGTGTTGCCGGATACCCGTATCGGTATGGTGGTCATCACCAAGATGGCCGAACTGCTTCCTGCCTGGAAACGCTATTTCGGTTTGCTGTTCGACGTGATTCCCAAGGGAAACATTGCATTGGGTGAAGGGATCCACTCCATGCGATCCCTGCTTTCCCGCTACAGTGCAAGGACCGGGACGCTGCCGGAAATGACCCATGACGGAGGGGATATCGCGGAGATTCTGTATACCGGCGGGACCACCAAGCATCCCAAAGGGGTTCCCATCACGCACGATCTGTTTCTAATGTCCGCCGATGAACAGATACGGGTCAGCGAACCGTTGTTCCCACCCGAAGAGAATGTCATTCTGGGGAATGCGCCGCTGTTTCATATCCTGGGGCAGACCTGCAGTTTGGCCACGCTTCTTGTGGGCGGAACCCTGATACTGTTGCCCAAGGTCAACATGGATGCGGCCTTTGACGCCATCCAGCGGTTCGGCGCCCGCACCATGATCGGTGTCCCGACCCTCTATCGCATGATGCTGGAGCATGATCGCCTGGAGCAGTATGACCTGAGCTCCGTGGACTACTGGTACAGCGCCGGGGACGTGTTGCCGCTGGATGTGGGGAAACGCTGGAAAGGCAGGTTTGGTAAAACCATATATCAGGGATATGGCGCCACCGAAACCTGCGGTGGTGTGACCATGTGTCCAACGGATGTGGACAACCCGCCCAAAAGCATCGGCCGTCTGGTTGCCAGCAAGAAAGCCAAAATTGTGGATTCCGCCTTTTTAAAACCGGTAAAACCGGGGGATCCCGGCGAACTGATCGTCTCTTCCAAATACATGGTGGACAGCTATCTCAATAAACCCGAAGAGACGGCCGAAGCCTTCATCGAACTGGACGGGGAAAAATGGTATCGGACGGCGGATGTCGTGTCCATGGATGGTGACGGCAACTTTTTCTTTGTAGACCGGACCGTGGATACCATCAAACACAAAGGCTACCGTGTTTCCGCCTCCGAGATCGAGGCGGTCCTGCAGGACCATCCCGCGGTGGTGGCCACCTGCGTCATCGGCGTGCCCGATGAAAAAGTGGGAGAGCGGATCAAGGCGTACGTGGTGCTGAAAGAGGATATCAAGGGGATCACCGGCTACGAACTGATCAAGTACTGCCGCCAGTCCATGGTCTCCTACAAGGTTCCCCAGTATATCGAGTTCAGGGATATGCTCCCCAAATCCAAGGTCGGCAAGCTGCTCCGGCGGGAGATCCGGGATGA
>CAZWAE010000149.1:0-3621 GCA_964631805.1 uncultured Desulfobacteraceae bacterium | reverse complement strand
ATGGATTTTACACTCACCAAGGAACAGCAGGATATCGTCAAGGCGGCGCGGCGGTTTGCCAGGGGAGAATTCCCCGACCGCGCCCTCGAGTTTGACCGGGAAGAGACGTTTGATCTTAAAATATGGAAAAAGGCCTGTGATCTCGGTTTCGTGGGTGTGTTTATCGACGAAGCATACGATGGTGCGGGCTACGGGTTTTTTGAGCACTGCCTGATCAACGAGGAGTTCTGGGCCGTCGAACCCGGTATGGCCATGCAGGTCCTGTCCGCCACGTTCGGGGCCGAAATAGTGCAACTTTACGGCACCGAAGCACAAAAACAGTCTCTTTTGCCCAAACTGGTGGCCGGGGAAGCCATGGTGGGAACCGCCATTACCGAACCGGATGCCGGTTGTGACGTCACAGGGGCAGCGACCACCGCAGTGAGGGTTGGGGATGACTGGGTGATCAACGGCACCAAGATGTTTGCCACCAACGGAAACCTGGCGGACGTGCTGCTGGTTTTCTGCCAGACGGATCCTGCCAACGAAAACAGGCATCGGCGCTACAGCTTCTTTATGGTGCCCACGGACACCCCGGGGTACAACGCTACAAAGATCAGGGGTAAGATGGGAATCCGGGCTTCCGATACGGCCGAAGTTTCTTTTAAGGATGTTCGGGTGCCGGCGGAGAACCTGCTGGGAACCGAAGGGGACGGCTTTTATGAACTGATGGCTTTTTTCAACCGCACGCGGCTCCACATCTGCGCCCAGGGAGTAGGGCTGGCCCGCGCCGCCCTGGAGGAATCGATCCGTCACACCAAGGGCCGCCGACAATTCGGGGCGACCCTTGCTTCTTTCCAGGCCACCCAGTTCAAAATCGCCGAAATGGCCACCAAGATTCGCGCCGCCCGGAATCTGTATTATGAAGCGGCATGGTCAGCCGACAGGGGAAAGTTGGACCATTCCCTGGTTGCCATGGCCAAGTGGTATTCGGCAAGGATCGCCGTGGAATGTGCCGACGACGCGGTCCAGATGCATGGCGGGTACGGGTATATCGATGAATACAAGGTGCAGCGGCTCTACCGGGACGCCAAGATCTTGGAGATCTACGAAGGTACCAAGGAGATGGAAAAGACCATTATCGCCGGTGCTTTGCTGGGCAAATAGCAGCCTCTCACAAGTCGAAAATCGGGGTCATTTCTCAAGGTGATATCATTGAGTACGGCCCCTTTTTTCATTTATCCCGATTCCCCTTGATAATGTCCGGATAGAGTTCCTCTGCACAGGCAGGGCAGAGGCTGTGGCTGAACATTGCCCCGGTTTTTTCATGAATATAATCTTCGATTCTATTCCAGAATCCCTCGTCATTTCTAATGTTGTGGCAATGGGCGCAGATGGGGATAAATCCCCGGAGCGTTTTAACCTCGGCCATGGCATCTTTCAATTCCTGTATCAATTTCGCTTTTTCGTCATTGGATCTCTTCGATGCCATGAGTGCCAGATATTCGGTCCGCCTTGACCTTTTGATAGAGCGCAGGATAATGATCCCCAGGAAATTGACCGGGAGCAGAAACAGTATGGAACCGATAAAATCCGACAGCGTCATGTTTAGAAATAGCAGACCGGTCAAGACGGCGCCACTACCAATAAAACAGCATGCGATCAAAGTAAAACTGAACCGGTTGTTGATGAATTGATAATAAACCAGGGTTAACAGAATGGTGTTGATGCCGATGTGGGCGATGGGCATCTGTCGAATTACGGCCAACAGAAAGATACCGACAGCGATCAGGATTTGATTGAACAGCAATAGATGGTGGTATCCTTTAAAATACTCGGCAGTGCGATGGATATAAAAAACGGACAATAAAATACTGCCCACGACGAACAATCGCAGGAGAAATAAAAGGTAGAATCGGTTTTTATAACCTACATCCAGAATATCGCCGATTAAAAACGCAAAACCCATAAATCCGATCACGAGAAGCGTGGACTGGGTAGTGGTCTTGTAGCGATGCCAGCTGAATTCCAGAAACTGTTTTTCAACGGTTTCGTCTAAAAACTCACCGACGTATTTTGATAATTTACTTCCTTCTGGCATAGAATCCATTGGTGAAGCGTCCATGTGATTAAAACGTCAGGCCATTTTTAGATTATTTTTTCAACGCTTCCAGTGTTTCTTCCGGCATTTTAAAAGAATGCTCAGGCCCCGGGAAGGTTCCGGCCGTTACATCTTTTTTATAGGCCTCCATCGCTTCCAGAATGATCGGTCGGATCCGAGTGTACTGTTTGACAAACTTGGGGATGAATTTGTCGAAAAGCCCGACCATGTCATGGGTGACCAGGACCTGGCCGTCCACGTCGGCTCCGGCGCCGATGCCAATCACGGGAACATCCACCGCTTCTGTCACCAGTTTGCCCAAAGGGGCCGGAACTGCTTCTAAAATCATAGAAAATACCCCGGCGTCTTCCAACGCCCTGGCATCGTCGATGATCTGTCGGGCGGCATCGGCATCCTTGCCCTGCATTTTGAATCCGCCGAGAGCGCTGGCGGTCTGGGGGGTCAGGCCGATGTGGCCCTGAACCGGTATTCCTGCTTTAACGATGGCCTGGACCGTGGTCGCAAAATAGGTTCCGCCTTCCAGTTTCACCGCGTCGCTGCCCCCCTCTTTCAGTAGCCGGCCGGCGTTGTGGATCGCTTCCCTGATTGAGGTGTTGTAGCTCATAAACGGCATGTCCCCGATGACCAAAGGGGTTTTGCAGCCCCGTACCACCGCCCGCGTGTGGTGCACCATGTGGTCCATGGTCACCGCTACGGTGCCCTCGAGACCCATGACCACCATGCCCAGGGAATCCCCCACCAGTACGATATCCACACCGGCTTCATCCGCCAGAAGACCAAAGGGATAATCGTATGCCGTGACCATTACCAGTTTCCGATTTTCCTCTTTTGCCTTTTTGATGTCGGGGATCGTTTTTTTCTGAATGCTCATGATGACCTTCTCCTTTTTATTTGGGATAGTGGGTCTGTACCGTTTCCACCAGGGCGGCGAGGGTCCGGTTTACCGGGACCGCGATTCCCGCCTTCTTCGCTTCTCTGACCACCGCTCCGTTGATGGCGCCGATCTCCGTCATGCGGCGGCGGTCCACATCCTGGCCCATGGAGGAGCGGTTTTTGGCGGTGGCTTTTGCAATGGTAAACACATGGTCCGCCGCATCCTCTCGAACGGCTATTCCCAGCGCGCGGGCAACAGCCATTGCTTCGCTCACGGCAGCGTTGGAAAGATCCATGGTAACGGCAAGATCCAGCAATTGGCCGTTTTTAATACCGGTCAAAGCGGTAATGGCATTGATGCCGACGTTGACCAGCAGTTTATTCCATATAACAGGGAGGATCTCTTCCACCGTTTCACAGGCGATACCCGCTGCGTTGCAGGTGTTAACCGCAATATCAAGATCCGCTTTCCTGTCACCGGCCCAAAGTCCCATGACCGTGGGACCGATACCCGCGTGACGGATATGTCCGGGGCCGAGAAGAGTGGACCCGTGGGATGTGGTGCCGGCGATGATTCGATCCGGTGTAACCGCCCGTGCGATGGTTTCGGCGTTTCCAAGGCCGTTCTGGAGGGTGAGCACCATCCC
>CAZWAE010000148.1:0-10066 GCA_964631805.1 uncultured Desulfobacteraceae bacterium | reverse complement strand
CGGTTTCGTGCGATGTACTGGTGGTGGGTGGCGGCGGGGCGGGGCTTCGGGCTGCCATCGCTGCAAGACTGAAAGATGCCGATGTGATGATGGTGTCCAAATCCAGGATCGGCCATTCCGCCAACACCTATATTTCCAAGGCCGTCATGGCGGTGGCGGGATGCGGTGAACCTCTCGATAACGCCGGGATTCATCAGGAGGATACCATCGAGGGGGGACGGTTTTTAAATGACCGGGCCATGGTGGCCGCAATTGCGGGGCGGATGGGTGCAGAAGCCTCTTTTCTAAAAGCGTGTGGCGTAAAGTTCGGTATGGAGGGAGAACGGTTTAAGATCCTGCAGGTTCCCGGGCATCGATATCCCCGTCACCTGTTCGGGGAAAACTGGAGAGGCAGTGATCTGGTGCTGCCGCTGATACACCGGGCGAGGGAATTGGGGGTTCGGTTTACGGAGCATTTTTTTGTGACGCGGTTGTTTTCTTCCGATGGGCAGGTTGCAGGTGCCGCCGGTGTCACGGATAATGGTTGCTTTTTGGCAATCCGGGCGAAAACGGTGATCCTGGCCACCGGTGGTTATGCACAGATCTATCTGAATACCAACAACGCTCCGGGGATCACCGGTGACGGCCAGGCACTATGCTATGACCTGGGTGTGTCGTTGAAGGATATGGAGTTTGTGCAGTTCTATCCGACGGCCATGGGTCGGCGGGGTTCCCATCTCCTCCTCAATGAAAGGCTGCTGGCGCAAAAGGGTGTGACCCTGGAAAATTGCGACGGAGAGGATATTTTTAAACGAAACAACATATCGGACCCCATGGCGGTGACCCGGGATCTGTTGGCCCAACTGGTAATAAAAGAGATCAATGGGAAAAAGAGCAGTCAACGGCATGTCATCATGAATCTTACGGGTTTGTCCCCGGAGGTGGCAGGCGCTCTTGCCCCGATTCTACCGGGCGCGTACCGAAAAGGGCAACGCGCGTTTCCGGTCTTGCCTACGACTCATTTTTGCATGGGAGGTGTTGCGACCGATGACCGGGGCGGCACCTCCATTGCCGGCCTTTTTGCAGTCGGAGAGGTGGCTGCCGGGGCCCATGGTGCCAACCGGCTGGGGGGCAATGCACTGGCCGAAATATTCGCCATGGGCGCTGTGGCCGGCGAAACATCGGCTGCCCTGGCAAAAAAAGAACAATTTTTCTCGATCCGCCGTCAGGCAGAAGATGAAAAGAAGCGTCTGGAGAAAATCGGTGCCGAAACGGGTGCCGGTCCACGCCAGTTGATCCGGGATTTAAAAAACGTCATGTGGGAAAAGGCCGGTATTGTTCGGGAAGAGGGGGGACTCAAACAGGCCCTGGCTCAGATCGGGAAGCCAACGCCCGTCGTGAGGGTGAGGACCCCATATGACCTGATAAAATATTTGGAATACAAAAACATGACACGGGTGGCGGAGATGGTCTGCAGAGCAGCCCTTGAACGAACGGAAAGCAGGGGATCCCATTTTCGCACCGATTTTCCGGAGGAAAACAACCATAGCTGGATCAGAAACATCGTGCTGCGAAAGGGTGTATCGGGCATGGAACGTGAGCTGACAAACGGAATTTGATATATGTGAAGGGAGAACTGAACATGGCTTTCAGGGGCCACAGATATATTTCGTCAGTTTCGTGGAACCTGCTGTTGATTACGGCAGGTGCGCTGGTTTTCAGTATCGGCGTCAAGGCCATTGTGGTCGGGAAAGGTTTTATCACCGGAGGGATTTCCGGCGTCGGGCTGCTGTGTTATTATGTGTCCGGCATCCTGTCTCCCGGCGTTTGGTATTTTATCATCAACATCCCTCTTTTTCTTGTCGGCTGGGCTCTGGTGAGCCGCCGCTTCTTTCTCTACAGTATCTATGGGATGGTGGTTTCATCCCTGTTTATGGAAGCGATTCATTTTAAGATTCCCGTGAATGACCCCTTTCTCGCGATGCTGGCCGGTGGGGTCATTATTGGCACCGGGGCCGGTATTACGCTGCACTCCCTGGGTTCCCTGGGCGGAAACGATATTGTCGCCATCTTGTTAAACCAGAAATTTAACCTGAGGATGGGCACCTATTTTTTACTTTTTAATCTGGTGCTTTTCTCCTTTAGTTTAGGGGTTCTGAATATCGATTCGGTGCTCTACTCCCTGGCGATGAGCTTTGTGGCATCACAAGTGCTGGACCATGTATTGACGATGTTCAACCAGAGGAAAATGGCGTTGATCATCTCGGACCGTTCGAAAGAAATCGCAGGCGACATTCATCATCGGCTTCGACGCGGGGCAACATTTTTAAACGGCAAGGGAACCTATACCGGAAAAGACAAACAGGTCATTTTGACCGTTGTGCACAACTACCAGCTCAAGCGGCTTGAAGAAACGGTCTTTACCAACGATCCGGATGCTTTTGTTATCACGGAAAACACTTTTAATGTGTTCGGGAAGGGATTCTCCCGGCGCAAGGTGTATTGATTCCGAGAGGGATTTATTTTGCCTGGCTGATGTTTTGGGTGGGGCAGTCGGTGAAATTTACAACGGCTCCGATCAACTGATGAATCGGAAAAGGCTTTTCAAATACGGAATCGAAAGCGCTGTCATCCGCCCGCCAAGCGGTCCCGGAGATTCCGATGATCGGCGTATCCGATTTGTGGGAATTGCGAATATGGCGCGCGACGCTGTTGCCGTCGATGCCGGGCATGACAATGTCCGTGATCACGAGATCATAATGCTCCCGATCAAATTTTTTAATCGCCTCAAAACCATTCACAGCGATGTCCGCATCGATTCCATTCCTGGAAAGTGCGTAGATAATCATCTGGCAAATCGAATCTTCGTCATCTATGACCAATACCTTGCACATGTAATATATCCAATTAAATTACCTGGTTAAATGTTGACATGGCGATGATGGTTTCTATAACTATCCCATATTAAAGGGAAAGTCAACAACTAATTGAATATATTGTAGATGCGTGTTGAATTGACGATTATCGGGGAAGTAGAAACGTGTTTACGAACCGCAGCAGAAAATCCGCATAACTGTCTACGGTCATGCCTCGCTTACCATGTTTGCGGCGGTTCAGATACCAGTCCTGGAGCATGGCTTTGATCAGGCTGGCACACATCACCGGATCATGCGGGTTGAAAACGTTCTTTTCCTGCCCCTCAACGATGATATCCGCAATGAGCTTTTCACTCATGCGGCTGCCGGAAACGGCGATCTCTTTTAGCGCACGTGTCAGGTTTTTTGCTTCCATGTAGGAGAAGTAGAACCAGGGTTGCATCGCTTCACTTAAAAACAGATGGGTCCTGATCACCGCTGCAAGTTTTTCATCCGCCATGGCATCAGGAGAAACCGATTCTCCCAGTACTCTTTTGACGATGGTCTGCCGCTGGTGCTGCATCATTCGCATCAGATCTTCCTTCCCGGAGAAATAGGCATAAAGTGCCCCGGTGCTTAGACCCGCTTTTCTGGCCAGATCCCGCATGCTCATCGCTTGAAAACCCACTTTGTTACCGATTTTCAAGGTTGCGCCGAAGATCTTTTCCAGGTTCCTGATGACGGTTTCCTCTTTTTTGATGCGAATGGTGTCTTTGTTCCGGAGAAAAATTTCCCGGCAGATCGATTTCCGGGTGATTTTAAACTGCTTTTTAAATTCAGCGTAGGTCATTGCCCGTCCGTTGTGTTGAAAATGCAGAGCCTGCGGCCATGGGCATCGGTTTCAAAGTACCCGTTTGCCGTCATACTGTTTCAAAATCTGACGGGCCACCGAGACCTTGTGGATCTCGTCGGCGCCATCGTAGATCCTTGCTGCGCGTTCGTGGCGGAAGAAAAAAGCCAGGATGGTGTCGTCGGTCATTCCCAGTCCCCCGTGAACCTGTATGGCCAGATCCAGCACCTTCTGCAATACCCCGGCCACTTTGAATTTGATCAGGGAGATCTCTTTGCGAGCGGCCTTGGCCCCCTCATTTTCGATGCACCATGCGGCATGGAGTACCATGAGCCGGGCACCCTGTATCTCTGCGGCACACTCGGCGATCCAGGACTGGATGATCTGGCGGGTGGCCAGGGTTTTTCCGGAAGGCGAAATGATCCGATCCCGTGCCCTTGCGCACATGAGATCGAATGCCCGGTTGCAGATGCCGATCCAGCGCATGCAGTGGTGAATTCTCCCGGGACCCAGCCGCTCCTGGGCGATGACAAAACCATGGCCTTCGGAGCCCAGGAGATTTTCCTGCGGTACGCGGCAGTTCTGGTACAGGATCTCCCCGTGGCTGAAGTATCCCTCCCCGGCGTGTCCCATGACCGAGATGTTCCGCACCCGGTTGAAGCCGGGGGTGTCGCAGGGCACGATGATCATGCTGGCCTGGAGGTACCGGTCCGCATCCGGGTTGGTTTTGGCCATCACGATGGCAAATTCGGCACCGTCCGCAGCAGTGGTATACCATTTCTGGCCGTTGATGACATATTCGCCGCCCTCTTTGACCGCCGTGGTGTCCATCATTACCGGGTTGGACCCTGCCAGCTCCACCTCCGTCATGGAAAAGCAGCTCCGGATCTCGCCGTTGACCAGGGGGCGAAGATATTTTTCCTTCTGTGCCGGGGTGCCGAACATGTGGAGGATTTCAATATTGCCGGCGTCGGGAGCCTGGCACCCGAACGAAAGGTGCCCCAGCGGGCTCCGTCCCAGGGCTTCCGAAATCAGGGCATGTTCCACCAGATCCAGCCCCATCCCCCCGTATTCCACGGGGTGGTTGGGTGCCCACAACTCCATCTGCCTGACCATCCGCTGTTTTTCCTTCAGTTCCGGCATCAGCTCTGAAGAGGGCCGGTTCAGAAACGCCGGCTCGAGGGGGATGAGTTCCCGTTCCACAAATTCATCGATCATCCCGATAACGGTTTCCATCTTTTCCGATTGTGTAAAATCCATGATGCTCCATCCTTGAGTTGGGAATAAATAAATGCTTTGAGTCGTTCGTCTTTACCGAATCGGTACTACCTGCCTTCATATGTTTACGAGGAGGGTATTGTCAATCATAAAAATAAAACAAACGTTATAAAATATAACGATCGTTCATCAAACTGATTGACATGCGGCCGATGGCGGTTTAAGTTTGTCTTCATTATGAAGATACTGGTTTGCATCAAGCAGGTTCCGGAGATCGACCCGATCGGCGCTGTTGAACCGGAGGATGTCGGCACCTTCAGGATGAACCATTTCGACGAATGTGCGGTTGAAGAGGCCCTGCTGATACGGGAGGCGAATGACGGGACAAAGGTGGCGGTGATTACCGTGGGCCCCGATAGGACCGTCGATGTTCTGAAACGCGCCGTAGGGATGGGTGCGGATCACGCCATCCACCTTAGTTGCGACGCCAAAGAGGACCAGGATCCCCTCCATACGGCTTCCCTCATCGCCCGTTACGCAGGCAAGCATGAATATGACCTTATCCTGGCCGGCGTGATGTCTGAAGATTTGATGCGGGGGCAGGTGGGGCCCATGACCGCCGCCCTGCTCCATCGGCCCCTGGTCACAGGCGTGATTTGCCTTACCGTCTCATCAGATCACAGGAGTGCCGTGGTGGAGCGGGAGACGGAGGGTGGGGTACGGGAGATACTTAAGGTGAGGCTGCCCGCTCTTTTCACCCTCCAGACCGGCATCAATCAACCGAGGTATCCGGCCCTTTCCTCGCTTCTCAGGGCGAACCGGACGCCACCCGAAACCATTCCCGTAAAAGATTCGGATGCTCCTTCTGCCCGTCAGTTCACGGTCGGGACGACGGTTCCCCAAAAGCAGCGGCAGGGAAGGGTTCTCGAAGGAACCGCAGAACAAAAAGCCGGGGAACTGGTGATTGAGTTGCGTGAAAAAGGGCTCTTGCGGCAGGTGGCGGGATGACCGGAAAGAGCTACATCATTTTCGAGCACCACAAAGGGGAGATCGCACCGGTCAGTTTCGAACTCGTCTCTTTTGCCGCACGTCTTTTAAAAGATCGGGCCGGCTCGGTTGAGATCCTGTTGCTGGGCGATGCGGTCTCGGATATGGCGGAAATGGTTGCCCAACAGACGGGATTGGACGTCACCGCATTTCAGGGACCGGCACTTTCCCATTACAACTGCGAGGTATACCACCACGTTCTCAATGGCTTTTTCGAGGGGCGGGAACCGATGATCATCCTTGCGGGTCACACCTCCCGGGGAACCGACCTTGCACCCGGGATTGCGGTCCATCTCAAGGCGGCCCATATCACCGGCGTGATCGATTTCAGGGATAACGACGGGGTACTTTTCTTCGGACGCAGCGTATACGGAGGCAAGCGCATCGCATGGGTGCAACCCGGGACCGGCATTGTCGTGCTGAACCTCATGCCGGGTGGTTCCAAGGCGAATAAAATAAAACCCTCCCGCCCGGGGAGGGTGCGGATCTGTCCCGTCTCGTATCGGCCGAAGCGGATCGATGTGACCGGCCAGCGGCTGCCCCAACACGGACAGGAGGGTCTGACCGAAGCGGAAGTAATTGTCGCAGGCGGCAACGGCATTGGGGACCGGGAGCAGATCGACCTGCTCTACCGCCTGGCCGGCTGCTTCCCAAGATCCGCGGTGGCCGGTTCCCGAATTGTCTGCGATCGCGGATGGCTGCCATACGGACTGCAGGTGGGGGTCACCGGTGCCACGGTTTCTCCCCGGCTCTATATTGCCTGCGGTATCTCCGGTGCTCCCCAGCACTTGTCGGGAATGGGCGCCTCCGAATTCATCGTGGCCGTCAACCGCGACCCCGATGCCGCCATCATGAATACTGCGGACATCTGCATCGTTGAAGACCTGGCACCATTTCTCCCCATCCTGATCGAAGCCATCAAAAAATGACCTCTATCCCGCAATCTGCCGGGCAAGGGATACCGCCTGGTCTTTGGCATCGGACGGTATCTGGTCCGGCGTGGTGCAGCCGCCGACGTACAACTCCCCGGCTTTTACGGCCTTGTAATAGCTGACAATTCGATCAAAACCGACAAACAGGGGTTCGGCATTGTTTTCGTAGGGGCCGGCCCCGGTCACCAGCAATGCCTGCCGCTGGCCTTCCACGAGCGACGTATGATTGGGCATGTGGTAGTTACACACCAGCGAGTACCCCCTGTCGATGAGGGCTTTCATCTGGGCGGAATATCCCCAGAAATAGATGGGGGAGGCAAACAGCACGGATTTGGCTTCGATCATCTTTTCAAGCACCGGATAGGCGTCGTCCTTCCGGACGCAACCGATCTCCTCCGGAACCTCCCGGCATTTGGCGCATCCGAGGCAGCCGTTGATCTCCATTTTTTCGAGATAGATCCGTTCCACTTCGTGCCCTTGGGCTTCGAGTTCCGCTTCGACCCATCCAAGTACCGTAGCCGTATTGCCTTTTTTCTTGGCACTGCCCAGCAGGGTGACAATTTTCATCAAAAATCTCCTTTAAAAAAAGTTCAGAGTTCAGGGTTCAAAGTTCCGGCTTCGGAAGATAATGCCTGGTGGATCCAAATCAAGCCCTGAAACGGTTTTAAGCTGGATTCTGTCGGACATCCATTTTCCAAAAGTTCTTGAACCCGCCACTCTTGTGGGATATTTGGTATGGCGCATGTTTTCCTTGTCATCGTCATCCGACCAACGGTTAGATATGGAAGCGGAACATACCTGAAGATGTCTTTTGAAACGCAAAAGATGCATGTTGTCGCCTGCCTGCTGCTGATGCTGTGGTGCGTGTCCTGTGCCGCTCCCACAGGCAAGAGCCCCATCGGGGACGATGGGGGTTTCCAGCCAAAACCCCTTGATATCTATGTTGAAATCGATGAGGATGATGTGGGGTATCCTGTCGCTCAAAACGACCTGCCAGAGGCAAAGAGCCGTGAAGCCGGTGATTCGACGCATCCCGCTTTGGCGGTTCGAAGCTGGGATCTGTTTACAGCACAAAGTGGTGAAAATCCGGGTTACGGGCTCTATACCTATGTCCTGCTTGGTTCGCCGCCCGCCCTGGCAAACCGATCCCGCCCGATCACCTCAGAATCCGGAACAACTACCATTGAGGCCATCACCCTCGTCCCTTCCGGCGATACCGGCACCCGCAGACGGCAGGAATCGCACGTTTTTTACCTTCCCGGAAAGAAGGGGCAAACCGGCGGACGATTTTCAATGGCATCCTACGATATGGATCTGTCGGCGCGGTTTCTCTCAGCCCTTATGCGTCTGATGCCTGAGAACAGCGGATTGGCCGAGCGGATGGCGACACGGGCCGGTCCCTTTTTTGTCTCATTAAGTCAGCCCGTGGGAAGTGCGAAACGGGATTCGGTCCTGCTCCTGTACGCGGACCTGTCCGATTCGGAACGGGATACACTGACGGAAGCCATTTCCGCCTTTCGCATGGTGATGGACCGGCCTCCGGGAGATGACTTGACCCTTCTTAACAATTTACGGCTGAGGCTGTTCAATATCCTTGAGAATCCGGATGAAAACCTAAAGATGGTGAGAGTATCTCTGACGAACTGGCGTCTGTAGTGCCCTGGAACCCGGTAAAGCATGTCCGGCGTCGCCTTAGGAAAGACGGGTGATTTGACGTAGAGGCTATTTTGAGAGGGCTTTCACTTAAGTTGGGTTGGAGATTCCGGTACAGGTGAGGTGATTCGAGGTGGAGGATCAGGGCTTGTGGAGAAAAGGATCTTTGATCATTGCCATCGCAATCTTTTCACTGTCGATTTTGTAGCTTCCGTCTTCAATCTGCCGTTTGATCTCGGCGACCTTTTCCCCCTGAACGTCAGGCGGGTCGATGGAGGCATTCTGTGCTCGCTGCACCTCTTTTGCCGCCGGGGATAGTTCCACCCGGTCAAACTGCACCTTTTTAACCACCCCCCCGCCCGTTGAACTGGCCGGGGGCTGCTTGTATCGCGTCTTGTTGACCGCGGTATTTAATTGTGGATGAAGAAATGTGATTTTCATTGCTACTCTCCCTTTTTCAAACCTTTCAATCTCATTATAGGCAGAATAGGGCACTTACTTTAGCAAATTATTTATTTGCTTTTTTCCCGCTCATCAATGACGCAATAGATCCCTTTGCCGGCCCTTGCCGGAACAAAGCAGCGGCTATCGGACAGGCAGGTGGCCTTTGACCGGTCACCGGATCGCCACCGGCTGATCAGGCCCGGTTCGCGGATAAACGGCCGGCTCATGGAGATGTAATCCGCAATCCGGCTGTCCACCATCTGTTCGGCGGTTTCAAAGGATCGGAGACCCCCCACGAGAATGAGCGGAATGGAGATCTCCTTTTTGAATGCGACGGCGGCATCCCGAAAATAGCCCTCGTCCGAGGGTTTCCGGATGCCGGTGCGGATGGGGCTCAATTTGCCGGATAGACCGGTGCCGCCCGAAAGCTCAATGGCATCCAATCCATCCGCTTCAAGATATTTGCCTGCTGTGACCGCGTCCGATACCTCCAGGCCGCCCTCGATAAAATCCCCGGTATTGATCTTGATGAGCACGGGGTAGTCAGCCCCCACCCGCGTTCTGACGGCGCGGAGCACCTCCCGGTGGATCCGCACCCGGTTTTCGACAGCACCGCCGTACCCATCCCCCCGGCGATTGAAAAAAGGTGAGAGGAATTGGCTGAGCAGGTATCCATGGGCAGAGTGGATCTGCACCCCGTCAAACCCGGCCTCTTTAGCTCTGCCGGCGGCATTCCCGAATGCTTCTGCGACCTCTGCTATGGTATCCGGGGTCATCTCCTCTATGGGATGTTGGGTCACCCCTTCAACCGGAGAGGGGGCCATGGGTGAGGTGCCGGTCAGGGCAGGGTCCGCCCATATGCCGGAGTGGGCGAGTTGGGCGACGATTTTACCTCCTGCGCCATGAACCGCGTCGACCATTTCCGTCAGACCCCCGGTGTGGCCATCGCCGCAAATTCCCAATTGCCATTGGCCTGCCTGTCCCCGCTTTTCGACATAGGCATGACCCGTAATGATGAGGCCTACGCCGCCGATGGCCAGGTTGACCATGGTTTCGGTCAGCTTCGGGGTCACTGCGCCGTCATCTGC
>CAZWAE010000147.1:0-10078 GCA_964631805.1 uncultured Desulfobacteraceae bacterium | reverse complement strand
GCTACGATTCGTCATCAGAAATCAGGCTTTGGCGCCAATGCCATGACGGCATGGCAGGTCCCGGAAGAACGAATCGAGACAGTGGGAAACATCATGGCGTCCTCAAGCCATATCTCCCATTGTTACCGTCGCAGCCCCACCGATCGGTGGCCATACAATCTCTACACCATGATACACGCTTCAGACGAAGGGATGTGCCGGAAAATCGCCAAAGAACTGTCGGAGAAAACCGCCATCGACCGATACACCCTTCTCTTCAGCCACAGGGAATTGAAAAAAACATCGATGCAGTATTTTCCCGATGACCAGAATCCGCAGTGATCATTTCAAAAGATGCTCCCCATATCCTGGCCGTCAATCCCTGGATTCATGATTTCTCCGCATATGATGTATGGGCCAAACCCGTCGGCCTGCTGACCCTGATCTCCATTCTCCGCCTCAATGGATATCGTGTCTCCTATGTCGACTGCCTGGACCGGTTCCATGAAAATGCCCCGTTATCCGATCCGAAGCAACGCAACGGCAGGGGACCCTATCTTAAAACGAAGATATCAAAACCGGAAGGCCTTAAAGATATCCCGAGACGTTTTTCCAGATATGGCATCCTGCCTGAATGGCTACGGCAGGATCTGGCATCGATCCCCAGGCCGGACCTGATCCTGGTGACGTCAATGATGACCTATTGGGCTCCGGGGGTCCAAGAGACCATCCGGATGATAAAAAAAGTATTTCCGGATACCCCGGTTGTTCTCGGCGGAATATACGCCACGCTTTGCCGGGAACACGCACTGGGTTTCTCCGGAGCGGATGAGGTTGTTTCAGGCCCTTTCGAAGACCGGATTCTGGAGCTTGTTTCCAGGCACACCCAATGGCACACCACGCCACAGTTCGACCCGGACGATCTGGATACCTACCCCCTGCCGGCCTTTGACCTGCAGCGGAAAATCGGCTACATCCCACTGCTCACTTCACGAGGCTGCCCCTTCTCATGCGAATATTGCGCCTCGCATTTTCTGAGCCCGACCCGACTGGAGCGAAGTGCGGAATCGGTCGTAGAGGAGATCCGCTACTGGTATAAAAACTATGACGTGTCTGAATTCGCACTTTACGACGACGCCTTTCTGGTGAATGCCGAAACCCATGCCCTCCCGATACTTGAACGATGGGCGAAAAGCGGCATCAACTTTCGCATCCACACCCCAAACGCCCTGCATATCCGGGGAATTAGGCTGGAGACGGCACGATTGATGTTCTCCGCCGGCTTCAAAACCCTCCGGCTCGGTCTGGAAACCGCTGACGCGGCATCCCACAGAACCATGGACAGCAAAGTAACGCTGAGCGAATTCCGACAGGCGGCGGCTATCCTGAAAGAGGCCGGATTCGAGGCCGGACAGATCGGTGTTTATCTACTGGTGGGCCTGCCGGAGCAATCCATCGCATCTGTAGTACATGCCATAAGGGCGGTCAAGGACGCCGGTGCCACGCCGATTCCGGCCTATTACTCCCCGATCCCCCATACTTCTCTTTGGGAAGAAGCGGTTTCCTCCTCCCGCTATGACCTGCCTTCCGATCCGATATATACGAACAATTCGATATCCCCTTGCCAAAAGGAACCATTTTCGTGGAAGCCCATCGCCCGGATCAAAAGTTTGGTAAAAACATAAATCAACGGCAAGAAGACGGTAACGATATGAACTTCTCGCTCGATTCCTTTTATGACCAATATGAAGTCGTTGAAAAACAGGTAACGGTAAACGGCCGCCGGTTCCGCTTTCTCTCGCCGCGTACCATCGACCGGTTTATCGATCTGGAGCATCCCCTGAACGGTTTTCCGCTTTGGGCGAAGCTGTGGGAAGCGTCATTGGTGCTGGCCGATTTTATGGCGAGACGGAAACCTTACCCGTCCGGAAGTGTCCTTGAGATAGGATCCGGTCTGGGAGCTGTAGCGATGGTGGCGTCCGCCTTCGGGCACAACATTCTGGCCACCGAATACAACCGGGATGCCCTGGCCTTCAGCCGGGCCAATGCCGCAATTTCAGACTGCCGCTCCTTTTCCGTTGCCTATCTGGACTGGTACCATCCGGACATTGAAGGCTTTTACGATTTGATCATCGGATCGGATGTGGTTTATCGGGAGGCCGATTTCAAATCACTGCTCAACATATTCAACAGATACCTGAAACCGGACGGAGAGATCATCCTGGCCTTTTGCAGCAGAAAAACGGATACCGCTTTTTTCGAGGAGATGCAGCCCTATTTCAGCATTGGGGTTCAAAAGAAAATCTTGAAAACGGAAGATAAAACCGTCGATATCCTGTTGTGCAGAATGACCCATCGGAATGCATGAACCGCATAGCTGCATAAATATTATATTTTGACATGAGGTGATTATGGGAGAATCCGCTGTCGGCCTGAGCTGATACTTGTTTCTGGATTCTTGATGCTGGAAATTTTCGATGCCACCATCGGAGCGTTTCTGTTTATCCAGTATCCAGCATCGAGCATCCAGTATCTGTCCAATTAAAGTAATAAGATTGTGTAACTCTGGATTCCTGGATAAAGCAAATTAATGCAGCGCTGGCGTAAAGCATCCTTACCCGGAGGGCAGGGCATTGGTAATCCCCACAGGGGATTTGCTTTGTCGGCCTGATAGGCAGAGCCATCTATCTCTGGCCACACCTACGGCCTGCTGAGTTACCATCCGGCGTCAAGTCTCAGGATGGGTGCGTCTTCCAGGGTGATCTCCAGCTTGGCGAGAAATACTTCGGACAACCCCAGCATGCTGGCTTCGGGGGTGGCGGCCAGGATGATCGACGGATCCTTTTTCAGCCCGATC
Source organism: uncultured Desulfobacteraceae bacterium (assembly GCA_964631805.1). Classification (GTDB taxonomy): domain Bacteria; phylum Desulfobacterota; class Desulfobacteria; order Desulfobacterales; family CAZWAE01; genus CAZWAE01. The sequence continues at coordinate 7,242 of CAZWAE010000147.1, read as the reverse complement.
CCCAGCTTATTGCAGACCCGGTTGACCATGCGGACCATTATCAACACGGTATTGTTGGGATCCGGCTCCTCCTCATGGTGCTCATGGGCGATTTTGGTGTAACTCTTCGGCAGGTTCCAATTTTCGAGGAGCTGGTAGCCGTGTTCGGCATGAAAATTTTCGACCACTTCCCATAGCAGATGGTCCGAGGGTCGGATTTCCGGTTTATCGGATCGCGCGATCTCCTCAACCACCCGGACCAGCAGCAACTTGCCGGTGTCGTGGAGCATACCGGCCACAAATGCTTCCTGGGCCAGCATCCCGAAACCGGTCTTTGTGGCAAGCCAGTGCGAACCGAACGCGCAACCGATGGCATGCTGCCAGAGTTTCTGCATCACTTCGCGGCAAAAGGGGTCGTTCAACTGCATATTTTCCTGTTGCTGCATCATATCCGCTATCTTGGCAATCTCTCCGGTACCCAGACGAATGATGGCACTATGAACCGTTGATACCTTGTTTAATCCTGCATAAAATTCCGAATTGGCGACTCTCAGCACCTGGCTGACCACGGCCGGGTCCCGGCATATCAGTTTTTCAAGGATATCAAGATCCGGTTCCTCGCAATCGACCCTTGTCCTTATCAGCTTGACGGACCGGTCGTATGCCGGCAGGAGGGTCTCGGATCTGTCCAAATGGTGATGAATGATGTCGAGAAAGGATTCTCTGGGTTGCATCTTTATTCTCCCAGCAGCCGCTGCAATTCCGCAATCGGCCGTGCCTTATGCAACCGGGGCAGCGCCCGCAATACTTCTTCAATGGATGTGATGCCCTTGGTGGCCTTAAAAATACCGTCTTCAAAAAGGGTGACCAGCCCCGTGGATGCGATGCTGATCTGCCGGATCTGATGGCTTGTTTTTCTTTCCAGAAGCCCGTCCCGTACCGCCTCGTTCAACACCAACAGTTCAAAAACCGCCACCCGGCCCTTGTACCCCGTGTGACGGCATTTGGGGCAACCCCGGCCTATTTGAAATGTTGCGCCCCCGATATCTCTGGGTTGGTACCCCAGGCGCAACATTTCGCTCGGGGTCAACTTGTAGGGCTCATTGCAGGAAGTGCAAATCTTTCTGAGCAATCGCTGTGCCAAAACGCAGACCACGGTGGAGGAGATCAAGAACGCATCGATCTCCATATTCAGCAACCGGACGAGTCCGCCGATACTGTCTTCGGTGTGGAAGGTGGTCAATACCTTATGACCGGTCAAGGCCGCCTGGACGGCAACCTCCGCGGAGTAGGTATCCCGAATCTCTCCGATCACAATGACATCGGGATCCTGTCTGACGATATGGCGGAGGGTCTCGTCGAATGTGAGGTTGATTTTAGGATTGATGGAGCATTGCGCAATCCCGTCTATCATGTATTCCACCGGCTCTTCGGCGGTAATGATGCTGGTCTGGGGTTTGTTGAGATAGTTGATGCAGCTGTAGACCGTTGTGGTTTTGCCCGATCCGGTAGGCCCGGTTACGATGACCACGCCGCTGGGGCAGTCAAGCGCATCCACCCGGAATCGATCCAGCATACGCGGCAGCATGCTGATATCTTCGATTTGCAGAAGTTCGGCCTGCCGATTGAGAAGTCGCAGCACAATTTTCTCGCCATGAACCGTTACAAAGAACGACACCCGCATGTCCATGGATTCGCCATCGTGCTCAAATATCAGCCGGCCGCCCTGATGGCGCCTTCTTTCGGCGATATCGGCTTCGCACATGATCTTGAGGCGGCTTGTGATCCCCGGAATCAAGTCCAGCGGGTAATCCTTGTAGTGGTTCAGGACGCCGTCCCGGCGAAAACGGATACGGAGCCGGTCTAACATCGGTTCCATATGGATGTCGCTGACACTGTCTTCCCGGATGGCCGATATCAGAATGGCATCCACGATCTGGACCACCGTCAACCGCCCTTCGGCGGAAACGCGGAGGGTTTTGGCTTTGGGCTGAAGGCGGTTGAGGGCGTATTGAATCGATTTCCGGGTGGTAATCGCAGGTAGCACCTTTTGGTTGAAAGCCTGATTGGCCTGATCGATATCCCGGTGATCCAGGGGATCTGCAAAGGCGACCAGAATCTCATCCCCCTCCCTGCGGATGGGTAAAAAGTTGTGATCTTCATAAATCTTGACGGGCACCCGGGAAAACAGGTTCCGGTCGATATCGATGAATTCCGGTTCCACAAACGGAAATCCCAACTGGAGGGACAGCACCTCGATCAGCTTCTGCTCCTCAACGAGGTGGTGGGCGACCAGGACCTCCCCCAATTTCCGTTTGGGTGTCTCCTCTGCCTGCAAACTTAAACCCGCCTGAAGATCTGTGTCAGTGATCAGCCCCAGTTCAACCAACAGGTCTCCGATTCGAACAGCGGCGAGGTTTTCACGGATGGTTTCCCGGATCTGCAGATCGGTAATGTACTTCAGCTCTTTTATCACCGCCAGCATCGACTGGGTGGTATGGATTTTTGACCTGACCCGGGAGGCATATTCGATCTGCTGCTTGGTTAAAAACCCTTCCCGAAGCAAAATGCCGACGATCTCCCCGAAACTTCCGGTCGTTTTCTCGAGGGATTTGTTGGGTTCCTGCAACGGTTTGGTATCTTTATTCAGACTTTGGCTCATATCGTCTTATTTGTCGGCAGCCTTTTCGGAATCGGGCTCATTGGATTGGTTTTTCAGTAGAATCCCGATCATCCGAGGTATAAATTGGTCGGCCCGGTCCGCCGGGAAGGAACATCCGCCGGCTGCAGGATGCCCTCCTCCGTTAAAACCGGCCAGCATCAACCCGACGTTCACCCGGCAGTTTCGATTAAAAATACTGTGTCCAACGCTGACCCGAACGGTTTCCTTGTCCTCTTCGGCATACCTGATCCGCATGCTGACCACCGCTTCCGGAAACATCGAATACACCAGAAAACGGTTCCCTTCCGGGACATGCCCCACATCTCTGAAATCGGTGACAGCCACGTGTGACTCCAATCGGGTGTATTTTTCAAGAAGGCCCTTGTACGTCTCGATCTCTTCGGAAGCCTCCCGGCATCTCTGCTGGACCTCAGGGTCGTTGCACAGATCATTCAAAGGGTCCCGGCTGAGATGAGCAACGATCCTGTCCCAGTAAGGATCATGCCGGATTCCGGCATCGCTGATGGTCATGGACAGCAGGATGTAGGGATATTTTTCGGGATTGAGCACTTCATCACGGGTCAGATCAGCCGAATCGATTTTATCCGCCGCGGCAACCAGTCCTCTGAAATCCTTTGAAAATCGACTCCGATAATACTCATAAATAACGCGTGCTGCTGATGGCGCGATCTTAAAGGCACCAATAAAGGGACGGTCGATCCGGTTGGTATAATGGTGGTCAAACCACATTCCGCATCTGTCATCGTAGGGCAGATTGGCCAAAATATCTTCCCCATCAATATTCGCGCGTCCGGCCTGAACTTCGGAAGGCTGAACCCACTTCACCGGTTTGTCGATCTTCTCGACCGCATAGAGTAGAACGGCGCACACGACACCGTCAAAATCAGGACGTGTAACAATTCTCATCAGGTTCTCCTGTCAATCTTGAGTGGACGACCGATTCCTTTTATACCGGTTCCATCCGGGTGCTGGCAACAGTTTAAACCATGAACACAAGAAAATTTGAAAATTCGGTCATGTATTCCAGCAAAATGCCGATAGGAATATTAGCCGCACAGTGGCAATTTTGGAAGGGATAGCGGTACGATCCGAAACCCCTTGGTGATAATTTATTTTTTCCTTTTTATTCAGATGGTTAAATAAATACAGGATGATCAACTGCAAATTGTTCCGGCGATGGAAATAGCATATGGGTGATGATAATTCCACATCGGTCCTCAGTCAGGATGAAATCAATAAACTCCTGAACGGCGAATCTGGTGCCGGAGAGGCAGCTGAATCTGAAAACCCCACCAAATCGGAGTCGCCGGGGTTGACCGGGGGTGATGAGGAAACCTCGGGTACACTGGCACAGGATGAACTGGACAAGCTATTTGCCGAGACGGTGACGGATTCCTCTGATAAAGGTGGACCTCATGGTCCTGATGGTTCAACCCAGCCTGAGAAAAATGAGATTCCGGGTAAAGGAGAAACCCCTTCGACGGATGGCGAAAAGAGCGGATTGCTGTCTGACGAGGACCTCGCCTATTACCAGGCGTATAAAAATTCGAAACCATCCGGGAACGATCAGAATGCCGATGCGGGTGGCACCAAACCTTCAGCGGCCGATGAAAGTGATAGTGGTGGAGAAGGCGACGGCGTCACCTTTTCGCAAAACGATCTGGATAAACTATTTACAGAAAACGTCGACACGAAAGATTCCGTTGAGCCTGAACCACCGGAGCCTGCCGCTGAAGAGGAAAACGACGGCGTCACCTTTTCGCAGAACGATCTGGATAACCTGTTTAACGAAAATGTGACATCAGAGGCGCCGGATGAGCCGGAATCAACGGAATCGGCTGCTGAAGAGGAAAACGACGGGGTCACCTTTTCGCAAAACGATCTGGATCAGCTGTTTACGGAAAATGTAGAAGCCGGGAATGCCGGTGAAGCGGAACCAATAGAATCGGCCCGTGATCCCGAGCCGGAGGATGGCATCCTTTCCCAAGGAGACCTGGACAAACTCATCTCCGAAACCGTGGAAACCGAAGACACTGGTGATCCGGAACCACCGGAAATATCCGTAGACCCGGGTCAGGAAGATGGCGCCCTCTCCCAGGACGACCTCGACAAACTCATTTCCTCGTCCATCGAAGATGATCCTGCGGAAGGTTCGAATGAGGAAAAAACGGGAGCAGGTCAGGATGGAGACCCTCCCGATGAGGATAAAAACGCTACCGCAGAAAATCAGAATGCAAGCCTGCTTTCGGATGAAGATCTTGCCTATTACCAAGCCTTCAAACAATCAAAGACGTCATCTACGGCCGGCTCCAATCAGGATGGGCAAACCGATCCGGCCAACGGAGGAAATGACGCCACGGACGATGATGGCAAGGAGGAAAATCAAACCGTTGAGAAGGAAGACCCGGATTCCGGAAGTGGGCCCGCAGACAGCACTAAATCGGAAGATCCGCCGAATCCCTCTCCCCCGGCCTCACCCGATCCCGAGGAAACATCCCCTTTGGATGATGCAATCGCGGTGGAAGAGACCGAAGCTCCCGATATGGAATCCGAAATTCCGGATCCTGAGCCTGAAAATGGTGCGGAAACGGATGAGAACTTTGTCATCGATACCTTTGAGGAGGTGATTGAAAAAAACCGGTCTCCTTTTAAAAAAATCCTTGCCATGACAGCTGTCTTCATTGTCATCGTGGGTTCGGCCGGCTGGTACTTTCATGGCGGAAGGACGGGATCAAGCCCGGAGCAGGCACAGCCTGCCGAGGAGCCCAAAGAAATGGCGGAAATCCGGCAACCGGTTGAGACATCGGCATCCCCGAATGAACCCACCCCGTCCCAGGCCATCCCGACAGAACCTGCGGTTACAGATAAAAAGCATGTTAACATCCTCTCCGGGCCGCTGGAAGAAAGTGTCAGGGAGGCTGATGAACTACGAACAATCATCACAGCCAAACAAAAAGAGATGACCGATTTGAGGGCCTATTACCAGAATGGGATTGACGAGGGCAAAAAGGAACTTCGGCAGGCGATCGCCAATGGGAACAGCCTGTCAATGGAGAATTTCCTGCAAAACAAAGAGATGGTTCTGACCCTCCAAACCATTCGCCGCCGCCAGGCATACATTGCCCATCTCGAAGAGATCCACGCTGAGTTGGAACTGGCCGATGAAGAGTTGTTGTTCTTGAAGCGTCAAGCCATCATCAGTTCCATCCTTTCTCCCGTGGCAAAAGGGCTCGATATCGACTCCCAGGCCATTCATCTCCATTCCGTTACCCAGACTCATGCGGTCGGGATCGATAACATCATTTTCGATCCCTCATCGGATCGACTGAATCCTTTGCATGTGATACTGGAGGAAACGATAAGCGGTACCGGCGTTTTGCCGGAACCGACTGAAGACCGTCCTTCCGGCAACCCGGTATCCATTGACAATCCGAACGCAATCGACACGAGGGGTCAACCCCGTCCGGTCAGTGATGCCTGCCGGAAAGATATCGACCGAAAGCATTCGCTATCCAGTCTTACGGCGAAAACAGCCCGGTGTCTTTCCGACTGGAATGGAAAGGACATGGTCCTGAAGGATGTGACCAATCTCTCTCCAGATGCCGCATCACAGCTCGCTCAATGGAAGGGGAAATGGATAGCCTTGAACGCGCTTCAATCGATATCCCAGGATACAGCGGAGCAACTTTTTTTGTGGGAGGGCAACCGGCTCTCCCTGAACGGAGTGGAAAAGCTCACGCCACAGGTTTCCCGTTATATTCCCACATGGCGGGGGAAACATCTTGAACTGACGGGACTGACGGATCTACCTTTCGAGGTGGCGTCGGATCTTGCGAAATGGCAAAAATCGGGCGGCACCGTATGGCTTCCCGAAAGGCTTAAAGGTAAAAACTGATGACGAGAAGAGGTGGTCGTTATTCTACCGTTGACGCAGCAAACAGGCGGTCCGGCATATGGGCCCGGGCCGTTCTGATATTCTGGGTTCCGATTTTCATTTGCCTCTTTGCATCTCCGGTCCGGCCGTACGATTCGAGCGTCGGCAGACTGAAAGAAAAAATGGTGGAAATTCACAACATGGACAACACCATCCGGAAAAAATATGAGCAGATTGTGGCCATGACCCATAAGCTGGAGAACATGTCGGACGAGCTGGCCGGAGAGATCCTTGTGGAAAAGAAGAAAAGGCGGCTGTCCAATTATTCAGCTGCGGTGGAGAATCCTCGCATCGCGTTCAATCTCCAGTTGCTCCGGCGCCTGAATGGAACCCTGTCGGTTCTTAATCACAGAATCGACTATTTCAAAGAGGGCCGTCAACGTCTTGCCTTTTTATCCCGCCAGGCAGAAGATGATGTCATGATCATGCATACCGTCAGCAAAATGGCGATAGACCGGCTTATCGGGAAAATTGATCAAACCCTATCTGAATATCAGGCGGCCAGCCATACCCATATGATCGATGTGGACCGAATCCTTATGGAAAACCGCGAAGAGACTTTCGAACGGCTGATGCTGAACTGAGTATGGAAGTTCACAAATCCCTTAACCCAATTATAAATTGACACCTCAACTTTCGGGATTCG
>CAZWAE010000146.1:0-10178 GCA_964631805.1 uncultured Desulfobacteraceae bacterium | reverse complement strand
AGTTCACAAATCCCTTAACCCAATTATAAATTGACACCTCAACTTTCGGGATTCGCTACCCAGCGCAATGGGTGATAGTCGAAAGTTGAGTTGACACCGAATAAAATTCCCGATAGACGTTTGGCGAACGCTTTGCCGAGCAGGCGAATTGAATTTCAAACCATTAAGGAGCAACGCCATGATCCGGCTGAAATCCATCGATTATAAAAAAAGTGGACTGTCCACCCTGGCCATCCCGGTTTGTGAAGACATTGATATATACACGGACAAGACCGTCTCATCCCTTGTAAAAAAGGCAACCGGCCATGCTGAATTCAAGGGCGCAAAAGGAGAATCCATCATCCTGCACCACACACCCGGGGTTAATTCGGAGCGTGTCGTTTTCTTCGGACTCGGTGCATCGAAAGATGTGGTGGCGGAGTCCTTGAGATCAATGGCTGGAAGAGCGGTCAAGAAATGTATCGAATTTGAGTTGAAGGATCTTACTATCGCCACTCCTTCCCCTAAAAAGCTGAACGTTGAAGCGGAAACATTGCTGGAATCGATAATGGAAGGCGCTTTTTTGGCCAACCACCTTTTTGATCGCTATAAAAAGGAAAAAAAGAAGAAAATATTGAAAAATATCGTGGTCTCTACAAACACGGCAACGGTTCGAAAGTTCCGTGGACTGCCGGCCCGTGTGGCAACCGTCTGCGGTTCGACCCTGCTGGCCAGGGAATGGGTGTCAACACCGGCCAATGATAAAAAACCCGCCCGGTTTGCAAAAATCATATCCGCAAAAGCGGAAAAAGTGGGCCTGAATGTCACTATTCTCGATGAAAAGGCCCTTAAAAAGCAGAAATTCGGCGCCCTTCTCGCCGTTGCGGCGGGCAGTGAAAACAAGCCAAGGCTGGCGGTGTTCACCTACGCCCCGAAAAACGCCAAAAAAACGGTGGTCCTTGTGGGCAAGGGGGTGACCTTCGACTCGGGCGGCATCAATTTGAAACCGTCCGGATCCATCGAAACCATGAAAACGGATATGTCGGGGGCCGCAGCCGTGGCCGGGACCTTGATTGCGGTGGCAGGACTCAAACCGAAAGCTAAGGTGATCGGCGTCATCCCCATCGTTGAGAACATGCCCTCGGGAAGTGCCACCCGCCCAGGAGACGTTATCAAAACCTACGACGGCAGAACGGTCGAGATCGGCAATACGGATGCGGAGGGCCGCCTGATCCTGATCGATGCCATCTCATGGGCCATCAAGAAATATAAGCCCGATACGGTGATCGATATGGCCACCCTGACCGGCGCCTGTGTCGTTGCCCTGGGGGAACGGATCGCCGGAGTGTTTTCCGGAGATGACCACCTGGCGGATGCCATTGTGGCGTCGGGGGACAAAACCCACGAAAGATGCTGGCGGCTGCCCCTCCCGGAAGATTACCGGGAGCTTCTTAAAAGCGACATCGCAGATTTCAACAACATCAGCAGCGGCAGGTGGGGCGGCGCTATTACGGCCGCCCTGTTCTTAAAGGAATTTGTGGGGCAAACCCAATGGGCACATATCGATATCGCCGGTCCCGCCCGGGGGAAAAAGGCAACCGATTACTGCGGTCCCGATGGTACGGGCTTCGGAGTGCGTTTATTGTGCGATCTCTTGCTTAAACAGTGATGGCATAATGAACGCAGCAATTCTGACAATCTCCGGATTTCTACTGGCCGGCCTTCTGTACGCTGAAAAAGCGGGCAGCCTTAAAGGCAAACTGGCGACGAAACCGGTTCTCTCCCTGATGTTTATCATAACGGCACTGGTACAGCCGCATCCGCTTCCCGGATACTACCACCTGATGCTTTCGGGGCTCATCTTCTGCCTTGGCGGGGACGTCTTTCTCGCCATACCCGGGCAAAAATCGTTCCGCCTCGGCCTGGTTTCATTCCTGATCGGACATCTGATGTATGCGACGGCCTTTCTCCAGATTTCCCGAATGGGCGCCCTGTTTTGGGGGGTCAGCTTCGCTACGGCGGGTATCGGTATTTTCATTTACAGGTGGCTGCGCCCGAATCTGGGTACCATGAAGGTGCCGGTGGGATGCTATATCGTTGTCATATCCATCATGCTGTGCGCCGCCGCCGCCGTGGCCGGTGACACTATCCTGAACGCGACGGGAAGGGGGCTTGTGTTTACCGGCGCCCTGCTTTTCTATATCAGTGATCTTTTTGTCGCCCGGCAGCGATTTGTAAAAGCCGATTTTGTCAATCGCCTTGCAGGGCTTCCCCTCTATTATTCAGGTCAGTTCCTGCTGGCGTTTTCGGTTGGAATGGCGGGATAAGGCAGGAATATCTGGCATATTCCGAGCCTTCGCAACGCCGACAGGCGGGATGCGTTGCCGCATAAAATGTTAAGTCATTTTTGCGAGAGCCCTAAGGCGATAGGACCTTTTTAATCTTTAGGGACAACGCGTTGAGGCTGAACGGTTTTTGAAGAAAACCGTTGCAGCCCCTGTCGAGTATTTCGGTCGCCTGACCGTCGATGCTGTACCCGCTGGAAAGGATCACCCGAACCTCCGGTTGTATCGCTTTCAACCGATCGTAGGTTTCTCCGCCGCCCATATCGGGCATGATCATATCCAGGATGATAAGATCGATCTTAGATCGATTGTTTTCATATGTTTCCAGCGCCGCCACGCCGCCGGAAGCGGTGAGAACCCTATATCCCAGTTTCCGGAGCATATCTCCCCCAATGTCACGGATCATTTTCTCGTCGTCCACCAACAGCACCGTACCGGAACCATCACTGACCTCCTCGTGGGCCTTTTGTTGCGTGGGCACCGGAAGCACTTCTTCTTTGGTGGCCGGCAGGTAAAAATTGAACCTGCTCCCCTTCCCGCCCTCCGAGGAAACTTCAATGAAACCACCGTGGTTTTTTATGATGCCATACACCGAAGCAAGTCCCATACCGGTTCCCCTCCCCATCTCCTTGGTGGTAAAAAAGGGGTCGAAAATTCGCTGGCGGGTGTCCTCGTCCATACCGATGCCGGTGTCCGTTATCGAAACGTTGACAAACCGGCCGCTTTTCAGATTGTAGGGGTGGGTCTTCTCGTCGTTCAGATGGACATTCCGTGTCTGGACGTACAGCTCCCCCCCTTCCGGCATGGCTTGCCATGCGTTGACGAAAAGGTTGAGGATCACCTGGTCGATCTGTCCAGGATCGACCTCCACAGGCCAGAGCTTTTTATCGTACTTTCCCCGGATACGGATCTCTTTTTTGGCTCTGCCGAACATCCGATTCTGGTGTTTGATCAACGCGTTGAGATCGGTCGGGCGGACCTCATATTTTCCGCCCCTGGCAAACCCCAGAAGTTGCTTCGTTAAATCGGAAGCACTTTTGACGTAGTCGATGATACCGTTGAGGTGTTCCCAAAAGGGATGCGCGGGCTTGGCATCCGCCAGCATTATCGATGTCCGCCCCTGAATCCCCATCAGCAGATTATTAAAATCATGGGCAATCCCCCCTGCCAGGGTGCCGATCGCCTCCATTTTCTTTGCCTGGTGAAGCTGGACCTCAATTTTCCGCTGATCCCTTTCCAGTTCTTTCATATGTGTAATATCCATTGAGATCTGAAGCCGGACAAACCGGCCGTCAACCCAACGAATTGCCCGGTTATAATTCACATAATACTTCTTTGAAACGGGATTCAAGCCTTCCCATACATGTTGCCCGGTGGGTTGGCCCTTTTCATCCAAAAGATCGGAATTGTTGCAGTGGTCGCACGGAGCGGCAACATCCCGAAAAACATTATGGCAAATCTCTCCCACCAGGTCGGCATGAAAATTGTCTTTCATCTGTTTGTTCACAAAAAGTATTTCATGGGTGGTAAAATCCGCCACATAGATGGATGCATCAATGCTGTCCAGTACCGTGAGAAACGTTTCCCGGGCCTCTTTCAATGACTTTTGGTTGCGAATCTGATCGGTCAGGTCGACGATAACGCCCCTTAAACCTGTCGGCACGCCATCCTGGATGATGGCACTGGTATAAATCATCCCGGTAAAGGTTGATTTATCTTTTTTCATCAATCGATATTCAATGCCGCCCGGGATCTCCCCCCGAATGACCCGCGCAAAATTATCCAAAACGAGCTCCCGTTCCTCGGGAACTGCAAGATCAACGGCTTGGATCTCTTTTTTAAGATCATCTTTGGTGTATTGAAAAAGCTCCAAAGCCACTCTGTTCGCCAGAGTGACAATGCCGTCTTTATTCAATTCAAATACGCAAAGGGGCAATAGGTCGGCCAACTGCCGATATTTCTCTTCACTCTGTCGTAGTTCGGCTTCAGCTTTTCTTCGCTTTCTCTCCTCTCTTAAAACCGCAAGCGCCTTGAAAAAGTAATAGGAATAAAACAATCCGATGACCAGCAACACGGTGACAATGGACAGCAACCGGTCCCTGAATCCATCCATGGTCGACAGGACATCCCTTTCAGGGGTTGCCACCGCTATCGACCAAAAGGTGTTCCCCAGTTCAACGGGGGTGTACACCGCGTGGTGTTCATGCTTTTTTGAATACTCTCCCAATCGATCCACATGAGCGTAGATGGCTGTTCCGGATTTACCAAGGATCATCTCCCCGGCCATAGCGATCAATGCCGGATATCCCTCAAATATTTGAAAGACGGTTTTCTGGGTGTAATCCGAGGCATGGGAGTAAAGCATCGCTCCTTTCTGGCTGACCATAAAGGCATGGCCCTTTTTACCGGTTCTGATGTTTTCCAAATATCTTTTCGCAATATTCTTAAAAGGGACCAATACCGCCAGGCTGCCGCGAAAACTCCCGTCTACAAGAATGGGAACATGGTAGGCTACCGCCGGATATCCCTGAACCGCCGGGAATACGTCGCTGACAACCGGTGCATGGGTCCGCATGACGGCTTGGACATGATGCTGCGAAGAGATATCAGCCCCGATCGCTTTCAGGTTATAGGGACTCGTGTAGATAATTCGTCCGAGGGCGTCAACTCTTGTAATGGCACTGATTTCGCTTGAATTGACCCGATAGTAGTTATCCATCAGGCTTTTGCCCTGATCTCCGAACAGGGCGATCTCTTCTACTCCGGAAAGATAGGTAAGACCTCGGTGGTAATGGTTGAAATAGGCATAGATGCCCCTGGCCGCCTGTTTGGCCAGGATCATCTGCTGGGCATTGAATTCCGAAATGGTCTTTTTTTTAACCTCTCCATAGGTGGAATAAAGCAGGTATACAAAGACCATCGCGGTAAGGGGCAACAGGAAATATCTTTTTTTTAATTTCATAGCGTATGCTTACGAAACGGTCTTACGGATCTATCCGTACCTTAACGGCATTGGCGTGGGCACCGAGGCCCTCAACCTCCGCGAGGCGTATAATATCTTTTGCTTCCCTGCTGAAAGCGGCCCGTGAATAGTGGATCACACTCGTCTTCTTCGTGAAATGTTCCACGGAAAGCGCCGAAGAGAAGCGGGCAGTCCCGGCGGTGGGGAGCACATGGTTGGGACCGGCGATATAGTCCCCCACCGGCTCGGGGGTGTAGTGCCCCATGAAAACGGCACCGGCATTTCGTATCTGTCCCAGCAAAGAGAAGGGGTCCGCCACCTGAAGCTCCAGGTGCTCAGGTGCAATGCGGTTGGCGAGGGTAACGGCTTCGGACAGATCGGAAACCACCAGGATGGCGCCAAACCGGGCAAGGGACTTCTCGGCAATCTCTTTTCTTTCCAGGTTCGCGAGCTGCCGTTCCACCGCCTCGTCAATCGCCTCGGCCGTTTGACGGGAATCGGTGATGAGGACGGCCGAGGCCATGGCATCGTGCTCTGCCTGGGAAAGCAGATCGGCCGCTGCATATTCAGGATTTACGGAGCGGTCGGCAATAACGAGGATCTCACTGGGTCCTGCAATCATATCAATGCCCACGGTCCCGGCCACGATCTTTTTTGCAATGGTTACATAAAGATTCCCGGGACCGGCAATGACATCAACGGCGGGAACGGTTTGTGTACCATGGGCAAGGGCGGCGATGGCCCAGGCACTGCCGATGCGATAGATGTCGGTAACACCCACCTTCTCTGCCGCGGCCAAAAGATAGGGGTTGACCGATCCGTCCTTCATGGGAGGCGTCACCATGACGATGCGCTCGACGCCGGCAACCCTTGCCGGTATCGCACCCATAAGCACCGAAGAAACCAGGGGTGTCGTACCGCCCATCCCCCCCGGCACATAGATCCCGGCACCGTCCACGGGCCGGACGATCTGCCCCAGGAAAGTGCCGGGGCGTTCCGTGTCAAACCAGGAATTCTGCACCTGCTTCCGGTGGAAGGATTCGATTTGTAAAACGGCACGGTTCAGTGTCCGGACAAAGGCTGTGCCCACGGCCCGCCGTGCGGCCTTCATCTCCTCTGCGGTGACTTTCAATGTCGACGCCTCAATTCCTGGCGCGTCAAACCGCCGGGTATATTCAACGAGTGCTGCATCGCCTCGTTTTCTGACATCGTCTATGATGCGGGATACGGACTGAATCTCTTTTTTAGGTAAGGACAAACCACGGTTGACGATTGCTGCGAGACGGGTTTCCCCGGATTTGGAGGGATAAGCGTATATTTTCATCTCTTCACCGGTTTAATTACTATTAAGGTTATCGCTCATGTCTGCCTGGCCCGAAAATAAATGATGGAAATCGGTTCCGATTCGGGAAGGGCCGGATCAATAACGGAATAATAGGGTCTAAATCCCTCCATTGTCAACCGGCCGCGTTCAGGAGGGTGTTCCGATATAACATTGTATCACAACGGTCTAATTGAAGCGGAAAAACGGGAAAATACCGTCTTAAATTAGCATTGACAACCCTCGGCTTATCTGAACAAACTGCTGTGAATTTTCTGTCTCGAACCGGCTAACCGGCTCCTTCGCCCATCATGGCAGAGAATTCAGCTGTGAAGACCGATCATTCAACCCGGTATTTCGGCAGATGTCTCGACCATGGCATTCCGCACCGGAATTATCATTTCCCGGGGGAGGATCTTCGATTTGGTTTAATATTTGAACAACCGTAAGGAGGATAGATGAACAGCAAACGGATTTATAATTTCAACGCAGGCCCGGCTGCCCTGCCCCTTCCCGTACTGGAAGAGATACGCGATTCCTTTACCGATTTTAAAGGCTCCGGGATGTCCATCACCGAAGTCAGCCACCGCTCCCCGTGGTTCGATGATGTCATCAACGATGCCGCCGAACGGGTCAAACGCCTGCTAAAACTGGACGACCGGTATCACATCCTTTTTCTTCAGGGGGGCGCCAGCCTTCAGTTCTGCATGATCCCCATGAATTTCCTGAATGCGGGACAGACCGCGGATTATGTCAACACCGGCACCTGGTCCACCAAGGCGATCAACGAGGCAAAGCTCCAGGGAAAATCCATCCAAGTAGTGGCCTCGTCGGAGGATAAAAATTTCTCCCATATTCCCGGGGAGATCACCTACAGTCCAAATGCCGTTTATACCCACATCACCTCCAACAACACCATCAAAGGTACCCAGTGGCAAACTTTCCCGGACACACCGGGCGTCCCGCTGGTGGCGGACATGTCTTCGGATATCATGAGCCGGCCCATTGATGTGGAAAAGTTCGGAATGATCTATGCCGGTGCTCAGAAAAATATCGGCCCTGCCGGTGTGTGCATGGTCATCATCCGGAACGACATGTTGGCCCTGTCCCCTGACGATATCCCCACCATGTTGAATTACAACACCTTTGCCGCAAAGAACTCGATGTTCAACACCCCGCCCTGTTTCGCCATCTACACCCTGCAGCTGGTGATGAAATGGCTGGAAGAAACCGTGGGCGGCCTGGACAGGATGGCCGAACGCAACACGGCAAAGGCGAAACTGCTATACGACTTCATCGACAACAGCGCTTTTTATTCAGGCACCGCCGCTGAAGACAGCCGATCACGGATGAACGTCACTTTTCGTCTACCGGATGAGTCCCTCGAGGCAACCTTCGTCAAGGATGCCCTCGAAAACGGAATGGGCGGACTCAAAGGACATCGGTCCGTGGGCGGTTGCCGCGCATCCATCTACAATGCAACGGGCCGGGACGCCATCGAGGCATTGGTCGATTTTATGAAAGCGTTCGAAACAAAAATGGGCTGACTTGAATAAAGCAAATGGGACGGCCCCAGCAACGTTAAAGGGTCGTCCCGCGTTCCCGAACTCATCCTTCCCCTCCCCCAACCGCCTGACGTATCCTTACAGTCTTCAAAAGCACCCATCAAACAGATGATCCTCACCCGTCAGAAATCGGAAGGAATGCAAAGTCCAGACGGCCATGCCTGATCCGGTCATCCCGCCTGTCATTTTTAGTTTTTCTTGACATGACCGATCATTACGAATAACAACAGATAAAAGTAATTCAATTGTTTCATTACTCGCCGGACATGTTACGACTCTCTTAACATCCTTTCATTCCAATAAGGAGGTCTTATGGACAAAATTCTCAGAATCGATATGGGCGCGGACGGGGGCCCTGGCGTCAGCACCGAACCATTGGGAGACTTTGCCGGACTGGGAGGCCGTGCCATGACATCGGCCATCGTGTCCAAAGAGGTACCGCCCACCTGCCATCCACTCGGTGAGAGTAACAAACTGATTATTGCTCCGGGGTGCCTCAGCGGCTCGGCGGCAGTCATGTCCGGCCGCATCTCCGTGGGCTGCAAGAGCCCACTCACCGGAGGCATCAAAGAGGCAAATTCAGGTGGCCAGGCATCACAGGTGCTGGCCCGGCTGGGGTACGCGGCCATCGTCCTCGAAGGCAAGCCGAAAGCGGACGCCCTCTACAAGGTGGTGATCAACGGTGATGGCGTTCAGGTCAGCGAAGACAACAGTCTCTGCATGCTGGGCAACTACGACCTGGTGGACAAAATGAAGGCTGAACACGGGGAAAAGGTCGCCTGCATCTCCATCGGCCAGGCCGGTGAGATGAAGATGTCCGCCGCCTCCATCGCGTTTACCGATATGGAGCAGAGGCCCACCCGCCATGCGGGCCGCGGCGGCGTCGGGGCCGTGATGGGATCAAAAGGGGTCAAGGTCATCGTGGTGGACGATGCCGGGGCTGCCAAAAGAGCGCCTGCCGATCCGGAAAAATTTAAGGCGGCCAACAAAGCCTTTGCCGAAGGGTTGAGAAAACATCCGGTCACCGGTGAAGGTCTTCCGGCTTACGGCACCAACGTGCTGACCAATGTCATCAACGAAGCCGGTGGATATCCCACGAATAATTTCGCCTCCGGCCAGTTCGACGGTGCTTCCAAGATCAGCGGCGAAAGCCAGGCCGAATTGGAAAACAGCAGAGGCGGCGAAGGGTCCGCCACCCACGGCTGCCACAAGGGCTGCATCATCCGGTGTTCCGGCACTTTTTACGACAAGGACGGCAACTTCGTCAGCAAACAGCCGGAGTATGAAACCGTGTGGGCCCACGGCGGCAACTGCGGAATCGACGACCTGGACGTCATCGCACAGCTGGACCGGATGGATGATGATTTCGGACTGGACACCATCGAGATGGGTGCCACCATCGGTGTTGCCATGGAAGCCGGGCTGGCTGAATTCGGCGACGGCGAAGCCGCCATCAAGCTTCTTAAAGAGGTGGGCGAGGGTTCGCCGCTGGGCCGCATTCTGGGCAACGGGGCGGCCGTCACCGGCCAGGCTTACGGCGTGGAGCGTGTGCCGGTGGTCAAACGTCAGGCACTCCCCGCATATGACCCGAGAACGGTCCAGGGCATCGGCGTCACTTACGCAACAACAACCCAGGGTGCGGATCATACGGCAGGATACGCCGTTGCCACCAATATCCTCGGTGTCGGCGGAAGCGTGGATCCCCTGAAACCGGAAGGCCAGGTGGAGCTGTCGCGTAATCTTCAAATCACCACGGCTGCCGTCGATTCTACCGGCATGTGCCTGTTCATCGCCTTTGCCGTTATGGATCAGGCCGACACCTTCCAGGCGCTGCTGGATATCCTCACAGGCTTTTTGGGTGCGGAATGGACCGGCGACGATGTGGCTGCACTCGGCCAGAAGGTCCTGAAAATGGAGCGGGATTTCAACACGGCGGCTGGATTCACGAACAAAGATGACCGGCTGCCCGAATTTTTCAAGAACGAGAAGCTGCCGCCGCACAACAT
>CAZWAE010000145.1:0-10239 GCA_964631805.1 uncultured Desulfobacteraceae bacterium | reverse complement strand
GTCATGTCGATCAAGGCATGAGGGGTACGGGAAAGTGCAAAAAAAGGTCCGAGCCTAGTTCGGGTAGATTCAAAAACGTGTGTCAAGGCGATGTTCAATGGGGGTTCTCCCTGTATAAAAAAAGATGGCCAGAGGGCGGTGTCGGCGGGATGGAATATTTGAGAACTTCACAAATGAAATCGGGGCTGACTGCTGCCGGGAGGCACCTGTCCGGGAAAAGAGCAGATCTTTTGTCAGGTGGCAGCTCCCGGCCCGGGAGATGCCATGTCGCCGGCTTGGTCCAACACGACCCTCCTGTTGGAGAGCAGGCTGCCGATGGTGATCTGATCCAAGCGTTCGAACATGGCCCGGCTGGCTTCAACCCAGACCCACCTGGCAAGACACTCCCCCCCTCTGTTGCAGACGCCGCAAAGTTTGTCCGTTCTTTCCGAACAGTCCGTGATGGCGGTGGATTCCTCGAGGATCCGCACGATATCTCCGATGCGGATGCTGTCGGGCGATTTGTTGAGCATATGACCGCCGAAAGGTCCCCGCTGGCTTTTTATCAGTCCGGCCTTTTTGAGTTTACGGATCAGTTGCTCAAGATATTTCAGGGAGATGTTTTGTCTTTTCGACACATCGCTCAAGGGAACGTAATTCTCCTTGGCGCTGTTGGCCAGGTCCAGTATCAATCTGGTACCGTATCGACTTTTGGTTGTGAGTCGCATCTATTCCATTATTCCGATCACCTCCGCACCTCTTTCGGGTATAAAAACAGGCGCATATGCCAGAAGGCCGATGCTTTTCATCCGGTGTTGCTGCATCCCGAATGATCTTCCCGTTTTTTTTGCCAACCCTGATAGTTGATAGCGGGGCGGGTATATCACGGTTTTATGTTGAGATCAAATTAACACGCTTTAACGTGTTTTTTACGTATGATGCCGATCCAACTTGAGAAATTTTATTAGACACCCCCGACTTGTTAGCGACCGGCAGAAGTGCTGTTATTTTCAGGGAAATCGATCATTCGGGCCTGTTCAGGCCGGTACCGTGGCAGACAGATTTGAAAACGGGAGCCCTCATGAGGTTGCGTTTCAACCTTGATAGTCCCGCCGTGCTGGGTAATGACGCGGTTGGCGATGAACAGGCCGAGACCCGTTCCCTGGGACCCTTTGGAGGTAAAAAACAGGGTAAACATTTTATCTTTTGTTTCCTGATCCATCCCCATACCGTTGTCACGGATGATGAAACAGATCTTATCGGGGGCCGATTCAAAAACTTCGAAATTTACGGTATGATCCGATCGATTCCGGTCGTAAATGCAGGCATCTACAGCGTTTTCCATAAAATTCATCAACGCCGCCTGCATCCAGTTGGGGTCAACGTCCACCATCCCCAGTGTAGGCTCTATATCCACCTTCAATTCCACGCCGTTTTTATCGGCAATCACCCGTGTCATGTCCGCCACTTTTTGTGCCATTTCCGAGATGTCCATGGACTTGTACCGCAATGCCCTCGATTTCGCGTAATAGAGAATCTCAAGGACCATCTTGCGAATCCGTCCGGACATCAGTTTGACCTGATCCAGGGCTTTTTCGATCCGCTTGATGTTCTTTTTTTCGACCCCGGTCTCAAGCTGGTAAATACCACCGTCCAGCGCGGTCAGCATCCCCTTGACGCCATGGGACATGGATCCCAGCATCAGACCCAGAGAGGTTAAATGATCCTGAAGCTGGCGGATCTGGGTGATATTGGTTGACATCTCCATGACCTGGGTGATCTCTCCCGATTCGTTGCGGATGGGCGCCGTCCAGGTCATGACGTTGTATTGCTTCCCGGATTTGGAAGTGACGATTTCCTCGGTGGGATGGGGCTGCCCGTCTTCAAACGTAGCGACGACGGGGCATTTCTGGCAGCGGGAATCCCGGTGCTTGTAAACCTTGTAGCAATATGAACCGATTTCATCCCCAAAATCCTTTTTGAACAACCGGTTGGTCGCTGTCAAACGGAGATCGCGATCCTGAACGGAAATATAACAGGGCGCCTCATTAAAGAGCTGGTGATAAAGGTACTGTGTGCGCTGATATTCATTCAACTCGTTTTGGCAACCTTCGAGTTTACGGTTTGTCGTTATCCGCGCCTTTGTCTGCTCGAGCGCGTGGTCAAGGAGGCGGCTTTTGACCGGTTTTACCAGGTATCCGGCCATTTCTGTCCCCAGCTCTTCAAAAACCCGATCGAAATCCTTTTCCTCATAAGTGACAATGATCTGGATTTCAGGATGGGATTGTTTGACCTGTTTGAGCAGATAGGCCGTTTCGGTTTCCGGCCAGCCCGGATCCGCAATGACGATTTCGGGATCCAGATTGTCAAAAATGAGCAGGGCTTCATCGTACGTACTGGCGGTGAGAACTTTGAAATGCTGGCGTTCCAGATAGGCGCCGATCGCTTTGGAATGACTCTTATCCCTGTCGATGTAAAGGATCGTGTATGGCATCTGCCGTTGCTCCCGGCCGACTGCTTTCCGGCTGGCCTTTAACTGCCGATGTGGTTTCTAACCGTCAGGTGATGTTGTCTTTGACAATTTTCAAAAGCTCGTCCCGGTCAAAGGGCTTGGTGATGCTGGCCACTGCCCTGCCGATGGCGTGTTCACTGCCGGACAGTCCGCTGATAACGATTACCGGCGTGTTTTTGAGCGTCTTTTGCTGTACCATTTTCCGGTAAAAACGGGGGCCCCAATCCCCTGGCATCTCAATATCGAGGGTAATCAGGTCCGGTATTTCCCTTTTCGCGATCTCAAGACCCTCCTTAGCGTCTCCGGCCGAGAAAGTTGTGTACCCATTGTCTTCAAAAAGGGCTTCCAGATAATCGACCACATTGGGATCATCATCAATGATCAATATTTTTTTACTCATTTATAACCTCTTTCTATCTCATGTTTGCCATCTTTGCGATGGGAAATCGATGGTGCCGACAGCCTTATACGCCTACTTGTTGACACTGATCACCGGGCACCCCGCCCGGACCATCACCTGTTCGATATTGCTGCCAAGGCGTGCGTCCTTTGAACCCGTTTTCTGGGTGTGATGCGCCATCACGATGAGATCCGCATGCTTTTCCCGGGCGTATTTGACAATTTCCAAATAGGGCAACCCCTCCCAGACATCAAAGGAGTAGTCGTTAATATCCTTTATTTTATCGATATATTTGCCGCGGATCCGTCGCAGGTCTTCCCTGATTTTAAACTCGATCTCATCCTGGGTCATCATTTTGCCCATGTGCAGGGTGCCGATATCGAGGGCGTGAAAAATGTGCAGTTCGCAGTCCAGTTTTTTGACCAGCTTGCAGACGAATTTGAATGCCGCATCCGATGCCTTCGAAAAATCGGTGCCGAACACCACATTGGACATGCCGCCCCAGAAAGAGGCGGCCGGACGGTTTACCACGAGGATGGGACAGGCAGCCGATTTTGCCACCCGCTGGAGGGTCGACCCGATCATACTCTTTTTATATACGGAATCCTCCTCATCCCCGGTGCTGCCGCCCATGATGATAAGATCCGGTTTTTCCGCTCTCGCCGCCCTCAGGATTTCACGGTGGGGGAACCCGATGGTAATGTTGATATCACATTTTTTTGCATTTTCAAGCTGTTTTGCATAGTGGGTTTTGACCTCTTCCTCGACCCAGGCGATATATTCATCATCCAGTTCCACTTCCTCTTTGGTTTTGACGTCTATCACCACCTGGCTGAAGCCCCGTGTTGGAACCCCCAGTACGTGAAAGACACTGAGGTTGGCGTCGTACTGCCGAGCCATGTTGAAAGCCACCCGGGCCGCATGATCACAGGCTTCAGTGGCCGATGTGGGAAATAAGATCTTTTTAAACATATTCCACCTCTTTGACGGGCGCGGTACCTTGACCGGAGGCCCTATTCCTTGGGTTTTAGATGTTCGGGGACTTCCACCATGCCGATCAGCAGCGGTTTCAAAAAAGACCATTTGATTCCGATTTTGTACTCCTCCTCGAGATCCCGAATTGCATCCCAGCAGTTATGGCACGGGGCGATGACCAGTTCCGCCCCGGTATTGAGTATCTGATCCCTTTTCGTGATCAGGGCCTTGTTGCGTTGCGGCCGGAAAAGTCCGATGCCGTTGAAACCGCCGCCGCCGCCGCAGCAGTAATTGTGCTCCTTGTTCGGTGACATCTCAAAATAGTAGCCCGGTTCGACAATGTAGCTCATGATCTCCCGCGTTACCTCTTTCAGCCCGTTATTCCGGATGTAATTACACGAATCCTGGAGGGTGACATTCTTTTTCAGGCGTTTTGCGGGGTCGACTTTGAGCTTGCCCTCCCGTAGCGCTTCCGCTAGCCATTCGACGTAGTGGATCGATTCCACCGGCGGTTTTCCGTTTTCCCGGCCGGCCCAGTAGGGGCCTTCGATGACGGTGGCCCGGTGCGCATGACCGCACTCCGTGCCCACCATCCGTTTGGGTTTCAACCGATCCATGGCGGCATACACGTGTTCGACCTGCATCTTGCAGGCGGGCCAGTCTCCGGCGAACATGGCCAGGCTGGTCTGTTCCCAGCCGCTGGTGGGGACAGTCCAGTTTTCACCGGCCAGGTAAAACAGGATGGCCGCTTCCGCGAGGTCTTCGGGATAGTGTTTGACCTCCCTGGCATTGACCGTATACAGGATATCCGCTCCCTCTACATCCACCGGAACCGTCAGACCGGGGTAGTCCTCCTCGTATTCCTCCACCATCCACTCAAAGGTTTCGACGAAATCGACATCCGTCACGTCCATCTGCGCCTTGTACACCCGGTGCATCCCCGCACCGATTTTCATCTCCCAGGGCACGAATCCCTGGGCGTACAGGAGACCTCGCGTATAGCCGAACATGACACCCATATCGATGCCATGGGGACAGTACATGCCGCAACGGTTGCAGCAGGTGCATTTCGCCCAGGCCGTTTCCATGCACATGTGCATGAATTCGTTGTCCACCTTGCCTTTTTTCCGGATGATTTCTCCCAGGGTGGACTGGATTTTATATGCGGGCACCTGTTTGGGGTCCCGGTCGTTGATCAGGTACAGAAAGCAACTGTTGGCACACAACCCGCAATGAGCGCAGATCTCAAGCCATGTTCTCAAACGGGACTTCAGGGTATTTTGCAGGGTCTTCCACAGCAGGTCGCTGTCGACCTCCAGGTGTTTCATCTCTTCGTAATACTGCCGCCCGCCGGTATCGGAAAGTAGCGTTTTCAGCTCCTCTTCTGTTTCGACCGGTTTCTTGTTGCAAAGGGTACCTTCAGGCATGGTTTGCTCTCCTTAACTGGTTGATGTCGATGGCCGATCTCTCCTACCAGGCCATTCTATTCCCTTTCATTCCGCCTCTTTTGATGCCGTAATCCATGCCGAGCTGCGCCCGGGAAGCAAAGAACAGAACGATATGCGACAATTTGGTAAAGGGGACGGCGATCAGGAGCACTTCTCCGCAAAATATGTGCAGGGTAAGCCAGAATGAGTAATCGCCCACCTCATACCGGGCGATAAGCCCGGTGATGAAAGGCGCCGCGGAAATCAGCAGGATCAAATAATCATACGCGGTGGTCAATATTCGAACCTCGGGCAGGGCGATCCGGCGGATGGTCAATCCGATGGCGCTGATCACCACAGCCCAGGTGAGAATGTCAGCTACGGTAGGATTGAGTGTAAACAGCGAGATGCCTATTTTCTCTTCTAAAAACACATTGTGGGCCAGGAGAAAAATGGGAACCAGGACGGCACCAAAATGGAACCCGAAAAAAACAACGGTCATGAACGGCTGCCGTCTCCAGCCGGCGGTGCCAAACGGTATCAGCCAGCTGATGATGGAGTTCAGCGCGCCTTTCAGCCCCTCTTTGGGATAGGCCCGGTAGGCGACCCGATCCATCTGCCAGTGCAGCCCTTTGATATACAAAACGATCCGGACGATCATACCGATCAGGCAGATGCCGATGGACAGCCAAAACATGGGGCCGGTTAATAATTCGTACATTGATGCCTCCCTTTATCCAGTAACATGGTATCGATCTGGCGCCGTCGAGCCAACGTCAGTACCCCAGCTTCTCAGTAAGTTTTTTTCTTCTCGTCCCTGCCGGTTAAAAACCGCCAGAAAAGGGGCAGGGCGATCAAAATCCCGGCCAGCAGGAGATAGGTAACGTTTTTTGTGTGCAGCAGAAAGTCATGCAAGGTGTAAAATATGGATTCCATGGTTCCTCTTTTTGCTGATGGTTGTGTCTGTTAATGAATCAGTGTTCATGCCGGTAGTCGGGATGTTCATACAATACCGGCATGTGGGTGGTGATAAATCGATAGACCACAACCCCGATGGTGACGATAAAAATGGAGGTGCCGATCTCCATGAGACTCGGGCAATAACGCTCTGCGGCGGGCAGGTGCCAGTTAAAGGCCACCAGCGAGACGTTGAGCCGGTTGAGCATCACTCCCAAAACCCCCAAGACGGAAGCCCATTTGGCCAACCGGATGCTTTTTTCCCGGGCGGCCAGGGCGTAGATGAAAGCGGGCAGCAGAACGAACCCGAGCAGTTCCAGAAGAAACCACAACCCCATGCCGGAGGCGAGATAATGCCAGTTGTTGTCCATGGCAAGACCCACCAGTTTGATAGCCACATACCCGGCCATGACAAAGGCGGCCGCCTTGGAAAACCCCAGAACCACCCCGTCGCTTTCGCTGAGATGGGTCTCGTCCATCTTGTGGTGCAGAAACCGGTGCGCCAGGGACCCTTCAAAGATGACCATGGACATCCCGGCAAAGATGCTGGAGATGAAAAAGTAAACCGGGAGATAGCTGGAATACCACAAGGGGTGAAGTTTTGATGGTGCGATCATGAAAAGAGCCCCCAGCGAGGATTGATGCAGCGTAGAGAGAACCACACCGAAAATGGTCAGGATGAGGGTCAGCCGGACGATGAGGTTCCGGGCTTTTTTAAAGCCCAGCCATTCCAGGGCCACCGGGCTGTACTCGACGAACAATACGGTGAGGTATAAAAATACGCACAGACCCACTTCGAACAGGAGGGAGGTGGTCCCCGGAGACAAAAATATGGGATAGGGCAGACGCCACGGCCTTCCCACATCGTAATGCAGGGCAAATACCACCAGTGCGTATCCCAGAAAGGCGGTGAGAATAGCGGGGCGGACGGCTGAATGGAAGCGTTTCAACCCGAAAATATAACAGGCGGCGGAGGTCACATACCCGCCGGCTGCAAGGGCAACACCGCAGAGCAGGTCGAATCCGATCCAGATACCCCAGGGATTGTTGTCGTCCAGGTTGGTCACCGCCCCGAGTCCTCCGGTAAACCTTAGTACGGTCAGTACCAGCCCCACCAGGATGATAATGCCTGTCACGACATTAAACGGTGTCATCAATGATCTGGCATCATGGGTTGTCTCTTCTGACATCTATTTGTCCTCCTTCGGCTTATCGGCGGTTTCGCCTTCATCCGCCGCTTTGGCAGCCTCTTCCAGGGCTTTTTTCACTTCAAGATTGACGGCGGCCTCTTTTTCCCGGGTCATCTTTTCCCTCAACTGGGACAGTTTGGTCTCCATCTCCCGGTCCTTGTCCTCCGCCATCGAAGCCACAGCCGCCTCCTGCTCCTCTGTGGCGATTTTATCCTTCCTCTTGGAAACGGCGTATATCCCGGTCAGCAGAACCGGCCAGAGGCCGACGATGATCGGTACCGAAGCAAGTGGGCCTGCAGTGAAATCGGAAGCCGGCTTGATGCCGAGATCTTCCCGCATGCCGATCTTTGCAAATGATCCTCCGGTGATGTACAGCCAACTGGTGCCGCCCATCTCCTGTTCTCCGTAGATGTGGTCGGTGTACCGTTCCGGAAATTTTGCGATTCTCTTCCGGGCGATCTTCAGCAGTTTCTCCCGGGTTCCGAACGTAAGCGCCTCCCGCGGACATTTTTCTACACAACCCGGGAGTTTCCCCTTTTCGATGCGAAACTGGCACATGTGGCATTTCATGACCCTGGGCGTCAGCGGTTCATCGTATTCATAGGCTGGAATGCTGAACGGGCAGGCGATCATGCAGTACCGGCACCCCACGCACAGGGATGCGTCGTACACCACGGCGCCGGATTTTATTTTTCTCAGCGCTTTGACAAAGCAGGCGGATGCGCAAGCCGGTTCGAGACAGTGGTTGCACTGCTTTTTGACAAAGACCGGTGCGTTTCCGTTGTCGTTTTGGAACCGGTTGACCACGGTAAAGGACTTGGCGTCGGGACGGCGTTGCTGTTCTAAGGGCGCCAGGTCGTCAAAAGCCGTTTCGGGTTTCGGCAGATCGTTCACACTGTTGCAGGCCTCTTCACATTTTCGACACCCGATGCAAAGCGTGGTATCGTGCAATACG
The DNA here is from genome assembly GCA_964631805.1 of uncultured Desulfobacteraceae bacterium. Lineage (GTDB taxonomy): Bacteria > Desulfobacterota > Desulfobacteria > Desulfobacterales > CAZWAE01 > CAZWAE01. Next base: position 1,844 of record CAZWAE010000145.1, on the reverse strand, counting down.
CCGAAACTTCCGGGATAGCCTGTAAAATGTTTGTTTGAAGCTGCGTTGGCCGTTTGGCCCAGGGCGGTGGCGGCACCGGTTGCCGCGCCCATCCAGCCAAGGAATTTTCTCCGGGTGATACCCATAATTCCACCTCAATTAAATGTTATGTCCGCTAGCGTGTTATCCTTTTTTCCTGTGGCAACCGATGCAGTCGGTTGCGGCCGGTTTTTCAATCTTCATCAACTGGTGGCAGGAGATGCACTGCCCATGATAGGCACCCATGAGTCCGGGTCGGCCGTCCACGTCGGTCTTGAACATTTCTCCGTGGCAGGAAGCACATTTGGGCGGTCTGGTCGTTGCAGGACTGTTGTGATGGCATCCGACACACAGGGTGGCGGCCTCCTTCCCATGAAAAAAATCGGCCATCCGGTCATCTTTCATCGCTGCGGCCAGTTTTTGCACGATCTGCCGATGGGGAAATTCAGCCGGTTCGTACTCTTCTGCCATTGCGCCAATTTTGACCTTTTCGGGAACGGCATCATTTGGCACCATCATCGATTTCATGGAGACTGACGCCAGGGTCTTTTGGGCCAGCTGAGTCTTTTCCGCCTTGGACATGGGCATCGAAGCGATGGCCGATTTATCCACCCGGTGGCATTGGATGCAGCTGGTTTCACTGAATGCTTTTTCCGGCATCAGGGCATGGCACCCGGCGCATGTGGACGCCTTCTGGGCCTGCTGATGACATCCCATGCAGCTTTTCTCGCTCCGGGGATCGTGCATCGCCTGTTCCAGCCGTATATATCCGCCCTTTTCGGCGCCTGTCTCGGTATGGCATTCACCGCATCTTGCCAGGCTGGCATGGTGGCAGGCTTTGCAGCTTGCGACCTTCCCCTCATGAACCTTGTGATTGAACGCCACCGGATTCACATGTTTTTCAAGGGATTGTTTGGTTTGGAACGGCCACGCCATCCAGCTGGCCAGAAGGGTTGCGTCCGGCTGGTTGCGCATTAAACGGGGGGGAGACTGGACGACCTCTATATTCTTTTGCTCGGCCGGGTCGTGACAACCGGAACAGTTGACCGGACCGGCATCTTCCTTACGTTCCGCCAGTAGCTGGTGGCAGTTGAGGCAGGCCGCATGAGAGGCGGTTTGAAGAGAGCTGGCCTCTTTGGTGGTTTCCTGCTTGTGGCAGTATGCACAGGTCTCCTCCTCGCCCTTTTTGTAAACCGTTTTTTCAGCGGTTTTGTCATACCTATGATGGCAAGCACCGCAGTTGACCTTTCCGGCTTTTTCGGACGGTTTGATCAAAGATGATGCCTCATGCCGGAAGTGAAGGGACCGGTCAAAGGAGATGGGTCGCCACGAGGACTTCGCTTCCGATTTTGAATTATGGCAGGATCGGCAGTCTCCGGCCAGCGGACCGGTTGGTTTGCCCGTATCGGCGGTTTCCAGGTGGCAACCGATGCAATTGTCGTGATATATCTCCATGTCCGTTTCGGTGTTGCCATCCGTTGTCCTTTTGAACTTGAAGACAAAAAGGTCCTCTTTCTTAAGATGGCAGGCGGTGCAATCCTTTTGACCTTTTAGGACTTCGGTGTGACGATCATGGAGAAACTGAACCGCCTGCATCTTTTCACCCCCCGGGACGGGTGGCAGGTCGATCCTGACGATATCGGATCTATAGGACTTAGACCCGGTATCACTGCCGATACTGGCCAGGCAGATAGATGTTGAAATCAGAAAAACGGCCAGAACGATTCCCGCCCGTCCCTTCAAAGCTGATGTGTTTACCATGGTCCCATCCTCTGGTTGAGTCCTACAGCACATTTATTTGTCGAACTTGTCAAATTTCTGTTTTT
>CAZWAE010000144.1:0-10269 GCA_964631805.1 uncultured Desulfobacteraceae bacterium | reverse complement strand
TCGAAAAGATCCACCAGTTGCCGCTCATACCAGCACCCCAGGCGATGGTTTTCGATAAAGCCGATGTGGCCGCCATAACGCTCCACAACGAGGCGGGTGTTTCCGTTCATGCGGAGATCGTAAAAATCCGCCACCGGGATTATGGGGTCATCCGCCGCCGTAAGGATGGTGGTGGGAACGGGAAGATCGATCAAGGCGTCCTTTAACAGCGAATATGCCCGAAAGTAATCCTTAGACCGGCTGAAATCGGTGTGCCGGGGAATCAACAAATCGGTCATCCCCCGAATCGTGCCATGCTCAAAGGCGGGCGAAAAATCATAATCCGAAGGAAAGGCATTTTGCTTCTTCCGCAGAGAACGCGACCACTTTCGCCTGAAATAGGAGAGAATGAACCGGTCGGCGTCGATCCTGTCCGTTGCCTTGTCCGGATCGAGAACCGGGCTGATCGCCACCACATGGCGCAGCCCGGGGATCGTTTTTACACGGCATTGCCTGGCCACTCGGAGGGCAAAATTGCCGCCAAGGGAAAATCCCACAAGAAAAACGGGGATCCCCCCAGCCATCTCCACCGCCCGTTCCACGGCGTGAAAAACCTCTTCCAGAAGGGTGGCAAAAAATAGACCTCTGTTCAGATGGTGGGAGGTGCCGTGATCCCGCAGGTTGAGACGGAACAGATCGTACCCGTGTCGATACAGCATCCGCCCGGTGGTGCGCATATAGGTCGAATCGGTGCTCCCCTCCCATCCGTGGATCAAAATCACCAGACCTTTTGCCGGCCTGTTTTTACGATGCGCGTAGGCGGCCTGAAGCCGCACACCCGCCTCGGTTTCAATCACCACCTGCCGGCTGTCTACAGCCATCCGGTTTCCCCCCGCGGCCCGTAGCTTGAAACTGGCCAGAAAAGTCTGCAGACGGGCGTTTCGGAGGAATATCGGAGGGTTGAAAGGTCCTGAAAAAGTCATAAGATTCAATGATTATTGGTTTCCGAACCCATTCTGACGGTCGCAGTCCGGGCACTCCCAGGTAATACCGTTGCAGGACATCCCCCAGACATTTTCGTTCATGCAATCCTGGCAGATGGAAAATCCGCATCGGCAGTGCCAGCAGAACGTAAACGTTTGGTTGCAGCAGTGACAGGTCCTGAATTTCCTGCGCCGTTTTCTGCGATAGGGTGTTTTGGCTGATGAACTCGGCATGAGAAAACCACACTCGTTACCCGGCAATCGGATCGGTCCTTCAGGTATTGATGTGGATCTGACCTCCGGACGCCGGCTGAAATGGGTGAACCCTCCGGAGATCTCCATGAGTCCGGCCGGTCACCCGTCTTGTCGTTTGCTTCCGCGGGTGGTATGGTACCCTGCATCCCCAACTTCAGCCGCCTGCCGGAAACCGAAAAGGGGAGACAAACTATTAATGCAGATAGCCGATTCTGTCAATCCCGGGCAGGTTGGGGATCGGCCGATGCCCGCAATGCTGCAAAGGATTCCATCGAAATGGTAAGAGGTTCTGATCGACCTGATACCGTCCTTGACTCCCCCGAGGAGGAACCCGACCGGAAGTCGCCGGCCATCTATCTTATAGACGGTACCGCCTATGTTTACCGCGCCTATCACGCCATCCGGGGGTTGACCAACTCCAAAGGGGTGCCCACCAATGCGGTCTTCGGTTTCACACGCATGCTGATCAAGCTATTCCAGGACCGGGAACCGGCTTATACCGCCATGTTTTTCGACGCCAGGGGCCCTACCTTCCGACATGAGATCTATGGGAACTACAAGGCGAACCGCCCCCCCATGCCGGAGGACCTTCGCCCGCAAATCCAGCTGATTAAAGAGGTGACCGCCGGTTTCAACCTCAAAATCATCGAGATGCCCGGTTACGAGGCGGACGATCTCATCGGCACCATGGCGAGGCAAGCGGAAGCCGCTGGCTTTTCGGTGGTGATGGTGACCGGTGACAAGGATTTCAAACAACTGGTGACTGAGAAAACGGTGATCTGGGATCCCATGAAAGACAAGACCATCGATGCGGCATCGGTAAGGGCGGAACTGGGCATCGAACCCTTTCAGGTAATCGAAATGATGGGATTTTCAGGGGATACCGCCGACAATATCCCGGGCGTACCGGGTATCGGCCCCAAGACTGCGGTCTCCCTCATCAAGACATTCGGATCCATGGAAAAGGTCTACGAAAAAGTGGACACCATCACCAAAAAGAAACAGCATGAAAACCTTGTCAAATTCCGGGAGCAGGCTTTTTTAAGCCGAAAACTCGTGACCATCGACACCCGGGTGCCCATTTCATTTACAGCGGAGGATTTTGCTGCCGCCGCACCGGACAAAGAGAAACTGCTTGCCCTGTTCAAAGATCTGGAGTTCAACCAGCTCCAGCAGGACTTTTCGGAAAAACCGCCGGCCGTTGAGAAAAGATATCACGCCATATTGGACCAAGCGGGCCTTGAGCAGCTTGTGGAAAGTCTGGTATCCGCCGGCCGGTTTGCCGTGGATACGGAAACCACCTCCGTCAATCCCATGAGGGCAAAGCTGGTAGGGTTGTCTTTTTCGATCCTGCCGGACGAGGGGTTCTATATCCCGTGCGGTCATGACTATCCGGACGCACCAAGGCAGCTTAAGCTGTCCGATGTGCTGGATCGGTTGCGCCCGGTCCTTGAAAATCCTGCCGTTGAAAAAATCGGGCAGAACATCAAATACGACCAGATCATTTTAGCCCGCCATGGGATCGATCTGAAAGGGGTGGTGTTTGATACCATGCTGGCTTCCTACCTCATCAATCCCTCGAAACGATCCCACAGCCTGGATCAGATCGCCATGGATTTCTTAGGCCACAAAACAATTACTTATGAGGAGGTGGCAGGAAAAGGTAAAAATGCGGTCAGTTTCAATAGGGTTCCTGTTGAAAAAGCGGTGCCCTATGCCAGTGAGGATACCGACATCACCCTGATGGCATACCGGATACTGAAAAAGGCGTTGGAAGAGGCCGGTTTGTCCGACCTGATGGCCACTGTGGAGGTGCCCCTGGTGGAAGTGCTGCTGCGGATGGAGATGAGGGGGATCTGCGTGAACAGTCACAAACTGGATCAGCTGTCAAAATCGTTCGAAAGCCAGCTGGAAGTGCTGGAAGGTCAGATTTACGATATGGCAGGCGAAGCATTCAACATTCGCTCCTCCCAGCAACTGGGCCGGATTCTCTTTGAAAAGATCGGTCTGCCGGTACAGAAAAAAACCCGTAAAAAAACCGGCTATTCTACGGACGTGGAGGTCCTGACCACATTGGCGGAAAAACACGACCTTCCCGCCCTGGTGCTTCAGCATCGTACTATCGCCAAGCTCAAGTCCACTTACACCGACGCCATGCTGGAACTCATCCATCCGGAGTCCGGCCGGATCCACACCTCCTTTAACCAGACCGTGGCCGCCACCGGGCGGTTGAGCAGTTCCGAGCCCAACCTGCAAAACATTCCGGTTCGGACAGAAGAGGGCCGGGAGATCCGGCGGGCATTCGTCCCGAAACCTGGATGGCAGCTCGTTTCGGCAGATTATTCCCAGATCGAACTGCGCATACTGGCGCATTGTTCGGAGGACGCGATTCTCATCCGCGCCTTTGAACGCGGGGAGGATATTCATACCAGAACGGCAGTGGAAGTGTTCCGGGTCATGGAACCCATGGTGGATGCGGAATTGAGGCGGCAGGCAAAGGCCATCAACTTCGGCATTGTATACGGGATGAGCCCTTTCGGGCTCTCCAAAGCTTTGAATATCAGCAGGAAAATGGCCAAAACCTATATTGATCACTATTTTGACCGCTACAGCGGCGTGAAAAAGTATATCGATCAAACGATCCGGGAGGCGGGAGAAACGATGAAAACCAGTACACTGCTTGGAAGGATCCGCCTGCTGCCGGAAATTAATAGCACCAACCGGAACATACGGCAATTCGCGGAACGCACAGCCATCAACACACCGATTCAGGGAACCGCGGCAGACCTGATCAAACTGGCGATGATCCACATGGACCGGGCGCTTTTCCGGGAAAAGCTTCGGACGGCCATGCTCTTGTCCGTCCACGACGAGATCATTTTCGAATCACCGCCCGAGGAGGTGGAAACCGTCAAACAGCTTTCCGCCCATGTCATGGAATCGGTCTGGGATCTTAAAGTCCCGCTAAAGGTCAATGTGGCCGCAGGTGAAAATTGGGCGGAAGCGCATTAAGTGATTGAATTACTACGATTCCGTTCGCTCTGCGGGTGAATCGGCGGCAGATGGCCGGCTTTTGACCGTGTCGTCGATGGTTTTGTAAACACTTCTGAAAGTTTCATGGAACCCGGTGGGTGAAACCCTCCCCGTTTCGATCAATTTTACGACGATCTCCTTGGTTGCCCTGAGAATCTGTTCATCCATAGAGGCCATGGTAATCCCCTTATATAAAACGGTATTTGATTATATCTGTCAAACATCGCTGCCACACCATTGGATAGGTATACAGAATCAACGGCCGGAGTCAAGTGCACTGGAACAATTGTCGGTTTGACAGATCATATTATTTTTTTTATGTAGGGTGGTCGATCCACTCGGTTCTTATCCGGCATCCAACTGGGAAAGCCGGAAATGCTTCATTTGTTGAGGAAAGGAAAAAAAGGATGTGTCACCCCATGTCATCACTGACCCGCCGTTTTCGCGCGCTACTTGTCGTAACACTCATGGCCGGGTTCATCCCGCTGACCATCGGATGTTCCTCTTTTCACGACATCAAGCGGAAAGCCCAAAGACTTTCCGAACAAACCACCCGAAAGATCGTGGATCTCACCGAGTTGAAATTCACTCAAAAAAACGAGAAAAAAAAGATCGCCATCGGGCCCATAACCGATCGGACCCCGTTTGAAATTAAAAAATTTGGGGAACCCCTCCAGAAACACCTGGTAGAAAACCTGAAGAAGAAATGCTCAAAAAATATTTTCCTCCTCAGCGGTGACGCGGCATATCCTAAAAGCCTGTCGGCTCTTCCCCGGAACGCCGCCGGCCGTATCGACAATGTCGAACTGATGAATAAAAGCAGAGAGGCGGGGCTGAACGCGGTGGTATCCGGTACGGTGATCGATATCCGGGAATTTACGGACGAACGCGGAATGCTATGGTTCAGGGACACGCATAAGTTCCTCCAGGTTCTGGTCAACATCGAGGCATACGATACCGAGACCGGCGCCAAACTGACCGACGAGAGCTACCTGTACGAAACCGAACTGGATATAGTGGAGTTCGATGACACGGCATCGGATAAAACGGACCTGATTCCGATCATCGATGAGGCCATTGCCGATGCCGCGCAATACCTGGCCGATCATCTCTGTTACGCCTTTAACCAGCAGGAATGGACCGGATTTGTCACCGCCGTCGAAGGTTCTCAAATTCACATTTCCTCCGGAATAGAGATGGGCCTTTCCATAGATCAGGTGCTGGATGTATACGACCCCGGCACGATAATCCAGGGCGTCGGCGAGCAGCGTTTTTTCAAACCGGGCAGGAAAATCGGTGACATTCGGATCACCTCATCAGACGCTACACATTCCGTGGCGGAACCGGTTTCCGAGGAGATCATCCCCATCGGCAGCCGGATAAAATTAAAATAGCAGGAATACTACTGTATTTCGAGGATTAGGAACGAGGACCCGACAACGAGATTGGGCGAAAAGACATTTTGAGAGGGTTTCTGATCAGACCTGTATCCGGTAGACCGTAATCGGCCCATCCACTCCCTTGACTGTCACCGGCGGCAGCTTTTCAGCCTTGATTCGGTCGGAGACCTTCGAATAGGTCCTCTCACTGATAATCACCTCCCCGGGGCCTGCCATCCCCTGGAGTCTCGCCGCAATATTCACCGTAGCCCCCACAGAGGTATACTCCTTTTTTCTCAGGGAGCCCAGGACCCCGGAAAATACCTGCCCTGTTGAAATACCAATGCCGGTTTTGAGCCTGAAACCATTTTCTCCGGCAAGCATGCGGTCAATCTCCCGGGCCTTTTTCTGCATGGCCACTGCCGCCTGCACCGCACGAAGGGGATCGTCGCAACGGGCTACCGGCGCACCGAAAACCACCATGATGCTATCCCCGATATGCTTGTCCACCATTCCCCTGAATTCATATGCGATCTCACCCATTGGCGTAAAATAGCGATCGTTCAGGAATTTTGCGATGGATTCGGGGGAAACGTGTTGGGTCATCCGGGTAAATCCACGGATATCGGAAAAGAGGATCGTCGCTTCGCTGAAGGTGGGGTTCAGGGCAGACGGCGTTTCTTCGATACGCCGGTATACCTGCTCGGAAACGAATTGCTTGAGCCGCTTGCGGACAAATATCTCATGGATGTTCGCCCTCAACTGCAGATTATCGAAAGGTTTGGTTAGAAATCCGTCGATACCCCGATTGGTGGCTTCAATGGCCGACGCCATGGTGGCATAGCCGGTCAGGATGATCCGGGTAATCTCGGGATTGAGGTTTCCGATGTGGACCAGCGTTTCCAGCCCGTCCAATCCCGGCATTTTGTAATCAGAAATTACGATGCTCACCCGGGACAGATCTTCCTGTACCAGGGTGATCCCATCCTCGCCGCAATGGGCGGTATGGATCTCATAGGGCTCCCTTTTCAGCGCTCTGGTCACGGAACGCCTGACCCCTTCCTCATCGTCAATAAAGAGCAGTCCATTCATTTCGATTTCCGGTCCTGTGAGGGGTGCCCGCCCGCACAGGATCGGTCGATCTGCCGTGGGCGGGCACCGGTTGAATGCCGGAATCCCACTCCGGCAGAGGAGGCACCGATCATCAGTATTTCAATTTCCATGCCAAACCTTCGACCCGTAGCAGATTTCGTCCGTCACTCCGGTTTTACGCAAAAAGCTGCAACTATCCGATAACCAAGTATTTATTTAAATGAATCGCAAAAAGAGAAAGGGCTTGTGGCGGTAAGACGGAGAAAGAATGGAAGGTTTCGGATGATCATGCACAAAAACCAGTTCATTTTTGCACATTTTTCAGTGCATCCATATATCCGTTGATGAGATCAACGGCCTGCTGCTCCGAGGTCAGCTGTTTAATGCCTTCGCGAAAGCCTTTGCTGTTGGCAAGTCCCTTTACAAACCATGCCAGCCGGCTGCGCATCATGCAGCAGGCATGGTGTTCCCCGAAATATTTAACGGAGGCCGACAGATACCGTATCATGGCCTCACGTCTCTGATCGGTGCTCGGGGTCCGGACCTTTCGGCCCTCTAACAGCGCATTGATTTGTGAGAAGATCCACGGATTCCCAATGGCGGTCCTCCCCACCATCACGGCATCACAACCGGTTTCCGACAGCATTCGAAGGGCATCCACAGGTTCCACGATATCCCCATTCCCGATAACCGGAATCGTCACCCGCGCCTTGACCTTTCCGATCAGATTCCAGTCGGCATGCCCGCCAAAACGCTGGGAGGCGGTTCTGGGATGCACGGCAATGGCATCGACACCGGCCTCTTGTGCAATTTCGGCAATGGCCAGCGCCTGAGCCCCGCTACCCTCCCAACCGGACCTGATTTTGATGGTTAATGGAATGTCAACGGCCCGCCGGACCGCGGAAAGCACAGCGGCCGCCAGCTCGGGGGTTCTCATGAGGGCGACACCTGACCCGGTTTTCACCACCTTTTTCACCGCGCATCCAAAGTTGATATCCACCACATCGGCCCCGGCCTGTTCAACCATTTCGGCTGCGCGGGCCATAATATCGGGATTCGACCCAAAAATCTGAACGGACAGCGGCTTTTCCTCTTTTATACTGTCCAACATTCTGAAGGTCTTTTCCGATCCGTGGATCAGCCCGTTGGCGCTGATCATTTCCGAACACACCAGTCCGCATCCGGATGCTTTGGCCAGCAATCGGAAAGGAAGGTTGGTAATCCCGGCAAGGGGGGCCAGCACGGTTTTGTTGCCAATGGGGACGGAACCGATCTTCATGGGTTTGATTTCCAGTTTCCGCTACCGGGGTCGGCAGCGGGATTTGCGTAACAAAAAAGACAGTTGTGGTAACAGGGATGGCGGTGGTAGGATCCGATATCAGATGAGATGTCACATCCGCATCCCTGTCCCATTCGCTGGCCCCGATCCCTTTTTCCAGGCAGATCGCCCCCGTAACCATCCATCAGATCTTGATGGGAGATGCAGGATGCCCCTTTTATGCCGGAATCGGCAGGCAGGCCGTCAAGGACCGGGCGCTCGCAGCAGACCTCAAGACCGATGTTAAGGGCCGCCAACGTCCGATGCATGTCCAGCAGGGTGGATCTTTTCCATTCGGTTGAAGAATCGATAAATGAAAACCTGTCCATCCGGCTGACCCGCCGCTCAATTTTCCGATAGGGATCCATGAAACTGGTGATACACCGCCTGATCCCCGCACCGGAGGCAACGGTTGCAATCCGTTCGAAGTCGGCCAGGTTGTCCGCCACTTCCCCATCCCCAACACGATAACGGCAAATCGGGTCGAACCGCCATATAACGGCCCCCGGGCCGTGGCGCCGGCAGAGGGCTTTTATCTGGGTGAGCCGCTCCGGCAAGGGAGGAACGTTGGGTTCGAGCAAAAGGGATTGGGAGTTGACGGTAAAATGGAAGGCCAGATGATAACCGGCCTGTTCAAGCCGGGTTCCGAAATCACCGCTAAGAAAAGGGGCGTAATTCTTGGACCAGAACACGATGGTATGCACCTGGCCGGCAGCGACAGGGACCTTTGTGACCCTGCGATTGTAGGGATTGACGACGTCAAACACCCCTTTTCGGATACCCCCCATGAACCAGTCCATATAAAAGGCGGGAATATCGGTTCGCCGGGATGCCGAAATCACTGTTTTGGGGAAGTTTCCCATATTTTTCAAAAGGTTATCTTGAATGCCCTAGTCGGTGACGGTTGACTATGGTACGAAAAATACAGTGACTAAAGTGATCTAAAGTTCCAAGTGACTAAAGTTAAGGAATTCTGCCATTTATAGATAAACAGCGGAGCGGAGCGACTCCAAAACTTTAGGCACTTTAGTTCACTTTAAACTTTAGTCACTCGTACCTTTCGTATGCCCAAGCCCTTTTCAGAGGCAAACTAATGCATGGCTCTCTGGACCGGAATTCTTTACTTTTTTTTCTTCATATCGGCCAGGGATATCACGCGGCCCTCTTTTTTAACCTCGTTGGCGCCCTCGGTTTCTTCAGGCTCCGCTTCTTGGGGTGCCTCAGGGCTGACCACCTTTTCCAGACGCATCCGCTTTCCGTCCATGGTAAACTCCCCTCCGTCGATATAAACATCCCGGAGAATCCAGGTGATCACCTGAAGCGGCACCTGCAGGAGAAGCAGTTTTATATGGTACCAGCCCGGTTTATGATCGGGCAGGATGCTTTCGACCCTGGCAAATGCCATGGGCTGATCTTCGAGATGGATCAGTACAATGTCGTTTTCAATGGCCATACAAATTTCCTTGATTGAACCTGAAGTTAAGAATCACCGTTCCGTTTCATCGCCATATTCGCCGGAGTGCCTTCCCTGTTCGAACCTCTACCGCAACCGGGATGGAAATGCAACGCCGGCTTTGGGTGGCATGCGGCAAGCAGGACCACAGCCGGACAAATTGCCCCTGGCACCTCCAAGCGCCACGAAATATGCAGCATGGGTTCCGGTCCCTCAGGCGGGATCGGCGACATCATAAATAAGCGTCCCCATGTTTTCGATGATCGGCTTACAAAATGAATTATTATTCATTTTGTTGATTTGGTAGGATGGGGAAATTTTTTTATCCATTACGGTTAGGGTTTTACGCTCAATTCTAATATAAATTATTATAATTACTATATTATTATCCATTTGGAAAAAGTGTGCATGTGATAAATAGTTCTTGACAGGCGATTCTTACCTTTGATAAGTGAATGAATACTCATTCATAACCGCTAATTCAATCATATAATTTCAGGAGGTAAACATGGGCAGAAAAATCCGAACAGCCACCGTCATCGGGTCGGGTGTCATGGGAGGCGGCATCGCGGCGCTGCTGGCCAGCGCGGGCATCCCCACCCTTTTACTGGACATCGTCCCCTTTGACTTGACGGAAGATGAGCAAAAAGACCCGGCAGCCAGAAACCGCATCGCCAAAACCGGACTGGACACGGTGTTGATGTCAAGACCGTCGTTGATCATGCAGGCAAAAGATGCCGAGTTGATCCGCATCGGCAACATCGATGACGATCTGGA
>CAZWAE010000143.1:0-10423 GCA_964631805.1 uncultured Desulfobacteraceae bacterium | reverse complement strand
CGATCGGTGGGTACCCGACACCGATGCGACACTAACTACCAATGGATGGCTAAAGGAGTTTTCGTGAACCCATGTAAACGATTCAAATCGCACCACTCGCACTTCTGTTATAACGGGACATGTGCCGGGAGTTTTTTTTATTGGATTAAGGATCAGCGGCAATTTGCCGCAATTTTTTTCCTGTTGTTTTGTTATCTGATGACCCCCGGCCTGTCTGCAGCCGAAGAAGCGGATCCTTTTGCGCAGATGGGTGTTTTTCAACTGAAGGATATGCCCGAGGCACCGGATTTCATTCTTCTAGACCTGAAGGGGAAAAAGAGAAGTCTGGGTGATTTCAAGGGGCGTTATGTCATGCTGAATTTCTGGGCGACCTGGTGACCGTATTGCGGCAAAGAGAGGTCGTCTCTTGAAAAAATTCATCAGCTATACAGAAGCAAGGGCTTGGACGTTGTGTCGGTTTCCATCGACCGGGGCGGAGAGGAGAAGGTGAGGGAGCTGGTCAAAAGCTATTCGTCCAAAAGAAAACTCACCTTTATCAATCTGCTCGATCCGAAATCGGTTGCTGCCGGAAAATACGGTGTTCGAGGGGTTCCTATCACCTTTTTCATCAACCCCCAGGGGAAAGCGGTGGCCGTTGCCAACGGCTATCTGGAATGGGACACTCAAAAAGGCCTGAAAATGTTTGATCAATGGCTGGCGCAGAAAACAGAAGGATAATCATCAATTGATGCCGTACTCCTTGAGCTTCAACTGCAGTGTCCGCCGACTGATTCCAAGAATTTTTGCCGCATGGGTCCGGTTGCCCCCGGTTTCGTCCAGAGTCCGGAGGATCATCTCCTTTTCCACCTCTTTCAGTGATCTCCCCGGCGCCAACTCCACGGAATTGGCGTTTCCCGGGGGTGCTTTTTTTTCCGAAGCCATGGTTTCGGGAAACTCCTCAGGGGTGATCATGTCCCCGCGCGCCATGATCACCGAACGCTCAACGAGGTTTTCAAGCTCGCGGACATTCCCGGGCCAGGAGTGGCGCATGATAATATCCATCGCCTGGGGAGTGAAACCCTTGATCAGTTTACGGTTTTTTTCAACGTAACGCTTCAGGAAGAAATCCGCCAGCACGGGGATGTCCTCCCTCCGCTCCCTCAGCGAGGGGACCTTCAGGTTGACCACATTCAAACGATAATAGAGGTCTTCCCGAAAGCGACCGTTTGTAATCTCCTCTTCAAGTTGCTTATTTGTGGCGGCAATGATCCGGACGTCCACCGTGATGGGGGTGCCGCCGCCGATGGGTTCGATCTCGCCTTCCTGGAGCGCCCTCAGGATCTTGGCCTGGGTTGCCGGCGTCATCTCACCGATCTCGTCAAGAAACAAAGATGAGCGGTGCGCCAGCTGGAAGCGGCCCCGCCGCTTTGCGGTTGCACCGGTAAAGGCACCTTTTTCGTGACCGAACAGTTCGCTTTCCAGCAGGCTTTCCGGAAGGGCGGCGCAGTTGACCTTGATCATCGGATGTTCGCACCTGGCACTGTTCTGGTGCAGTGCGCTTGCCACCAGCTCCTTACCCGTTCCGCTCTCACCGGTGATCAACACAGTGGCGTCGGTGGGCGCTACCAGGGAGAGCGCTTCAAAAAGCGCCTCCATGGACTTTCCGGCACCGATGATATTATCGAAATTGAAACGATCGTCCAACCGCTCCTTAAAATAGCGGTTTTCCTGTTCAAGCTGGTTGTGGCGCAGGGCGCGATGCACCAGTATCTTGACCTCCTCGATGTCCAGGGGCTTTGTCAGATAATCGTAGGCACCGGATTTGAGCGCGTTGATGGCCGTATCCACCGATGCATGGGCCGTCATCATGATAATCGGTATGCCGGGGCTGATCTCTTTGATCCGGCCAAGGGCTTCTATACCGCCCATTTTCACCATGCGGATGTCCATCAACAGCAGATCATAGAACTGCTGCGTCACACAGGCCACCGCCTCGGCGCCGTCACCGACCGTCTGGACCCGGTATCCCTCTTTGGACAAAACGGTTTCCAGAAGATGTCGTAGGGAGGTATCGTCATCGACGACAAGAATTTTTGGTTTCATGGTCATTCCGGTTCCCGATCATTTTATTGAGATGTTTTCGTTTCAAAGGGAATGCTGATGGTGAAACGGCAGCCGGTCCGCTTTCCCGGCGGCGGACTTTCCACATCGATCTCTCCATGGTGATTCTCAACAATCTTATGAACGATGGCCAGGCCCAGCCCCGTTCCCGACTCGCGGGTCGTGAAAAACGGTTCGAAAATGCGTTTCCTGTTCTCGGGCGGTATACCCTTTCCGTTGTCTTGGATGCTGAAAAGGAAACGGGAACCCTCGTCATCGAGACCGGTTTTCATGACGATGCTTCCACCTTTCTCAACAGATTTGAGGGAATTGAGCAGGAGGTTCAATACGGCCTGGGTCAATTGATGCGCATCCACCATGAGGTTTTTCATGCCGCTTGATATCTGGGTGTCCACAGTCACCCGTTTTCCCTTGGCATCGGGTGCTACCAGTTGAACGACATGGGTCAACAGTTCCGAAATATCGGTTGGACTGGGCTCTGCCGGCCTGGGGCTGGCAAATGAGAGGAGATCTGTGACCACGTTATTGATCCGGTCCATTTCACGGATCATGATGTGGGCGTATTCCTGCTCTTTGGGGCGATCTTTCAACGCGTGGCCGAGGAACTGGGCAAACCCCCTGATGGAACTCAACGGGTTCCGGATTTCATGGGCCACACCTGCTGCCAGTTTGCCGATGGCCGCCAACTTTTCTGTGCGCCTTACCTTTTCCTCCAGCTGTTTGATGGGACCGAGATCCCTGAGCAGCATCACCGTCCCCGCTGCGGAGCCGTCCTCCTCGAGGATGGGAGAGATGCTGATCCCCAAAAACACTCGCTCCCCATTGGGCCGGATATATTCGATCTCCCGGTCTGCGATGGTTCGTCCCGAATCGATCAGATCCATGATCCCTGTGGAGCGGAAACCCTGAAGAGAATCCAGTGTTTTGGATCTAAGATGTTTATCTTCCAGTCCCAACATTTTCAGGCAGAGGGGGTTATAGGACACGATGCGATGACCGGAGTCGGCACTCAACAAGCCGTTGGCCATACTGCCCACGATTTTTTGGGTATAGTCCTTAGTCTGCTTCAACGTGGCATCCACCAGATAATAGTTCTGTATCACGAACACAAAAAACAGGGCGCCGGATCCCAGGACCAGGACGATGGTGGCCATGATGACCGCGTGATGCAGATCCGCCTGCCGGGCCTCGTCAAAAGCGGTCATTTTAAGACCGATTACGATCACATTCCCTGCGTGCAGATGGCCTCCGGAGATGTTTTCCCGATTCATCATCCGATGCATCCCCCGCATCGGTCTGAGGGGTGGTCCCGGTGAAAACAGCTTGGCCAGCTCATACACCCGGAAATCATTTTCCAGCACCTTCAGCCGGCTGTTTACCCACCCCTTTTCAAATGCTGTGGGATCCCAGGGCGTTCCCTCTCCCTCCTGGGTCCTTTCGGAATGGTGGGTGATCGTACCGGTTTTGTCGAAAAGGTAGATATAGGCGATATCCTGATCCTTGGCGACCTCGCGGATCAGGTTGGCCACGGAGTCTTCCTGCCAAATCTGCATCATCATCTCCGCGCGGGCGCCCGCCTCCAGGGCCCGAAGCAGCATCACCCCCTGGCGGTGGACGAAAGCCATCGATTTTCTCTTGTCCCGGTCAAGATTGCGATGGGTTGAGATTCCCACCAGCAACAGGAGCAGCAGAACCACCGCAATAATAGAAAATGCCGGAATGTATAAACTTTTGGTTTTTAATATCTGCATCTGGGACGATCTTTTTGGTTTCGTCGATTCAAGCGGCGCGGGTCTGATTTCGATTGATACGGCATCTCACCGGCCTGGCCATGGTGTTAAAACACCCCGTTCAGTGAGGACGATACACCTGAAGTTAGCATGACGTCAAAAAAGGCGCAATTATTTTTCGCACCCCCCGGGATTTCATCGCTCAACCGCGTAAAATTTTCGCATGATTTGTGCTTAGCATGCGTTCCCAAAAGAATTGGTAATTAATATCAGCTGGTTATAAGTTTGGCATCCAATTTGCTATCTTTGAAGTAAAATATCTTTCAGGAATCATGCCAGGAACGGCAACCCATAAGACGTTACCACAAGGAGAGTACCCCCATGAAAAAACGACTTTATATTTTAACACCCCTGTTTGCCTGGATCCTGATCGGGCTCCTTCTCGCCTCACCGGTATTGGGCCACGGTGGGAAGCAACACAGCGACAATGATTTTACCAAACTCAGGGCGCTGCAGCAGGCGACGAAGCTCTACAATAAGCTGATCACCGACGGGAAACTGGGTGAAGGCTGGGAGGTGGATCTCAGACAGGTGGAGATCACCGAAAGGAAAACCGGGGACAAACAGGAAACGGTCGTCAAGTTTCTCCGATCGGTCGGTTCCCCGGAGGCGGTCTACTTCTTTTTCACCCCCGACGGAAAATATGCCGGATCCAATACCACCGGAAAATAGACAGACATCTGACAAAAGATAGGAGTTTGTGACCATGAAGCCTGATGAAAACGCACCGGGTCATATAAAATGGCCGACCCTTTCCGGGTTCCCTGTGAGCGTCAAAGCGCTGGTGACGGCGACGATCCTGGTGATGAACCTCGCCATGGCCGGCGCGCTGGGCCAGATTCTCGTTCACGATCTCATCCCGGCCTTTTTTGAAAAAAAAGGGTATCACGAAAGCCCGAACGCCAAAGGGGAATCCGCCGGAGAGCCGGGACCTTCGCTGGATAGGGAAATCGCGGCCGGGCGCGGGGATCTCTTCAGCCAGCCGGTCGTGGAGAATGAGAAACCGGCCCATACCGCTTTTTATAAATCGGAGCAGTTTGTGTGGCTGCTGAAATGGTCTCACATCCACCTGTTCGGTATGAACATGATCTTCATCTTTGTCGGGGCCATTACCGTTTTTCTGAACCTCACCGACACCCACAGGACGTGGCTTGTGGTACTGCCCTTTGCGGGTGTTTTGATCGATATTGGCGCCATGTGGTTGAAGGCGTACGTTTCCCCCGTTTTTTTCTGGTTGCATTTGCCGGGAGGCGGATTGTTCGGGGTGGTTTTTGTCTATGTCTCCATCCGCGCCTTGCTTGAAATGTGGTTTTGGGAAGCGCGTTCCCCAGGCCAGGGGATTAACTGATGACCGGATCGAATCGGAATCCATGTTTTTTTTTATCTTCATGCAGGAGGCACTTTTAATGATTCGTTTAAAAAGCCTTCAGCAGCGCTTCACCCTTTTCATGATGCTGCCTGTGGCATTGCTGCTGCTGGGCATGGGGATCGCGGGGTTCCGGTTTGCCCGGGGTCATTTGCTGACACAGTGGGGGGAGACCACCATTTTAAAGCTCCAGCGGGCGGCCCACCACATCGACATGCGATTGAACCGTCCCAAGGAGATGCTGAGCATGTTCCACAAGTCGGCCGGACTGCCCCACGCCATGCACATTCAGAAGCTGATTCTGGAACAACTCCAGCAGCTGGAGGGCATCACCGTGGTGGATCTCAACTGGACCGGTCCCTCCCCCCAGCGGTTCACCATCATGGGGTCCGGTCATCCCCCGATTACATCCGACTCCGGGATGCCGGGGGCGGAGGCCGCTTCCATGGTGAAAATGATGCCGTTCCGCCAAGGCAGCCGCATCACCGTTGAACCGCCGAGATATGATACCCTGGCCGGTGGAGAAACCGTATCCCTGGTATCGGAACTGAAGAACGATGGCGGTGAAACCGTCGGGCGTCTGGAGGTCAAGATCCGATTTGATGAACTGGTGGATGCCGTGGCCGCCACCGGTTGGTGGCAGGATCAAAAGGCGTTTTTGGTGGACGCCAACGGCCATATCCTGGCCAGCAACAGCAAAAAAACCGGCAGGCGGTTCGGCGATGGAGGGGACCGCCTGGAACGCATCACGCTCTATCTCATGAAGAACATGCCCTTCGGCACCATTCTGGGCGAGGGGTTTCCTCCCGACGAGGTCAGCGGTTTTTATAAATTGAAAGAGGCTCCTTGGACCCTGGTGATCGTGTCCCCTGGTGAAGAGATTCTTCTGCCGATTCTTCACTTTCGATATCATTACATGGGTATCGGTGCGGCATTCATAGTCGTCATTCTACTTCTAATCCGATTTGTCACCGGTAGATCCGTATCCGCCATCAAAGAGGTTTCCTCTGCCGCGGGAAGAATCGCAAAAGGCGATTACGGCATCCATCTGCCGGTGAAAACGGCGGATGAAGTAGGGGAATTGACCCGATCCTTCAACACCATGGTCGAACAGCTCGAGGAGCGGTCAAAAATGAAGGCGTCGTTGAATCTCGCACGAGAGGTACAGCAGAACCTTCTGCCCCGCACGTCCATGCGCATTTCGGCGCTGGATGTCGCCGGCAGAAGCCTCTATTGCGACGAAACAGGGGGCGATTATTACGACTATTTTCAACACGGCTGCTCCGATAAGGCCGTTGTGACCGTTGGAGACGTGTCGGGACACGGTATCGCCGCCGCCCTTTTGATGACAACGGCACGGGCGGCTTTAAGGGGTCAGGTAAAGGCCTGCATCGATCCGGCCGGCATTATCACCGAGGTCAACCGCCAGCTTTGCGAGGACACCTCCCAGACCGGCAACTTCATGACCCTTTTCTACCTGGAGATCGATCCCGTTAAAGGGGATCTGCAGTGGGTACGCGCAGGCCACGACCCGGCGTTTCTCTATGATCCCGGCAAGGACACCTTCACGGAACTGGGCGGAAGCGGCATCGCCCTGGGATTGAACGATGAATGGACGTATACCTCCCATCAACATTCCGGCATCGGGTATGGACAGGTGGTGCTAATCGGTACCGACGGCATCTGGGAATCGGAAAACCGGGCGGGGGAGCGGTTCGGGAAAGAGCGCCTGCAGCAGATAATCCGCCAGAACAGCCATTCCTGTGCAGAAAAAATTCTCGATGCCATCGTGGATGCATTAACCCGGTTTAAACAATCGGATGTCCAGGAGGACGACATTACCATGGTCGTGGTCAGGATGACCCGCCAACCCGGGCCCTTTATCATTGGAGGGAAATTATGATGAACCTCTTTTGTCTTCAAATAAACACATTCTCCGGCGAAAAATCGTGCTCGTCAGCCGTCGTGGAAAACCATCGGGTGGCGAGAGGCTTGGGGTGTTTTTTCTTGATTCTTCTGGTTGTATTTGCAGCCGCACGGCCGGCTTTTCCCGCTTCGGTTAAAGAAACGGCCGCTTCGGTGACTGAATTGGGACGGAAAATATCAAGATCCGCTGCCCTCGAAGACCTGATCCGGTTCGCCTACGCCCGAAACCCGTCCATCCAGGTCGCGAGGGAATCCTGGCGTGCCACCATCGAAGGACATCGGGTGGCAACCGGGTACCCGGACCCCCAGCTTTCGGCGACCTATTTTCCCCAGCCCATCGAGACCCGTTTAGGGCCCCAGGACTGGAATGCCACCCTGTCACAGAAGATTCCCTTCCCCGGAAAACTGTCCAAGGCGGGAGAAGTGGAGACGGCGAAAGCGAAAATCGCGAGGTTGAAACTGGACAAGGCCTACAGGGACGTGGTGGTGGCCATACGGGAATCATACTATGAATTGCAGTACATTCGGGACGCCGGGGGGGTGGCCGAGCAGAACATGGCATTGCTGGACCATCTGCGGAAAGTGTCCGAAACAGGATTCGCACAAGACCGCTCCACCCTGCTGGATGTCACCCGGGCCCAATCCCAGGTAGGACAGCTCCGGTACGATATCCTGCTCCTGCAGGAACTGGAGCAGACCGAGATCGCGACGATCAACGGCCTGCTCAATCGCCACCCCGGTGCACAGATCGGCCCATTGGCACCCACAGTCCCGGCTGCCGTGGTATATCCCCTCGAAGAGATCTATGCACTGGCGGAAAAACACCAGGAGGAGATCCGCATTGCGGATGCCATTGTGGAAAAGGCGGAAAAAGCCACGGCGCTTGCCAGGTACAACACCTATCCGGAGTTCAAAGTGGGTCTTTTCTACGCGGGAATCGGCGATCCCGATGTGGCTTCCCCACCGCCCGATGCCGGGGATGATGCCTTTGGAATACAGGCCGGCATCACCATCCCATTGTGGTCCGGCAAGAACAGGGGCCGGGTGGCCCGGGCCCGGGCGGAGGAGAGAAAGGCGGTCGCCCTGAAAACACGTCGCGTCAATCAGACCCGCACCCGGATACGGGCGATCTGGTTCAAACTTGAAAACGCCGGTCGATTGATTGATTTGTACCGGAACGATCTGGTTCCCCAGGCGGCCAAGTCCATGGCGCTTGCGGAGACATGGTTCCGTCAGAGAGAATCCGCTTTCTCCGATTTCATAGAATCCCAGGCCGTCTGGTACAATTTTCAACTCGCCCTGGCCAGGGCCACTGCGGACCATGGGAAAACTCTGGCCAGGCTGGAACGGCTGGCCGGAACCTCTCTGACCCATAAACGCAATGATATGGAATCACCTTCCGGAGAGGAGGATTGATGTCCTTGAAGATCCTGTCTGCGGCAGTTGCCCTCATGCTATTCGCAAATCTCCCGGCTTATGCGGGGTATGACGATTTGAAGAGGAATTATGCGTCGTACCGGCCACCGGCTTATCTTTCACACCGGTCTTCAGGATCATCAAAGGTGCCGGTAACGGAAAGGGATGAAAAATTCAAATTTGAGATCGCCGCGGTGGAGAGACTTAAAAGGAAATGGGCAGGCGCCCTTGATGGCGACCCTTCTTTGGAAGTTTTCCTCCAGCCGGGCGACCGGCAGCTGGCGCGGCTTAAAACGGTCGCTTCGGACCGGACCGCTACCTCAGAACTCCTTGGGAATCCCATTGCTCTAGAGGATTTGGAGACCCTGACACTTCTCCGGAACCAAACGGTCCTGGCCGCCTGGAATCGTTTTCGTGCCACCCTAGAGGCTTTTGACCAGGTAGCCGGCCTGGATGAAATACTCCGGCGTTACACGGCATTTACCGAAGACCTGACGGTGGGTGTCGGTCCGATGAAGGGTCAGGATCCGGTGGGCATGAAATTTCCTTTCCCCGGCATATTCGCGCTGAAGGCACAAGTGGTGGACCAGGAGGTCAGGGTGGCGAAAGAGTCGGTTGAGATGGCCCGGCGGGAAGCCGTTACCGCCGTTCGCAAATCCTTTTGGGAGCTGTTTTACACCCGGCAGGCGCAATCCATTACCGATAAAATGATCGCATTGCTGGATCAGCTGGAGTCGGTGGCCGTGACCCGTTACGAAGCCGGGAAAACCAGCTTCCAGGATGTCATAAAGGTTCGGATTACCCGTGAAACGACCATCGAAAACCGGATCTCGCTTGGAGAGAAGCAAAGGAATATCGAAACGAAGATCAACGAGCTGGTGAACCTGCCGGAAAAGGGTCCATTGGGGAGACCGGTTGTGGAAGAACCTCTGGTTTCGGAGATGGAACCGCCAGCACTCGTTATGATGGCATTGTCGCATCGGCAGGAATTGAGGCGGCTTCGGCACCGGATCGGTAAGATGGAGCGGATGATCGAGATGGCGGAGAGAATGATCCTGCCGTCTTATTCCATGAATCTATCTCTCTATGCCGACCGGTCTGTCAATCAGGTGGGCACCCAGGCGCGGAAGCCCCCCTTTATGACCTCCTCTGCGGCTTCTGTCGGCGCGGGCCTTCCAAAACTTCCCTGGTACGGTGCACAGGATGCCTACCTCAGGGAAACCCGGCAGAAGCTGCTGGCCCTCAAAAAGGAGCTGGCAAACAGTGAAGCCGCCACCCACACCCACGTACGTCAGGCATGGTTTGAGCTGGATCGTGCGGTTCGGGAGTTCGGGCTTTACGGCAAGAGCGTCGTGAAACTCTCCCAGGCGGCCCTTTCCGTATCGAATCGCGGATATGAGGCCGGCAATCTGTCATTCGCCGATGTCATCGGTTCCTACACCCTGTGGCTGGACGCCAATCTATCGCTGGAAAAGCGCCGGGCCGATGCGGGAATCACCCAGGCCGAACTGGACAGGATCGTGGGAAAATCGATGACAAAAAATAAAAAACCGTTGCCCCGGGTAACCAAAACCAAACCATAGAGAGCGATAATGGATAAACCGAGGACAAAAACCATGGGAAAAAGAAAATCAGTTTCTCTTCTGTGGGCGGTTGTTCTCACCGCCGTTTTGAGCATGTGCCTGACTCTCGGTGGGGCATACCTGTTTATGGATGTCGCCAAAAAAAGCGATATTCAATTGCCGCAGGCAGTTGCCGACGATACCGGAGAAAAGAAGATTGCCTACTGGCGTGCGCCGATGAACCCGACGGAGATATACGACAA
>CAZWAE010000142.1:0-10430 GCA_964631805.1 uncultured Desulfobacteraceae bacterium | reverse complement strand
TCCTCAATGGCATCAAAATAACCCAGAAATCCTTTGACGCTGTTGGTCAGAAAGACCGTTTCCCTCTCCCGGACCGGCGGGGACATCTCCCTCCATGCCGCCATCAGGGGATCTTCATCCCGCAGTTTCCCGATACAACGTGCCACCAGGCCCGGACCCGGATCCTTGACCCTTTCCCTACCAATGATCCCAGCCCATCTGTGAATCTGGTCCCGATGAATTTCCAGGTTTTCCGGTGTTTTTCCGGTGGCACCGAAATGTCCGTAGCACAGCAGTTTGTGGGGGGTGGAGATCAGGGTTGCGACGCTTTGCAGGCTTGTCTCCATGAAAAATCGAGGCGGAGTGGCCGGTCGCATGTAGACCCGTCCGTTGTCCCATTTTTGATAGACGCCCCCTGCTTCTCCGGCAAACAGGAGCCGGTCCACAAGAAAGCTGACATGGTGGACGGCGTGCCCCGGCGTATCGATGGGCTGGATGTCGGGAAAGGGGCATTTATGGGTCGGGATCAACCGCTGTAAAGGAACCGGCAGGATGGGTCCGTAGGCGCGGGCGGTATCACCGAGGGATTTCAGGCTTCCTTCCCACAGGCGATCCGGTTGGGCCATATGTTTGACCGCTGCGGGATGGCAGAGGACGGGTGTATCCTTGAAGCGGTCCGTCAGATCGCCGATCCCTCCGGCGTGGTCGATATGGATATGGGTCAGTAGAAATGCATCGATTTTTTCTACCGCCAGATGGTCCAGCGCTTTGATAAGGGCGGGAATCGTGGCCGCCGGGCCCGGATCCACCAGATACGTCCGGTCTCCCTTGTACAGCCAGGCGCTGATAAACGAAGTGAAACCCGGAAGGGTTTGATCCAATGGGATCAGGAAAAGCTTCGATGAGATTCGGAGAGGGGTTATGGCACGCATCTTTTTCGCTTCTCAATCCATACCCATTTCAGCCTCCAGGGAGCGGATCCGTTTTTCCACATCAAGCCTCTCCTCCCGGGTCAGATTCTCTTTGTGCAGACGGCGATTGAGCATGAGAAGGGTCATTTCCGTCCGATAGTCTGCACAGGTATAGATTCCCTTGTTTTCCTCTTTCATCGGGTTTAGCCGGCCTTGCCGGCTTTTTGCATCGATTCTTTAAACACCTTGTAAAAGCTGGTGATCTCGGTGATGCCCCGCTTAAGAATCTGATCAAATTGTGCGATGTTATCCCGGTTGACGATGAGATTGACGCTTTTGTTGAAGGTCATCATGCTGTCGTTGGTGCGGAAGCGATCCGTGATGAGGGCAACGAACATGTTTCGGCGGTTATCCATGGGCAATCGCTGGATATAGCGCAGGATATTGTTCTGGTCCGGATCGGGTGTATCGAACTTCTCGTCCAGAACGATGAGGTCGAAGACATGAAACCGCATCTGCTTGAGCACTTCCCGGCCGTTTTTAGGGGCGGCGCAATGGTATTTCATCTGCTCCAATATCGCCTGAACCTTGGTCCGAAGCGCGTCGTCCGGTTCACAGATCAGTGCGGTTTGGGCACCCTCTTCAAGGAAGTCAAAAGGCCGGTCCGACGCATCGTAGGATTCCTTTTTTCCACTTTCCACCGGTGGTTTCTTTTCATCTGCAGGCGGGGGTGAAGCGGCTTTGGGCCGTGTATCTATGGAAATTTTCTCCTTGCATTTGGGGCAGGCGATGGCAAAAACCTGGTTCTTTGGGACCTTTTCATCCGGGATTTTAAATCTGGCCTGGCAATGTTCACACGCGACATCCATGTTATTCTCCTTTATCCATAAAACGAACCCTAAGATTTCTTTTTCCCATAACTGAGATCCACCTCGAGATCTTCAATATCAGTGGTCTTTTCGCCGCGGCTGGACTTCACTTTGTCCAAGCCGCGTCCCACCACCCCCTTGCGGGAAGCATACGCCATAGCGGTTTCCTCAGTAATTTTCCCTTCGTTGTAGAGCCCGACAATATGATCATCAAAGGTCGTCCAACCGAAGGCCCCACTGGCCTGGATGATTTCGTAGTAGGTTTTTCCCTCCGATTCTCCCTGCAGAATCGTATCCTGAACCCGCATGTTGGTCCCCATGATTTCAAAGGCCGCTGCCCGCCCCCCCCCGATCTTGGGCAGCAGGCGCTGGCAGACGATCCACCGGACCGTATCTGCCAGCCGGATCCGGATTTGATTTTCCTCCTCGATGGTGAACATGCCGAGAATACGGTTGATGGTCTGGCCGGCGTCCACGGTGTGGAGGGTGCTAACCACCAGATGGCCGGTTTCGGCGGCCCCCAGACCGATCTCCACGGTTTCGCGGTCCCGCATCTCGCCGACCAGGATGATCTTCGGGGCCTGGCGCAGGGCGGCACGCAAACCGCTTGAAAATGCGTCGAAATCCTGGCCCATCTCCCGTTGGTTGAAGGTGGCTTTCTTGTGCGGGTGCTGATACTCCACCGGGTCTTCAAGTGTGACCACGTGAACCGATTTGGTTTCGTTGACCTGGTTGAGCACCGCGGCAAGAGAAGTCGATTTACCGCTGCCCGTGGAACCGGTGACCAGGATAATCCCGTTTTTCTCTTCGGCCATTTTAAGGAAAGGGGAGGGCAGGCCCAGGTCCTGCACCGTGGGGATTTTGGTTTCCAGTTTCCTAAGGACGATGGAGTAGTTACCCCGCTGGGAGAAGATGTTGACCCTGAACCGCGCTTTGCCGGGCAGTTCATAGGAGGAGTCGCAGGATCCTTCGAACTGGAGCGTTTCAGATAGGCGCCGATCGTTGTTGATGAGGATCAATGAGAAAATTTCGGCCTGGAAAGGGGTGATCTCGGTGATGGGCGGATCGATGTCCACTCCCGTAAGCGCTCCCGAGCTTTCCACCTGGAATGGTTTGCCCACGGTGATATTCAGGTCCGATACATTGTTATGGGCATCGAGCATCGCGGATAGTATATGGTCGATCTCCTGTTTTTTCATGACACACCACCCCCTGCTGTTGAAAATTCAGTTTGAAAATATACCGGTTGGTTCATCGATCTCCGTTTACAGCCGCTCTTTATCCGTCGGTAAAATCCGTGGGCGGCGTTTTCAGCAATGGCCTGAACCGGGTCTTGTCATTGGCCTTCATGTAGGCCTCATCAATAGCGATCCAGCCTTTGTTGAAGAGCTCCATGATGGCATCGTCCAACAGCTGCATGCCGTATTTTTTTCCGGTCTGGATCATTGAGGCGATCTGATGGGTCTTGGCCTCACGGATCAGGTTGCGAACGGCCGGAACGGCGATGAGGATCTCGAGGGCGGCGCATCGGCCCTTTTTGTCGATTCGCTTGAACAATACCTGGGCGATGACGGCACGGAGCCCGTCGGACAGAGTGGACCGGATCTGGGCCTGCTCACTGGAAGGGAACACCTCGATCACGCGATCAACGGTTTTCGGTGCGCTGGAAGTATGCAGGGTGCCGAATACCAAATGCCCTGTGGAGGCCGCCTCAATGGCAAGGGAGATGGTCTCCAAATCCCGCATTTCGCCCACGAGAATGATATCCGGGTCTTCCCGGAGTGCACCCTTGAGGGCTGCGGAAAAGGTCTTGGTGTGCAGTCCCACCTCCCGGTGATTGACGATACACGCCTGGCTCACGTGAACAAACTCGATGGGATCCTCAACCGTGATGATATGGTCTTTGCGGTTGCGGTTGGCCTGGTCGATAATGGCCGCCAGGGTCGTGGATTTGCCGCTGCCGGTGGGGCCGGTGACCAGGACCAGTCCCCTGGGAAGGCCGGCCAGCTTGGAGACGACCGTCGGCAACCCGAGCTGTTCCGCCGTGAGAATCGTACTCGGGATTTCCCTGAAAACCGCTGCCACTCCATATTTCTGCATGAAAAAGTTGGCCCGGTACCTTGCAAGTCCGGGGATTTCATATCCGAAGTCCACATCCCCTGTTTCTTCAAAGGTTTTAACTTTGTCTTCGGGTGAGATTTCGTAAAGCATCTCTTTCAGGGAATCGTTGTCCAGTGTCTTGTACTTCACCCGCTCCATCTCTCCATTGATTCGCAGGGCAGGCGCTTGTCCGGAAACCAGATGCAGGTCAGAAGCGCCCTGATCGTTCATCAATTTGAAAAATGCATCGATCTTTGCCATTGGTTATCTCCCAGGTGTTATCGTTGGTTGGTGTTTACACCGTTTAATTTACTTGGACTGTTTGAGCAGTTTCAGCTTGGCATCTTCCTCGTCCTTGGCGTTCATCTCCTCTTTACCGATTTCAAGTAATTTGGAGTGATTCTCAATAATGGAGTGAATCTGTATTTCAATTTGTCTGCGCTGCCGCCTCAGCTCTGCTATATCTTCATGCAGCTGGGAAAGCCTGTTATGAGCCCGGTTCAAAAGTTTTTCCGCTTTGATTTCCGCATCCGCAATGATCAGTTCGGCGGATTTCCGGGCGTTTTCCTTCATCTGTTCCAGCACCTTCTGCGAGTGAAGCATGGCTCGTTTGAAGGTTTCCTCCCGTTCCCGATAGCCCTTGTTTTCACCCTTCAACCGCCGGATCTTCTCCGCCAGGCTTTGTTGGGTCGTCAGGAGTGTTTCGAAGGTTTCCGTTACCTCCTCAAGGAACATATCGACTTCATGAACGTCGAAGCCCCTGAATTTAATTTTAAACTGATGCTGTTGAATGTCAAGCGGTGTAATCTGCACGAAATGCCCCCTTTTGGTTTTAAGAGGTTACAGCATAGCGGTACCAAATCGCATGAGCGTATTGACCACAAAGGTCCGTAAAAAAATGATGGCCAGCAGGACGGCAACGGGTGAAAAATCGATGCCGCCGAAGCTTACGGGTATGTAGGATCGAATTCGATACATGACCGGTTCAGTGATGTTGTGAATAAAGCGAACTATGGGATTATAGGGATCCGGGCTCACCCAGGAGAGGACCGCTCTTGCGATGACGACCCACATATAAAAAAGCAGCGCAAAATCCAGAACTTTGGCGACAGCCACAAAAAAATATCCGAAGATATACATACAGCGGTTTTTCCTTCTGCAAAAAAAGGGGATACGGAATGATTGCAGGCCATTGAACAAACAATGCCTGGAGGTTGAAAATTACATGTATTCCTGCGGATAAGTCAAGTTCTTTTAAGCCGCCGGTTCCTTTACCAAAAAAAGAGCAGACGGGCTGGTTCGCAGAGGCCCTAACCGGACAGACGTCTCGCATGCCGCTTCATCATCCGAATCGCAGTGGAGGCGATGACGCCGCTGCTTAACGCCAGCGACAAGATCGGAACCCATGCATATGCTGTAAATCCAGGATCGCTGAATGCCACGGCGATGCCGACGGTACTGAACATCAGGGCGAATAACATCAACAATATCATCGCCAGACCGGTAACTTCGGAATCGTACCAGGGCACGATCTCTCTTCTATGTACGGGATTTTGATCAAGTTGCATCCCGTTTTCATAGCACGCACCCATGCCCAAATCAAGCTGACCGTTCATGGCAGTGAGGAAGCCCTCCATGCGGGAGATCAAGGGACGGTTTCCCCTGGTAAACCGGGGAGACCGAATCCCAACCCTGCACCCTTTAAACCCTATATATGGCCTTTTTTATTGACAGACAACAATATGTTGTGATAGTTGTCCTTCCGTTGTTGATATTACCGTGCGGCAACTCGACCCCTCCTTTCCCATTCATCAACGGTTCTATATTTTTAGGTGGTATACGTGTTCGAGCATATAAAAAAAAGAAACGGCACCGTTATGGAATTCGATTCTACGAAAATCATGACCGCCGTTGCCAAAGCCGGCAAAGCCACGGGTGAGTTTTCCGAGAAAGAGGCGAAAAAACTGACCCTCCGGATTCTGACCCTGGCCCATGATATCCGTCTTCCCTCGGTTCCCGAAGTGGAGGAGGTGCAGGACATCGTGGAACGGGTCCTGCTGGATTCCCCCTTTTATCAAACCGCCAAGGCCTATATCCTCTACCGCGAGCAACATGCCCAGATCCGCCGGATCACCACCAAGGCGAGCATTGATCTGGTCAACCATTATGTTGAAAAGCTTGACTGGAAAATAAAGGAAAACAGCAACATGTGCTATTCCCTCCAGGGGCTTAACAACTATATTTCGTCGGATGTCACCGCCGAATATTGGTTGGGGAGCATCTACCCCCCCCCCGAAATTCGCAGCGCCCACCAGGAGGGTGACCTGCACATCCATGATCTCAGCCTGTTGTCTGTCTATTGCGTGGGGTGGGATCTGATGGATCTGTTGATGGTAGGGTTCAAAGGCGTCGAGGGAAAAGTGGAAAGCGCTCCGCCCAAACATCTGCGGTCGGCTCTGGGACAGATCGTTAACTTTTTCTATACCCTTCAAGGGGAGGCGGCCGGTGCCCAGGCGGTCTCCAACTTCGATACCCTCCTGGCCCCATTTGTCCGTCATGACGGCCTGACCTACAAAGAGGTCAAGCAGGCGCTCCAGGAGTTTGTCTTCAATATCAATATCCCCACGCGAGTCGGGTTTCAGACCCCGTTTACCAATATCACAATGGATCTCAATGTACCGACGGCTTTAAGGCACCACCCCGTTATTATCGGGGGGAAGGAGTTGGAAGAGACCTACGAGGGCTACCAGCCCGAGATGGACATCCTGAACAAGGCTTTTGCCGAAGTCATGATGGAAGGGGATGCCAGGGGCCGGGTGTTTACCTTTCCCATTCCCACCTACAACATTACGGCTGATTTCGACTGGGACAATCCGAATCTTGAGATGATCTGGCAGATGACCGGGAAGTATGGCATCCCCTATTTTTCCAATTTCGTCAACTCCGACATGTCGCCCGACGATGCCAGGTCTATGTGCTGCCGCCTGCGTTTGGACAACCGGGAACTGTTGAAACGGGGGGGGGCGGGCTTTTCGGGGCCAATCCCCTCACCGGGTCCATCGGCGTGGTGACCATTAACCTGCCCCGAATCGGATACCGGGCGGCGGACAAAGACCAGTTCTTCTCACTGCTTGAGAATAATGTGCAACTGGCGGCCGAAAGCCTTTCCATCAAGAGAAAAGTCCTCGAGCAGTTTACCGACAAGAATCTCTATCCCTACTCGAGCTTTTATTTGAGGGAGATCAAAAATGCCCATGGGCTGTATTGGAAAAATCATTTTTCAACCGTCGGTATCCTGGGGATGAACGAGGCGTGCGCCAATTTTCTGGGGGAGGGGATCGCAGGGGATGCGGGCCAGGCATTTGCCCTTGAGATCATGGATTTTTTAAGGTCCATGCTGGCGGAAATCCAGGAAGAAACCGGCGACATCTATAATCTGGAGGCCACCCCGGCCGAAGGCACCGCGTATCGTCTGGCCATGCTGGACAAGAAAGCCTTTACGGACATACGGTGCGCCAATGAAGAGGATTATGTCAAGGGGGCGGCACCCTATTATACCAACTCCACACAACTGCCGGTGAACCACACGGATGACCTTTTCGAAACCTTGAGGCTGCAGGATGAACTGCAGACCAAATATACCGGCGGTACCGTTCTCCATATTTTTCTCGGCGAGCAGGTCAGCGATACCCTGGCCCTGAGGGGGCTGATCAAAAAGGTGGCCAACAACTATAGGTTGCCGTACTTTACCATCACGCCCACTTTCAGTGTCTGCCCCTCCCACGGTTATCTTACGGGCAAAGAGGAGACATGTCCCGACTGCCGGCAGGAAACCGAAGTGTATTCAAGGGTGGTGGGGTACCTGAGACCGGTAAAACAATGGAACGACGGAAAACAGGCGGAATATGGGAAACGGAAGAGTTTCGCCGTGGCATGAAAACAACCCCATTGTTAAAATGAAATTCGGCGGCATACAGAAAACATCCCTTATCGATTACCCCGGCAAGATGAGCTGCGTCCTGTTTGTCTCGGGATGCAACTTCAGGTGCCCTTACTGCCACAATCCGGATCTTGCCAAGGGGTGCCCTGAACCGGCACGGTGTTTCGAAGATAAAGAGGCCCTCTCTTTTTTGAGGGATCGGCGGGGGTTTCTCGACGGCGTTGTGATTTCAGGAGGTGAGCCCACCGCCATAGAGGCGCTTCCCCGATTCTGCGGAAAGGTCCGGCAGCTTGGTTATCCGGTCAAGCTGGATACCAACGGCAGCCGGCCCGGGATGATTCGAAGACTCCTCGATGAGGGGCTTATCGACTACATCGCCATGGATATTAAAACCGATCCTGTGGAATATCCCGAATGGATTCAGAAAAGCTGCCGTCCGGAGGATATACGGACCAGCGCGCGAATGATCATAGACTCCGGTCTTCCCCATGAATTCAGAACCACCTGTATCCAACCCCTCATCAAACCGGGCGTTATCGAAAGCATCGCCCGCCTGATCAAAGGTGCTGCACTGTATGCCATCCAGCAATGCAGGGATCAGGAGATGCTGCGCCCCGATTTTGTCAAAGACCACTGCAAGCGTTTTACCAACCGTGAACTTTCCCATCTCAAAGCCATCGCCGATCCATGGGTTCAAACCTGTATTGTGCGATAGGCGGTTGCTGATTTTCTGTTGAAGAGAAAAATTGAATTACTGGCCCCGGGCGGCGATATCGATTCCATCAAAGCTGCGATAGTTGCAGGGGCGGATGCCATATACTGCGGCCTGAAAAAATTTAATGCCCGAAACCGGGCGGCAAATATAACCTTTGAAGATCTATACGGACTTATTAAACTTGCCCATGGAAATAACTGCAAAGTTTTTCTAACCCTGAATATCATTATCGTGGGGAGTGAAATCCCGGCTTTAATACGCTTGTTGAATAAGCTGGTCAACACAAGGATCGATGGTGTAATTGTTCAGGATTTCGGTTTGATTTATCTGTTATCCAAATATTTTAAAGGTCTTGAAATACATGCATCCACTCAGCTTACCACCCATAATGAAGGTCAGATAAAATTTTTGAGCAAACTGAATGCGGTCCGGGTGAATCTATCAAGAGAGTTAAATATTGATGAGATAAAAGCGTTAACTTTGATAGGGCATGAAAAGAATATCTTAACTGAAATATTTGTCCACGGTTCCTATTGCATCTCTTTTTCCGGCATTTGTTATATCAGTTCTGTTTTCGGAGGGAGGTCGGGAAATCGCGGCAGATGCAGCCAACCCTGCAGGGATCGATATTTAACAACGCCTGAGGGTAAAAATTTTCCCCTCAATCTTAAAGACAATTCAGCATTTTTCGATTTAAGAGAGATATCTGATGCAGGGGTTGACGCGATCAAGATTGAAGGAAGAATAAAGAAATTCGATTACGTCTATACGGTGGTTGATTGCTGGAAAAAGCAGATCCAAAATCTTTATTATGAAAACAGGCTGACGGATGACAACCGTGATCTTTACAAGGTTTTTAACCGGAAGTTTTCAAATTCCTATTTGATGGGAGATATTAACAAACACATGTTTATTGATAATCCCCGGGATCATTCAATTAAACATCTTGCTGAAAATAAAGATGATGCAACCAATGAAAGAAGGGAAAGCGACCCAAGAAGGGTTCATAAAGAAAAAAGAACCATCATAGCGAATGTTAAAAATAGAATCAAACAGTTAAGTATCGCTAAAGCACCTTTGACCATCAGCATTTCGGGGAAACTGGATTCACCTTTAAAAGTATCCGTCGAAACGCCGGATACTTCATTTGTTGTGTGTTCGAAACAAAATCTTTCACCAAGAAACAGGAAAAGCTCTGTGGAGCATTTGAATTACGACATTTTCCTGAAACGGCTTAGAGCCCTGAATCATACGGGGTATTACATAAAGCATACGGAATTGGACCATCTTCAAAAGGATCTGTACATAACTTTCAAGGAACTCACTTCGATAAAAAAAAGTATTTTAACCTTCCTGGATGGTCCAGGAGAGATTGTCGACCCCATTGACGTCCCATTCTTGAAAAAGCCAAGTCCGGGAAAAACAAAACCCGCTCTTTCTGTATTGATCTCCTCTAAAAAGGATTTGAACCTTAGCAACAAGACTTCGGTAAAACTCTTTTTTCAACTTCCCAATTGTTTTGGAAACGAAAATTCAGAGTTTATAGATCTGTTTTTGAAACATAAACATTTAATGCCATGGTTCCCATCAATTTTAATCGGCAAAAACTATTCTGCTGCTGTGGATATACTTCAGCAGGTGAAACCGGAACTTATTGTAACCGACAATACCGGAATCGCATATGAGGCTGATAGAAAGGGAATTCCCTGGATAGCTGGACCCTATCTTAATCTTGTCAATTCCTTCAGCCTTTTGTGTTTGAAAGAAAAATTCAATTGTTATGGTGCATTTATTTCAAATGAAATTGGTAAAAAACAGATCAACAGCATTATTGCTCCTGATAAATTCAAACTATTCTATCGTATCTTTCACCCAGAATTACTTCTATCCAGCAGGCAGTGTTTGTTTCATCAGGT
>CAZWAE010000141.1:6811-10531 GCA_964631805.1 uncultured Desulfobacteraceae bacterium | reverse complement strand
GGCTCGGACCTTTTTTTGCACTTTCCCGTACCCCTCATGCCTTGATCGACATGACCACGCCTGTTTTGGCAGCGATCCTTTTTTTGGGCCAGCTTCCCTCCCTGCCCGTTATCCTGATCGGCACCATTACCGCGTTTGCCGGTTACACCGCCGTTTACGGCGTCAATGATATTGTTGACTACCGGTCGGACAAGGAAAGAAGCTGTTTCGGAGATGATGCGGATTGCGAGAATTATCTGGACAACACGCTGATCCGCCATCCCATGGCAAAGGGTGTCCTTGATTTTAAAAAAGGGGTGGCCTGGGTGGCGGGATGGTCCCTGGTGGCCATGATCGGTTCCTATCTGCTCAATCCGGTGTGCCTCTACATATTTCTGGCCGGGTGCTTCCTTGAGACCGTGTACTGCCTGCTCTGGCGCTTATCTCCCCTACGGGCCGTGGTAAATGGTGTGGTGAAGACCTGTGGGCCCATCGCGGCGATCTATGCCGTGTCATCCTCACCGGCGCCGGCGTTTGTCCTTTTGGTCTTTGTCTGGATCTTTCTCTGGGAAATCGGCGGGCAGAACATCCCCCACGACTGGACCGATGCGGAAGAGGACCGGTTTTTCAATGCCAAGACACTGCCCCTTGTTCTGGGACCGAAACGCTCGGGCCTCCTGAGTTCGCTTGCCCTGACAGGGACCACTATCCTTCAGTTTTTGGTTCTAATGGCTTCTCCGCTGTCTTTCGGTCCGCTTTACCTCTTTATCGCGCTGGGTATTTCATTTTTCCTCCTCCTGGCACCGTCACTCCAGTTGGCGGAAAAGTGCCAGCGGAAAATGGCCATGGCCCTGTTCAACAGAGCGAGTTACTATCCCATGGCGTTTTTGGGTCTCACTCTCATTTGTTTGCTGGAACAATTGTTTTAAATATTTCACAGCCTTTTTGTCGAAAATCCATGCTGCGATAAATGTTTCTTCTGTGAGACGCATTTGTCTCACCCTTCTTGAAACATCACCGGATCTCTCCCAATTTCCCACATAACGGACCCACCATGACCTGACAGCAGGTGGACAACTTGTAGATTTGACATTATTTTTTCGGTAAACAACCTCATGTGTCGCCCTGGGTGACACAGGTGAAACCCTGGCACACTCTTTGCTATAAAGAGAGTTAAATGAAAATGAGGTTACCTAAAACGGAAAATGGGAGGGTGTCGTGATGCAGCTAGAAGACATTAAAAAAAATACGAACCTGGTCAATGACATCGACTGGGATATGACCCCTGAAGAAGCGGTACGGTTGTACCTGGAATGGGGGAACAATTGGGCAAGCGGCAACTATGTGGTCCGATCCAAAGATGATGTGACCCACTATTTTGTGGTCAATACATGGAAAAAGGCACCGGTCATCTACCTGATCAAACGCAACTCCGATGAAGCAGAAGAGCTTGCCAAGATCGACATGCCCGAAGAGATGGAAAAAAGATACCTTAAAGAAAACGGCTCCCAAAAAGGGGTCTATGCCATAGAGGGGGAAGTGAAAGAGTGGTTGCAGACGGAGCTTGATGCCGCATAAAAAGAGTCCGCCTGGAATTGGATGGTATTGGAAAAGGTCCGCCCTCCTGCCGGAGCGCGGGCCTTTTTTGTTTTCAGGGTCCTGCGGCGACATTTATCGGTTTCGGAACCCTCGGGATTATCCCCTCAACCACTTGTGATAGCGACCGATAAAATCGAGGGTTTTTTCCGGTGCATGGGCTTTTTTCCACTGCCCGGCGGCAAACTTGTTGGCCTCGGCAAGGGTGGGGTAGATATGGATGGTCCCGAGGATCTTATTCAGCCCCAAACCATGCTTCATGGCGAACACATATTCCGCGATGATGTCACTGGCGTGGGAGCCGACTATGGTGACGCCTAGAATTTTATCGCTTCCCGGACGCGTGAGCACCTTGACAAACCCGTGATCCTCCGAATCGGCGATGGCGCGGTCCAGATCGTCTATGCCATAGACGGTTACCTCATGGGGGATCCCTTTTTCCCCGGCTTCCAGTTCGTTGAGACCCGCTCTGGCCACCTCGGGATCGGTGTAGGTCGCCCAGGGAACCAGGGAATAATCAGCCCTGAAGCGCTTGAGCCCGCCGAACAGGGCATTGACAGAAGCATACCAGGCCTGGTGGGCCGCAAAATGGGTGAACTGGTAAGGGCCCGCCACATCACCGGCACAATAGATGTTCGGGAAATTGGTTTGCAAAAACTCGTTGACCTCAATGGTCCGGGTCCGGGTGAGTTTTACACCCAGCTTTTCCAGGCCGTATCCGCTCACATTGGCCGCGCGGCCGACCGC
Source organism: uncultured Desulfobacteraceae bacterium (assembly GCA_964631805.1). Classification (GTDB taxonomy): domain Bacteria; phylum Desulfobacterota; class Desulfobacteria; order Desulfobacterales; family CAZWAE01; genus CAZWAE01. Next base: position 8,209 of record CAZWAE010000141.1, on the reverse strand, counting down.
CACCAGGATACGGTCAAAACCGATCCGCACATCGCTCCCATCATGCTCGCATACCAGATGCCCACCGTTACCTTCCGGCACCACCTCCTTGGCGCGGTGGTCGGTCAGCACGTCGATGCCCTCATCCTGGAACTTGCGCTTCATCATTTCGGTGATTTCGACATCTTCCCGTCCCATGATCCGGGGGGCCATCTCCACCTGGGTGACCTTGGCGCCGAGCCGTCCGAACGCCTGGGTCAGCTCACACCCGATGGGGCCGCCGCCCAGCACCACCATGCGACGGGGAAGTTCGCGTAGTTCCCAGACGTTGTCAGAGGTCAGATATTCCACCTTGTCAAGCCCGGGAATCGGCGGCACAAAGGGACGGGCACCGGCTGCGATGACGATGTTGCGGGTGGTAATGGTGCGTCCATTGACCGCAACCTCAAAAGGAGACACGATGTTCGCCTCCCCCTTTAGGCAATCGACGCCTAGCTGGGTATATCGTTCCACCGAATCATGGGGTTCCACCTTTTTGATGACGTTCTGTACCCTCTCCATGACTTCGGCGAATGAGAAATCGACCTGTCCGCTTCGGAAGCCGAACTCTTCGGACCTTTTCACGTAGGATAAAATTTTGGCGCTTCGGATCAGCGCTTTGCTGGGGACACAACCCGTGTTCAGGCAGTCCCCCCCCATTTTATGCCTTTCTATAAGCGCCACGGCGGCCCGGACCGTGGCCGCGATGTAAGAGGTCACCAATCCGGCTGATCCGGCACCGATGACCACAAGATTATAGTCAAATTTTTTGGGTCTGGAATATCCGGAGAGCACTTTTCTATTTTTTACAGCGGAGACCAGCCGTTTGGCAATGAGCGGAAAAATGCCCAGCAGCACAAAAGAGAGGATCAGGCCGGGGGAAAGGATTCCCTGGGCGGATTCGATTTTTCCCAATTGGGTACCCGCGTTCAGATACACAAAGGTCCCGGGGAGCATGCCCAGTTGGCTCACACCATAAAACACCGCCGTTTTTATGGGCGTCAACCCCATGGCCAGGTTGATCACAAAAAAAGGGAAAACCGGTACCAGCCGAAGCGTAAAAAGGTAAAAAGCTCCCTCCCGCTTGATCCCTTCATTGATGGTTTGAAGCTTGTCGCCGAATTTTTCCTGCACCCAACCTTTGAACAGAAACCGGGAAACGAGAAATGCCAGGGTGGCGCCGATGCTGCTGGCAAACGACACAACAAGCACCCCGATCCACAACCCGAAAAGGGCTCCGCCCGCCAGACTCATCACGGCGGCCCCCGGGAGTGAGAGCGCGGTCACCACAATGTAACCGGCCATATAAATCGAGATGGTCAACGCTTTATGGGCATTATAGTATTCTGCAAATGATTTCTGGTGGGATTTTATATTCTC
>CAZWAE010000141.1:1700-6711 GCA_964631805.1 uncultured Desulfobacteraceae bacterium | reverse complement strand
ATCACCCTTCCAATGTTTTTTCGGACAACCGATTTTCTCTGCGAACGACAGCTTCCCGGTTTCGCCGTATTTCATTTTTTGTCACCAGTTCCAGCGCCGGCACATCCGAAGGCCGCCCATTTTCCCCCAGGGCAACAAATGTCAGATAAGCCGAGGCGGTGTGTCTCACTTTCCCGGTCAACAGATCCTCTGCTTCCACTTTCACACCGATCTCCATGGATGATTTTCCCACCAGGTTCAGACTGGCTTTGAGGGTCAGAAGATCACCGATGAACACCGGACTGTGAAAGTTCAGCCGATCGATAGAGGCCGTCACACAAACGGTTCCCGCGTGCCGCATGGCGGCCACAGCGGCGGCATCATCTATATATTTCATCACCACCCCGCCATGGACATTCCCGGCGGGGTTGGCGTCCTGGGGCTGCATCACATGGGACATTGCAACCCGGCTGTCTTTTGCGGTTTTGGCTTTTATCATAATTGTGGAATCACCCGAAGATTGCAGCCCCGTCACTTTTCCTTCCAGTAGGGATTGATCACGTCTTCAAAAATGGTCATGGCCGCTTCCGCCCCATGCCCGGCTGCAATAACGATCTGCTTGTATCCGCCGGCGACATCTCCGGTGGTGTAAATCCCGGGAATGCTGGTCCGGTAATTGTCGTGCCGGATATACCCGTCATCGGTAAGTTCCAGGCCGGTTTTCTCCGCCAGTGTTACAGAAGGGTTGTAACCGATGGCGATAAATACACCGTTTACAGGCAGGGTCGAGGTTTCGCCGGTTTTATTGTTGAGTACCTCAACCGATTCGACATTATGTTGCCCGGTGACTTTTTTGACCTCGGTATTGTATAATATAGGGATCTGGTTCTGCTCAAGGTTCTTCACCAGGATCTCCTGGGCTTTGAGGGTGTCCCTCCGGTGGACCAGGGTCACATCGACACCGATATGATGCAGGTGAAGCGCTTCTGTCACGGCGCTGTTCCCACCCCCCACCATGATGACGCGCTTGTTTTTGAACAGCGGGCCGTCGCAGGTGCTGCAATAACTTACACCGTGGCCGCCCAGCCTGGATTCTCCCGGAACCCCCAGATTCCGGTGAGAGGCACCGGTGGCCATGAGTACCGTTTTGGTTCTGATTTTCCGGCGGCTGGTTTTCACTATAATGGGATCTCCGGGCGCCACCTCGATCACCTCTTCCCCGGGGAAGATGTGTGTGTACTCCAAGGCATGGGTCACCATTATATCCACAAGACTCTTTCCCCCCACCTGTTTCAATCCGGGATAGTTTTCAACCACCGGCGTCAGTGCGATCTGCCCTCCGAGGACCCCTTTTTCCACGATAACGGAATTAAGTCCGCTCCGGGCGGCGTAAATGCCGGCAGAGAGACCTGCAGGGCCGCCACCGATGATCACCAGATCGGTTTCGATCTCTTTTTCGTCAATTTCAGGAATAAAAACGGTCTGCTGTTCCATCTTTGACAGAGATGAAACAAACAGCTCCTCGGACTGGGCGCCCTGGGCAATGAGCATATCGTTGGCATAGGTCTGGGGTACCGACTGGGCCGCGTATTGTTCCGCAAGATCAGGGTTGGCCTGAATGTCGATGATCTCGAGACCGACCAGATCGGGCCTTTCCACTGCGGCTTTTAGGGTGTTCAAGGCCTGCTGTGGGCAATAGGGGCAGGTGGGTGAAACAAACACCTTGACGCTCCGGGGAGAATCCAATCTCCGGACCACTTTCTGCGACTGTTCATTGAGGGCGCTTTTCTGCATCCCGATGAGCATCAGGGCTTCTAAAAAAATGCGGCCCTCCTCACCCATGGGAGCCCCCAGCCAGCGTATGTTATAATTTTCAGGGTCAAACACCATGGTCGGAGAATGGAAGACATGATACTTTTTGGCCATGTCGTGATCCAGATCGTACTCCCGAATGGTCACCCTGGGTGTCATCTGCCGAAAAAAACGCACGGCCTGGCGTGCGGCATCGCTGAAAACGTCGTTTTGCCCCGGTTGGCTGAAGAGAAAAATCGGTATATCCCTTTTGATCCCCTCGAGCATCCGGGTGATCTCCGCCTGTACGGCTGTTGCATCTGCTTCATTTATCTGGTTCATTGACCAACTCCTTATCTTTCATCGATGGGTACGAAAACACATTCGTCCGGCCCACAATAATCCCCGATATAATCCGATTCCGGACGATACAGGGCGGGCTTCGGCGCTGCTTCGGCAAACTGCTCCTCCAACACATGTGCCGCCCAGCCGGCAATCCTGGCAATTGCAAACAGGGGGGTAAACAAGTCTACGGGGATTCCCATGTAATAGTAAAGGGTTGCACTGTAAAAATCGACATTAACATAAATCTCACGGCCCTTTTCCCTTTTGAACGCCTCTTTCCCCTTTTTCTCCAGCACTTTGGAAAGATCGTACCATTTGGTATCTCCCTTCCGCTCACCCATGATTTGGGACATTGGCGCCAGTATATGGGCCCTCGGGTCATCGGTCTGATAAACGGCATGGCCCAGCCCCATGATCACGCCGCCGGAGGCAAGGGTATTGTTGACATACTCATCCACCTTGTCAATGGACCCGATCTTCAGGAGCATCTCCATCACCCTTGTGTTGGCCCCGCCATGGAGCGCGCCGGACAAGGACCCCACTCCTGCCGCCACTGCCGCATACATATGCGCACGGGTGGAAGCCACCTCTCTGGCGGCAAAAGTAGACGCGTTGAAGGAATGTTCCGCGTGGAGCACAAGGCAGACATCGAAAAATCCCACCAACTCCTCATCGGGGACTTCACCGTCAAGCATATAGAGGAAATTAGCGGCGTGGCCCAGTTCCGGGTTTGGCGCAATGGGTTCTTTTCCGTTTCGAATTCTTTCCCAGGCCGCGACAATGGTGGGGAAGCGGGCAATGAGCCTCATCGCCACCCTCAGGGACGCTTCTTTCGTGTGCTCCCTGATATCGGGATCATGATTTGCTAGCATGGCCGTGGCAGCCTGCAGGACGTCCATGGGCAGCGCATCCGCGGGCCGGGTCTTCAATGCATCGATCAGGTCTGACGGCAGGTCTCTTTCCCTGGCCAGTGACTCGCTGAAAGGCCCGAGCGTTTCAGGGTCCGGCAGCGTTTCATAGAGAAGCAGATAAACCAGCTCTTCAAAAGTGATTTTGCCGGCCAGATCTTTGGCAAGATATCCCCTGTAAACCAGTTTTCCACGGGCGCCATCCACATCGCTGATCTTGGTGCTGGCGATGGTCACCCCACGAAGGCCCGTATTTACAATTTTTTCGCGCTCGTTCATGGCAGATTCCTCCGGCTTTTAAGGTTGATCTGAAAAAAAATGGTATTTGGTATGTTAATATCAAAATTCATGCCAAACTTTTGATAAATCGATATTCAAAGGTTTTTTAGCCGGCAAACAAAAGCCGGGACGGCTGCCGCAGGATTATGGGGATGTTCGTCGGTGTTGAGGAGGGGCTATTCAGCGCAGGGATCGTACAATTGGCGGATCAGCGACAGACAGCAAGTGAAAAACGGTTGTCTCATCACCGGAACTCGATACAGTTCTGTATCAAGAAGATCTGTTTCGTGGCTAAGATGGACTGACGGGGGATTACCCGAGATGTTGGGTGCAGTCAGGGCAATACCCCGTGAATTCGAGATTATGGCTGATAATTTCAAAAACAGTAGCACCGTAAAGCTCGTCTTCTATTTTGTTGAGGGGTGCGATGGGGGCGTCGTCTACCTTTCCGCAATTCAAACACCGGATATGGTAGTGCTTTTTCGGGTGACCGTCATATCGTTTGATGGAGCCGCTGAGTTCCAGTTTCTGGATCTCTTCCAGATCACACAACACTTCAAGATTTCTGTAAACCGTTCCCAGGCTGATTCTAGGCAGCCTGGACCTGACCCGGTCATACAATTCATCAGCACTGGGATGGTTGTTGTGTTCCCTCAGCTCCTCCAAAATGACCATGCGTTGGCGGGTCATTCTTAGGTTTCTTTCTTTGTGCAGCACCTGGCATTCCTGTTCAATCGGTTTTTGTGAAGGCACCGGACGTATCGTCCCACCATGGATGTTGGTCTAAAATGAATCACCGCCGGTGTCAAGAAAGAAACAGCTTTTCGGGGGGGCGTCTCTCCGGAACATACTCCCGGGGGATTTTTTCCTCGTTCCATTCTTTCGATACGTATAGATTGCAAAAACAGCTGCCGTATTCCTCAACATCAGGTTCCCGGTAGGTACACGGGCAGATGATGTCCCGGTCATTCTCCCGATCCCCCGATGCCAGTCGGCACGGACAGGCCATATATCCGTAACGCTCTTTATTCAGATTAAGCGCATCCAGAAGCTCGAAAACCCGCTTTCGGTCAAGGTTGAAATAATATCCTTTGGCCTCCTGGATTTTCTTAAGCATTTCAAACAGTTTTTCCGTTTCCATCACATGCCCAGCGCCTCCTTGATTTTTCCCTCCTTGTACCCGACCACCACTGTTTCCCCGATGATGATGGTGGGAAAAGAGCATCTGGGGTTAAACTTTTTGACATCTTCAAGGATCGCTTTTCTTTCATCCCCCGTCAAAAGGTCAACATCCACAAATTCATATTTTACCGTACAATCCGACAACAATTTTTTAACCGACTTGCAGTGACTGCAGGTACTGAGCGAAAAAACTTTAATGGGTTCGGGGGCCATGGGGGTTCCTTTCCAGAGTAAATTTAGGCAAATCAGAAAACGGGCGATCAACCGGCAGGCAAAAGGTCTGCAAATCTACCGCCCCGATGAAAGCACAAACAAAAAAATTTCGCAATAATTCCGTCTTGACACAGGGTTAAATTTTAAATACTATCAATAATCATTATCATTAGTAATTAATTGTCCACACCACTACCTCAAAGGGAGACGACATGACCAAGATAAAGTCCAAAGTGACCAAAGAGATAAACCCCAAAGATGTCACCATATGCAAATCCACCATTCAAATGCTGCACAAAGCCAAACAGGATGGT
>CAZWAE010000141.1:0-1600 GCA_964631805.1 uncultured Desulfobacteraceae bacterium | reverse complement strand
AAAGACTACTCCATCAAGGACCCCATCAAACTCCAAAACGTTGCCAAATCCATCGGTATCGAGGTTGAAGGACGAAGCATCAAAGAGATCGCATTGGATCTTTATGATGAACTCGAAAGGACCTACACCCAGGTCGAAGGTGAGATTCCCTTCATGAAACGGGTACCGGAAAAGACCCTTGAGACCTGGCGAAAACTCGATATTGTCCCCAGGGGCGCCATGCGGGAGGTGATGGAGATGCTCCACCGCACCGCCATGGGTGTGGACCAGGACTATGAAAACATTACCAAACAGGCCAGCCGGACAGCCTTGGCTGACGGGTGGGGAGGGTCCATGGTGTCAACGGAAATTTCGGATATTCTGTTCAGGACGCCCACACCGGTCAACGTCGAAGTGGATATGGGCGTTCTAAAGGAGGATCAGGTCAATATCGTCGTGCACGGTCATGAACCCAATCTCTTTGAATCGATGATCGGTTCCGTAAACTCCCCCTCATTTCTGAAAGCGGCAAACGAAGCCGGCGCCAAAGGCATCAATCTGGTGGGGATGTGCTGTTCCGGAGCCGAGGTGCTCGTCCGTCACGGAATCCCCCATGCCGGTAATTTCATGTCCACTGAAACGATCCTGGTAACCGGTGCCGTAGATGCCATGGCGGTGGATATCCAGTGCATCAAGCAGGGGCTGTCAAAGGTGGCCGAATGTTACAACACCCCGCTGATTACCACCAATACCCGATGTAAAATCGACGGGGCCATCCACGTTGAACTGGACGAACATAACCCCAAGGCCTGCTCCGACGACATCGTCATCCGGGCGATTAGCAGATTCAAGAACAGAACCGCCAGAGTTGAGATCCCCAGAAATACGAGCATCGGGGTTCACGGTTTTTCCCACGAATATATCAGCTACATGCTGGGCGGATCCTTCCGTGATTCCTATCGCCCCTTGAACGATAACGTGATTAACGGAAGAATCCGAGGCGTCGCAGGGGTTGTGGGATGCACCACACCCAGGGCCAAACAGGACTGGGTGCACGTGGAACTGGTCAAAGAGCTGATCAAAAACGATGTGCTGGTACTCCAGACCGGATGCTCCCAGATATCCCTTTCCAAAGCCGGGTTGACAACACCCGAGGCCGCCGTTCTGGCCGGTGACGGCCTTCGGGAAGTGTGTGAGGCGGTTGGCATGCCGCCGGTTCTCGGCATGGGCTCGTGTGTGGACAACAGCCGGATCCTCATCGCCGCATCTGCTATGGTGGCGGAAGGCGGGCTCGGTGACTGCCTCGCGGACCTGCCGGTCGCCGGCGCCGCACCTGAATGGATGAGTGAAAAAGCCCTGGCCATCGGGCAGTACTTCGTCGCGTCCGGAGTATTCACCGTATTCGGCGTCACCTTCCCCATTGTCGAAGAGACCAAGTTCCACAAGCTTCTCTTCGACGGCCTCGAAAAACAGGGGCTCGGAAAATGGGGATTTACCCCCGACCCATATGAGATGGCGGAGATGATGATCGCCCACATCGACAAGAAGCGAAATGCGCTCGGCCTTGATAAATCAAAGGAACGGGTGCTGATGGATATGGCGGACCGGCGGGAGATCGAAG
>CAZWAE010000140.1:0-10533 GCA_964631805.1 uncultured Desulfobacteraceae bacterium | reverse complement strand
CCCAACGAGCGGGCCTACCTGGGAGATGATTTGAAGGACGTGGATGTTTTTCATCCCGAATCTGAAATGTAAAGCGGTTGAGGATCCCCATTCAACCGCATAGCTGTTCCCAGGAACAGGAGGGAAAATGATAGTTGCCAAAAGAAAGCCTTTTGAAGAGATAAAGGCGATGATCAAGGATCACAAAAAGATCCTCACCGTGGGCTGCGGCACTTGTGTGGCTGTTTGCCTTGCGGGTGGAGAGAAAGAGGTCGATGTCCTGAATGCCGAATTGGAGATGGCCCGGAAACTGGACAACAACCCCGTTGAACTGGGGGCTTTTACCATCGAACGGCAATGTGATATTGAATACCTGGAAAAATTGGACGGGATGATGGAAGACTATGACGCGGTGGTGTCCATGGCCTGCGGCGTCGGCGTTCAGTTTCTGGCGGAAAGATTTCCCGAAAAACCGGTTTATCCGGCCGTGGACACATCCGGACTGGCCGCCAATCGGGCCGTGGGTTGGTATGAAGAGCGCTGCCGATCCTGCGAGAGCTGTATGCTGGGGTGGACCGGCGGCATTTGTCCCATGACCATGTGCGCCAAAAGCCTCCAGAACGGTCCCTGCGGCGGTACCAACAGGGGAAAATGCGAGATCAGCCAGGAGCAGGACTGTGCCTGGTTTCAGATATACGAACGGCTGGCGGCACAGGGACGCCTGGATTCGATCCATGAGTTCAAGCCGGCCTGTGAATGGAAAGACCAGGTGCCGAGAACACTGATTCAGCCCGGATATAAAAAACCGGAAGCGGATTGAACCCGGCCCCCCGTCTGAGTGGGCCTGATGGGTCGGGCGGAACCATGATTTACACCCAACACGTTTCATCGCTTGGAATAAGGTGATTGTTATGAGCACAGAAGGAAATGGTTATCGATCGGGAAGTAACCTTGAGAAGATATTGAAAGCGGGTCATTTCGCTTTTACCGGAGAACTGGGGCCGCCCCGGGGAACGGATGCCGACGAGGTCCGGGAAAAAGCCCGGTTCCTGAAAGGGAACGTTGACGCGGTCAACATTACCGACAATCAGACGGCAATGGTGAGAATGTCCAGCTGGGCTGCCAGCCTCCTGATCCTCCAGGAGGGTCTTGAACCCAATTACCAGATGGTGTGCAGGGACAGGAACCGGCTTGCCATGCAGGCGGACATCCTGGGGGCATACGCCCACGGGATCAAAAACATGCTCTGCCTGTCCGGGGACCATTGCAAGTTCGGCGATCATCCCCAGGCCCGCGGCGTGTTTGACGTCGATTCCATGCAGTTGATCAATATGGTTAAGAACATGCGGGATGAGGCCAGGTTTCAGGGCGGCGCCGAGATCGCGCATCCCCCAAAGATTTTTATCGGCGCTGCGGCCAATCCGTTTGCAGACCCGTTTGAATGGCGGGTTCACAGACTGGCCAAAAAAATATCCGCCGGTGTGGATTTTATTCAGACCCAGTGTATCTACAACATGGACAAGTTCAGAGCGTGGGTGAAACAGGCCAACGATATGGGTTTGACCGAGAAGGTCTATATCCTAGCGGGTGTCACTCCCATGAAGAGTGTGGGTATGGCCAAGTACATGAAAAACAAGGTGCCGGGAATGGATGTGCCGGATGAGGTGATCAAACGTCTCCAGGGAGCAGAGAAAGGGAAAGTGGCGGCGGAAGGGATCAAGATGGCCTGTGAACAGATCGAGGAGTTTAAAGAGATGAAGGGCGTTCACGGTGTTCACCTGATGGCGATCGAGTGGGAGCATAAGGTGGCGGAGATTGCGGAGCAGGCAAAGGTGCTGCCCAGACCCCAGGTGGACTAAGCACCCGTATATATATCGGAAGTAGAAAACCCGACCGGTTTCCGGTCGGGTTTTTTTATCGGAACTATAATCCAAGAGAAGTTAGAAGGATGATTGCCGGGCTCTATTTTCAGTGACCTTTTTTGGGTTATATTTCAGAAATTCTAATGTTCCAAACAGATTCACGGTTATGCATTGAATACCATCTTGATTGTTTAGAACATTTGAGCATTCGAGTTTAGGATTTGTTTCGGATTTCGATATTCGAATTTCGTGTTTAACCCGTTCAACAGGAAGACATCCTTTACAGGGATAAGCAAAGCCTGGTCTCCGGCCAGGATTCTTAATAGCACCCCGGCAAGTTTCTTCAAAATGAAGTATTGCTCATTTTTGAATTAACCTCTCATTAGACCTCAAAAATATCTCAATACCAATTAATTATTATCGTAATATTTGGATAATAATAAAAATAATGTTGAATTCCATTCTTTAATAAATTTCACAATTGAACTTGACAATGGCACTTCCCTTTGTTAAATGAATGAATACTCATTCATTAAAGGCGTTTTCTGTTCCTCGGGAGGTGTGTCATCAATACGAAAGGGAAAACAAACGATAAATACCGGCGCATCCTAGAAGCAGCTATCAAGGTGTTTGCCGAACAGGGTTTTTTTCAGTCGACCATTTCGCAAATCGCGAGGGAAGCGGGTGTCGCGGACGGCACCATCTATCTCTACTTTAAGAATAAAGACGATATTCTGCTCAATTTTTTCAATTTCAAAACCAAACTGGTTTTTGATCAGTTCCGAACGGAGGTCGACAAGGCGGAGAACGCCCTGGACAAACTCCGCTTTCTCGTCAGGAGACATCTTGGGGAGTTTCAGAGGGACCGCAACATGGCCATCGTTTACCAGGCTGAAACCCATCAGAACCGTCGTATGGCCGAAGATCAGATCAAGTCCATGGCGAAAATGTATATGGATATCGTCTCTGAAATCGTTGAGCAGGGGCAGCAGGAGGGAACCATCCGGCGGGACCTTTATGTGGGATTGGTCAAACGGTTTATCCTGGGAGGCGTGGACGAGGTGATCAATACCTGGCTGCATTCCGGTGGTGAATACGATCTGGAATCTATGGCGGACCCCCTGGTGGAACTCTACATCCGCGGCATCGGTTCGGATGGGAAATAGCAAACAGAGGGTCACCCGCAGCGAATTTACACAAACAGTTTAATTTAATATACAACATCATCAATAAGGAGAATAGAGGCCATGGCGCAGGTAATCGCAGATCGGAGGGATGTCGATTTTGTGCTCCACGAGCAACTTGAAGTTGCTGGTTTGAGCGAGCATGAAGATTTCGCAGAGTTCAACAAAAAAACAGTGGACATGATCATTTCCGAAGTCCGGAAACTGGCGGTCAAAGAGATTCTGCCGACGCAGAAAGAGGGTGATGCGGAGGGTTGCACCTTTGACAACGGACGGGTGACGGTGCCTGAATGTTTCCACCGGCCGTGGGAGCAGTTCAAAGAGGGGGAGTGGCTGGCCATGAACGAGGACCCGAAGTGGGGAGGGCAGGGGATGCCCAAAACCGTGGGTCTGGCCGCAGCCGAGTACTTGAACGGAGCCAACTACGCCTTCATGATGTATCCGGGATTGACCCACGGTGCCGGAAAACTGGTGGAGGCTTTTGGCACCGAGAAACTCAAAGAGCTGTTTTTGAAAAAGATGTTCACCGGCCAGTGGGGGGGCACCATGCTTCTCACGGAACCCCAGGCCGGATCGGATGTGGGGGCGCTGGAGGCCACCGCAGTAAAGAACGATGACGGAACCTACGCCATCACCGGCAACAAGATCTTTATCTCTTCGGGAGAGCACGATTTGATGGAAAATATCATTCACCCCGTGCTGGCCAGGATCGAGGGCGCTCCGGGTGGTACCAAAGGGATCTCGCTTTTTCTTGTTCCCAAAATATGGGTGAATGACGACGGGACCCTGGGAGAACCCAACGACGTGGTGTGTACCGGGATCGAGGAAAAGATGGGCATTCATGCCAACTCCACCTGCAGTCTCTCCCTGGGCGGCAAGGGGAAGTGCCGGGGCTGGCTGTTGGGGGAGGAAAACAAGGGAATGCGGGCCATGTTTCTGATGATGAATGAGGCACGCCTGCTGGTGGGGATGCAGGGGTTTTCCTGTGCGTCCTCCTCCTATCTGAATGCATTGAATTATGCAAAAGAAAGAGTGCAGGGCCGCCATTTGCTGAAAATGATGGAGAAGGATGCCGACGGGGTTCCCATCATCCAGCATCCCGACGTGCGCCGCATGTTGATTACCATGAAAGCCTACGTGGCCGGAATGCGGAGCCTGCTCTACTATGTCTCCAACTGCGAAGACCGGATGCATGTGACCGATGATCCGGAGGAAAAGGCCAGGTACCAGGGAATTGTCGATGTCCTGATCCCGGTGACCAAAGGTTATGTCACCGACAAGGCCTTTGACATGTGCAGCGTCGGCCTGCAGGTATACGGCGGCTACGGTTATATCAAGGAGTATCCCCAGGAGCAACTGCTGAGGGACTGCCGGATTACCATGATCTACGAGGGGACCAACGGCATCCAGGCCATGGACCTTCTGGGCCGGAAGCTTGGGATGAACCAGGGGAAACCGGTCATGGACCTGATGGGGGAGGTCCAGAAGACCATTGCGGAAGCAAAGGCGTTTGAAGAGACAACACTGTTTGCGGTGGAGGTCGAAAGGGCGCTCAACAAACTGGGAGAAGTTGCCATGCACCTCGGTGCGGCGGCCATGTCTCCCAAGGTGCTCCACGCATTTTCTCATGCCAGCCAGTTTATGGAGATCACAGGAGATGTCACCATGGCATGGATGTTGTTGTGGCGTGCCGTCATTTCAGTGAAAAAGCTTGAAGCCGGTGCCAAGAAAAAGGATATTGCCTACTATGAGGGGCAGATCAAGACGGTGGATTTCTTTGTGAATGCCATCCTGCCGGTGACCTTCGGAAAAATGGAGGTGGTTCTGAAAACCTGCGGGGCCGCCATCGATATCGCAGACGAGTCTTTCGGCGGGAAGTAGAACTGGTTTCTGGATTCTGGTATCTGGATGCTGGATGTTTCCGAAGCCACCATTGGGGCGATCCTGAAAAACCAGTATTCAGTATCAAGCACCCAGCATCCGGTATCTAGCATCCAGTAACGGTTTCGTCGGATCCTTCTGCAGGCCATTACAAATAAAAAAGGGCGGGATATCCCGCCCTTTTCTTATTGGGCCCTATTTATCCTTTTCCTCCGCCCGCAGGTTCTTTTTGAGAACCTTTCCCACGTTGGTTTTGGGCAGTTCATCCCTGAACTCGATCATGGTCGGCAACTTGTACGCCGCCAGCTTGCCTTTGCAGAATTCCAGCAACTCCTCTTCGGTGGCGGATTCGCCCTCCTTCAGGACGACGTAGACCTTGACCTGTTCGCCTCTTTTGGGATGGGGGACGCCTAACGCCGCTGCTTCCTGGACCTTCGGGTTTTCAAAGAAAACCTCTTCGATATCCCTGGGGTAGACATTGTAGCCGCCGGATATGATCATATCCTTTTTGCGATCGACAATGTAAAAGTAGCCCTCTTCATCCATCTTGGCGATATCTCCGGTGTGAAGCCATCCATCGGTAATGGTTTCGGCTGTAGCTTCCGGTTTGTTCCAGTATCCCTTCATGACCTGGGGGCCTTTAACCAGCAGTTCACCGCTCTCTCCAACGGATTTATCGGTCACACCATCGTCAAGGTCCACAATGCGGCACCGCGTGTCCGAGATGGGTAGACCGATGCTGCCCACTTTCCGCTGTCCGTTGAAAGGATTGATATGGGTAACCGGGGAGGATTCGGTCATGCCGAAACCTTCCACGATGATCGCCCCGGTTTTGGTCTCGAAATCCCGGATCACCTCCACCGGCAGGGGCGCACTTCCGGAGAAGCATCCCTTGATGCACGACAGGTCGGTCTGGTTGATGCTGGGATGGGCGAGCATGCCGATGTACATTGTGGGTACCAGCGGTGCGAAGGTCGGCTTGAATTTGCCGATGGTCTCCAGAAGCTGTTCCGGCTGGGGTTTGGGTACCAGGATATCGCCCCAACCCATGAAGATGGCGAAATTCATGGCAACGGAAAGGCCGAAAACATGGAAATAGGGCAAGGCGCCCAGCATGATCTCCTCTCCGGGGTTGAAGGTGGGAAACCAGGCCCGGATGTGCTGAACCTGTTTGCTGAGATTCCCGTGGGTCAGCATCACCCCTTTTGATAGGCCGGTGGTTCCCCCGGTATACTGGTACATGGCGGTATCGTCAAAGGAAAGTGCCACCTCCGGCAGTTTCGCCGCAACACTGGCCAGAACCTCTTTCCATTTATAAACGTTGGCGGCCTGTTTGACGTCGGCTTTGAGGCCTTTCTTCTTGCCGACCAACGGAAACAAGAGGTTTTTGGGGAAGGGAAGGTAATCCCCGATGGAGGTGTAGATGATTTCCCGGATGCCGGTTTTGGGTCTCAGATCGATCATCCGGTTTCCCAGCAGGTCCAGGGTGATCAGCAGTTTGGCACCGGAGTCGTTGAACTGATGCTCCAGTTCCCGATCGGTGTACAAAGGGTTGTTCATCACGGCGATACCGCCGATTTTCAAAATGGCGTAATAGCTGACGACACAGGGGATGACGTTGGGAAGAAGGATCGCAACGCTGTCTCCCTTCTTGATGCCCAGACCGGTCAGGCACGCGGCAAACCGGTCAATCATCTCTGCCAGTTCCCGATAGGTCATCCGGTAGCCCTGGAACAACAATGCCATGTTGTCGGGGAAATCCCGGGCAGAGCGGTTCAGGAACTCCGGGATACACGTTTCTTCATAATCAACCGATTCCGGGACTCCCTTGTCATAATGGGCCAACCACGGTTTGCTTTGATTTTCTGCCGGATTCGTCATGAGCACTCCTTTTTGTAGATGGGCCTTGTTTGAATTTCCTCGCCGTGCTATATAGCTACTTTATAGCCATTTGACAGCCGAATATGAATGGATATTCATATGATATGATCCGGTTAATGTCAACAGGCAGATGGGGGGGATCGGTTTGGCAAAGTATGTTTTGTGCATGTGAAATCGGTGAAATAGCAAACGCTCTATTTTTTCCTTGACAGGGCGAAATCAACCCTGCTAAAAATGAATGAATGCTCATTCATTTTTAGCAGGGTTGATGAGCATCTGTCCCAAAAAATCCTTTATACTGATACGTTAACTGAAAACAGTACTTTACCATACCATCGAAATTTCTTAAATAGAAATGCGCAACATTCAATATTGGAGGAAGGATTATTAAAATATGGAATCGATTCTGATATCTCCGGCGTCTTTCAAACTGTTCGGCTTTATTCCGTTGGCGTTTTTTTCCCTGCTCATCCCCGTGGTGGGGGGAGCGGCATTCGCCTATATTATGGCGCGCAGGGCGGCTCCACTGGTCAGGTCCAATGCAGATGGCAGGTTTGACCGTATTCCGGAACGGATCAACAGGGTGGTCCGGCTCTGGCTGGGCCAGTGGCGGCACCCCCGGTATATGGCCGCCGGTGTGATTCATATTTTCCTGTTCGCGGGTTTCATGATCCTTTCGATCCAGTCCATTACCATGGTCATCCGCGGAATTTCAGAAGGGTACCATCTGCCCGGGCTCGGAGGCTGGCTGGGCCACATCTATGATTTTATTAAAAGCTATGCAGGGACCTGGGTGTTCATTGCGGTTTGTGCTGCCGCCGTACGGCGGGGTATCCTCAAACCCGAGCGGTACAAAGTCCCGCCGAAATACGGCAAGGATCACACTGCCGAAGCTTTAATGGTGCTGGGTTTTATCGCGATCCTGATGATCACCGAAAACCTGTATGATGCCTGCGCTATGGCCGCCAATGTGCAGGGGGGGCTGCCCCCGGTGTTTGTGCCGCCGTTGACACTGGTATGGGGGTTCAAATCCCTGCTTTTGGATACACCCGTGGAAACGCTCCAGAAGGTGCATCTGTTGTCATACTATATTCATGACGTAACCTTCTTCTTCTTTCTCTGCTTTCTGCCCATGGGAAAACATTTCCATGTGATCACCTCCCTGTTCAATGTTTTTTTCATGCGCCTCGATACGGGAACGGTGAAGCCGGTCCGGCACGGGGTAACCGATGAAGAACTGGATAACCTTGAATCTTTCGGGGTCAAGGATTTTGAGGATTTCACCTGGAAGCACATGCTGGACTTCTACACCTGTGTGGACTGCGGGCGTTGTTCCGACAACTGCCCTGCCAATGCCGTCGGACGGCCCTTGTCCCCTCGGTTTATCTCCATCAAGGGCCGGGATTATATGTTCAAGCATTATCCGCTGACCGGCGGCATCAGCAAAGGGGAACCCGTGGTCGGCACCATCTACGACGAAGATGAAATCTGGTCCTGCACCACCTGCGGTGCCTGCGAACGGGAATGTCCGGTGACCATCGAATATATCAACAAGATTGTGGACCTCAGGCGGGGTATGGTGGATGAGGGGATGGTGCCCCAATCGCTGCAAAAACCGCTCAGAGCCCTCGAGAAGAGGGGAAACCCCTGGGGGAAGATGGAGAAGAAACGCATTGCCTGGGCGAAGGACAAGGCGTTTGCCGCCGAGTGCAAGGTCAAACTTTTCGAAAAGGGTGAAACCGCTGACATGCTTTACTTCGTCGACAGCATCTCCTCCTACGATGACAGAATGCAGGGGATCGCCCAGGCAACCGCCAAAGTCCTTTCAGCCGGTGGTGTGGATTTCGGGATCCTGGGCAAGCTCGAAAAAGACAGCGGCAACGAAGCACGCCGTTTCGGTGAAGAGATGCTCTACATGGACTTGAGGGATCAAAATATCGACGCCATCCAGGAGTCCGGTGTCAGCCGGATCGTTACAGCGGACCCCCACGCCTTCAACGCGCTCAAGAATGATTATGACGGCCTGCCGCCGGTGGAGCACGTCAGCCAGACGATCGTCCGGAAGGTCAAATCGGGAGCCCTTCAGCTCAGGGCTGCGGAAGACGGAAGCAAGGTGTACACCTACCACGATCCCTGCTATCTGGGGCGGCACAACCAGGTTTACGAAGATCCCCGGCAGGCAATGGATCTGATTC
This sequence comes from uncultured Desulfobacteraceae bacterium, assembly GCA_964631805.1. GTDB lineage: Bacteria > Desulfobacterota > Desulfobacteria > Desulfobacterales > CAZWAE01 > CAZWAE01. Next base: position 1,551 of record CAZWAE010000140.1, on the reverse strand, counting down.
CCGGTTTGAGCCGGGTGGAGATGATGAAATCTCGTGACCGGTCCTTCTGTTGCGGCGGCGGTGGACTGATGCTTTTTTACGAGCCCGAAGAGGATCAGCGTATGGGTGTCCTCAGGGTTCAAATGGCTGCCGAAGCCGGTGCCAACGTTATCGTCACCGCCTGCCCCTTCTGTCTGGTCAACATCGAAGACGCCATCAAAGTCGCCGGACTGGAGGGACAGATGGAGGCCATTGATCTCGCGGAATTGGTTGAGCAGCATCTTCAGAACGGCGGAGACACGCCGGACGGAGAATAGATCGTAGGAAACAACACCCGATACCCACTTAGGCGGTTTATCGGGATAGGCGATATTCAATTATAAACGGAGAAGGGAAAAGGAAAAAGCCTTCATCTCTTCAGGCTAACAAAAAAGAATTCGGGAGGTAAAACATGGAGATTTTGGTTTGTGTCAAAAGGGTTCCCGACACATCGGAAAACGAGATCGAACTCAACAGCGCGGGAAATGATATCGATCGGGACGATCTGGTCTATTCGGTGAACGAATGGGATAACTATGCGGTTGAAGAGGCCATTCAGATCGTTGACAAGGTCGGCGGCAATGTCACCGTCGTCACCGTCGGCGGGGAGGACGATGAAGAGGTGCTCCGGCGCGAGATGGCCATGGGCGCCAACAGCGGGCTGCTGCTGTCCGATGATGCCTTTGCCGGGTCGGACGGGAAGGGGCTCGCCACCGCCTTGAAGGGAGCTGTAGAAAAGGGCAATTATGACTTGATCATGAGCGGTGCCCAGGCCGATGCCGGAGAGGCCCAGGTCGGCGGCATGCTGGCAGCCATGCTGGATGTTCCATTTGCATCCCTGGTCAACGAAATTGAGGTTGTGGACGACAAGAAACTGAAGGTGGGCCGGGAGGTCGAAGGCGGCAACCAGGAGATGAACGAAATCGACATGCCTTGTGTCCTGTCGATCCAGACCGGCATCAACGAGCCCCGGTATGTGGGGATCCGGGGCATCCGGAAGGTGGCATCCCTCGATATTCCCACCCTTGGCGCTTCCGATCTCGGCGTTGATGCGGGTTCGGTAGGGGAAGCCGGCGCCAGGGTCAAACGGCTCGATTACTTTGCTCCGGAACTCGGCGAAGGTGCCGAGATGCTGGAGGGCAGCTCCGAGGAGATCATCGAGAAACTTATCGACATGTTAAAAGCCAAAGGAGGGTTGAAATAATGGCTCAGATTTTTGCATATATAGCACACAAGGGCGGAGTTGCGGAAGATTCGGCTGCTGAACTGGCACTGGCAGCCACCAAAATCGATGCCGGCGCCTCCGTAACGGCGATTGTCGCGGGTTCCGGTGGAGACCTGGATGCGGTCTGCAATGAAGTGGCGGCTTCCTACAAAGAGGTCTGGAAAATCGACGGGGACGCCTTTGCCTACCCCAATGCGGAAGTGATCCGGAAGCTGCTGGTGAATATCCTCCCGGCGGACGCCATCGTGCTCGTTGCCCATGATACCTTCGGCATGGATCTGTCCCCCGGTCTGTCCATCAAGCTGGAT
>CAZWAE010000139.1:0-10652 GCA_964631805.1 uncultured Desulfobacteraceae bacterium | reverse complement strand
CGATGTAGGCCGCCGCCCATTGTCTCGACGCGTGAAATCCTTTTCGGTTGCTTTTGGCGATGCTTTTGTCGAAAGGCAGAAAGTAGACAATCACCGAACGGGCGGTTTTCAGGAGATCACGAGGTAGGGAGTGGGTCTCCCTGACCGCCGTCTTGAGCTCGGAAAACATCGGATCGTCAGCATCTGCAAACGCCACCAGCGGTTCCCCCCACCGGGTCTGGGTGTTGTGGTCCTCGTGATACCGGCCGACGAAATGGACGATTTCCCCTGTTATAATGCTGTTCATGACAAAAACCCAAAATTGGGGGTCGGTTGGAGTTCACTCCGCTTCATACGGCAGTTTCTGGGGAAGTGGTGAAAAAAGCTTCAAAAATCCTGCCAATGCGATGGCATTGCCCTTTTTATAATCAAAGGTGAGAAGGGTCGTCGCCGGATGTCGAATCCTGGCCAACATCTCCTTCCAGATGTTTGAATCCAGAACCACCTCTATGTCGAGTCCGTCCATGGGGCGTGGTCGTATTTCCGCAACACCCCTGCGGACATGAACCGTATAGGTCTCTTTGGTGTCAGCAAAGAAAAAACCGGCCCGCTGATCGACATCGGCACTGGCCACAGGATCCAGATTCACCCGGAGCAGTCTGAAAAATCCCTCCAGCGGAAACGCCGCGAGGGTTTCAGCCCTGACTTTTGTTGCCTCCCTTGCCACAAAACCGTCCCTAATCTCCACCGCTTCCGTCAAATAATAGTGACGGGCGTTGGCATTTTCCTCCCGTTCCCCGAGTGCTGTCAGGGCTTTGATTCTGATCGATTTTACCGCATGACTGCCGGGGTCCAGGCGGAGAAGATGGTCCGTCAACTGGAGCGCCGCCTGATGCTGGCCGGATCCGGACAACTTCCGGGCATAACCCAGCAATCTCTTCTCGCCGCCGGCCAGGTTCACCATCATCCGGGCCTGCGCCTCCGGAGCCAGGGGTTGAAGCGTCGATGAATTGCCGTCAAACCAGCCCAAATGGCCGCTGAACATGGCCCTGACCGACCATGACACCTTTCCATAGTATTCCTGAAGGTAGGGTGCTTTTGCCAAATGGGGCGGCAGTTTGACGGTTTCAACCAGTTCATCGGGGGTCAGCCCCCGGTTGATGCCCCGGATGGTCTGATCGTGGACATACTGGATCGCGTCGCGGTAATCGGTCAGCACTTTGTGAATCCGCTCTTTTCCAACGATGGGGCGACCGTGGCTGGGAATCAGAAATGCCGGCCTCATCTCCCGTATCCGATCCAGGCTTTCCACCCATTGCGAAAGACTCCTGAAGGGTGTTCCCCTAATGGTATACAGGTTGGGAAAAGAGTGGTAGAAATTGTCTCCGCACAGCAGGATGTCCCGATCCGGCAGGTAGACAAAAATCTGGTCGTTGGTCTCCCCGGGCGCATGCACCAGTTCAAGCCGGACACCGGCAACAGTGGTATCCAATCTGTCGGAGAAGGTTCTGTTGGGGCGAAGAAGGGCGACTGTGCTGTGCTCATTAATTCCCAGGTACGGCCCAATGCCCGCGTTGACCCGGCCCTGACGGTCGAGATAGGTCCCGAACATGCGCATACTGCGGGTGCCGACAGCGGGACGCATCTTGTTGACGAGCCGGTCGATATAGTACGCGGTGGTGTCATGCGCGTAGACATCGGGATGGGTATCCGCCCAGGCCCCCGCTCCGAAGACATGATCGGTGTGATTGTGCGTGTAGATCAGCGCTTTAACAGGTTTTGGCGTAATTTTCTCGAAGGCGGCCCTGACGTCCCGCGCCTGCTCCACGGTCTCCAGGGCATCCACGATAATGGTACCCTTGTCGCCCTCCACCAGAATGGCATTGGCCAGGCCGAACCCAACGGCCACATGGATCCCTGGCACTACTTCGATCACCTCTTTCCTGAATTCCCGGGTATGTTCGGAAAGCTTTCCGGATACTTGAATATCGGTGATTCTCTTATCCCTGACAGATACAGCTCCGGTGCAGGCAGCGATGATCAGGATCACCAGCAGCAGCAACAGCCGTTTCAAACCGGACATGGGTTCTCCTTAATCTTGATCAGACGAATTTTCCGAATGCCGTTCCAGCATTCGTGCCGAAATCTCCTTTGTCAGTTTTGCCGCAACCATGGCCGTTATTCCTGTGGGGTCGCGCCGCGGGTTGAATTCCACAATATCGGCGCCCACAACCGGGGCTTTAAGGTTTTGAATGATCTCCAATACATTGCGGGTGGCCAGGCCGCCGGGTTCATGGTGAGAAACGCCAGGGGCGAAGGCCGGATCCAGGACGTCGATGTCCAGCGAAATGTAGACCGGTCCATGGAATTCCATCGAAAATACAGAGGACCAGCGGTCGATGTTCAGAACCTTGACACCGAACCGCTCAGCCTGCTGTCGCTGGTGCGGAGTCATGGTCCGGATACCCACCTGGACGAGGCGTTCTGCCAGTCCATTTTCCATAATCCGGGCAAAGGGGCAGGCGTTGGCTTCCCGGTTGCCCTCATAGTGGTCATACAGATCAGGATGCGCGTCAAGATGAAGGATTTCCAATGGTGAAAACCGCCGTGAATATGCGCGCAGGATTGGATAGGTTACGGAGTGATCACCCCCCAGGGAGAGCACCCGGGCTCCTTTTTCAAGCAACCGGAACACACCCTCCTCGATCTGTTCAAAAGGGTTTTTTTCGAAGACAGTCTTAGATCCCCGGCATCCCTCCATCGGCTCTCCCCGCCAAGGTCTACACCGCTTTCCACACATAAGTTTGCCGCCCCGCAGTGCAGTGTTTCGCGAATCTTTTCAGGCGCTTTGGCCGGTCCCCTCATATAGGTGGAACTATGATCATAGGGGATACCCAGCAAGACAACGTCATCCGGTGCAAGCCGGTTGACAATATTGGAAAGCTGATCCACGAACGGTTATCCCCTTCTTTTGATTTTCAGGTCGGCCACAGGATTTATCAGCGGCTCAAACCCGCTGATCCGGCACATGACCTCGTCTCCCTCCCGGATATGGACCGCACCGGGAGTCCCGGTTGAGATGATATCCCCCGGCAGCAGTGTCATGACCGAGGAGTGGAAAGCCACCAGTTCATCCGGGGGAAAGGTCATGTTGGATACGATGTTTTCGGCATGCACCCGGCCATTGATCCATGTGGCAACGGAAAGCGCATTCACCTCCCCGATCTCATCGGGCGTGACGAAATAGGGGCCGAAGCTGAAAAAGGTGTCAAAACACTTGGACAGGGTCAGGTACCGGGGATTCTGCCTGAGGATATCCTCTGCGGTCATATCGATAATGGTGGTAAAACCGGCCACTACATCCAGCCAGTTATCTTTTTCAACCGTCTTGCATCGTTTGCCGATAACGACGCCAAGTTCCGCTTCCGCCGTCGTTTTCTCTGACTGTAGCGGAATCTTTATGGTATCTCCGTGGCCAATGATGGTGGTGGACGGTTTGATAAAACTTGCCGGAAACGCTGTGGGTGCCTTTTCGGACAGGTCGGCGGCATGGGCCACATAGTTGAGGCCAATACCCCAAATTTTACCCGGCCGGCGGTACAAGGGGGCAAATGTCACACGGGCGGGGGAAAGCGCTGCAGGGCCCGCATCATCAAGACATTGCCTCCCTCCGGACCGGTACCAATCGTTCAGGCTGTCGAGTCCGCCGGATGAGATGAGGTCCGGTAAATTTGAGGGCCATTTTTTCTCATGTTGCCGGTTGACCCATTCAATGGTTACCAACCCAGCGGTAGAACTGATGCAGAGGCTTTCCGAATCGTTTGAACGGACTGTCGCGAGTCGCATGTCTGTTGTTTTTTCCGCCGCCTTAAAGATCTATTTTTTTTGGGTCTCGGCTTTGATCTGAACGGTGATTTTCTCCTGCAGTATCTGACCTTTGTACCGGTAGGTCAACAGGATGCCGTTTTCGCCGGCGGGCAGCATTCCCGCGGTGATCCCCGACTCACCGAAAGCGACCCCGCCACTTTTATAGGGTGCGTATGCGATCAGCTTCAGCGGGGCGATATCTTTGGTCAGCACCGAACCCGCCGGAACCATATCCGGTGGAATGGTCCTGTTTTTCACATCTGCGGGACGGATCCCCTTGAAAACAACCCCCCCCTTGATCTGGCCGTCATGAATATATTTGCTTTGGTTCCAACCGATCTCTATGGCACTTTCAGCCCGGTTGGTGAGGGTAAGCCTGAACACTGTAAAAAAGCTGTGTCCCGGCTTAACCGGTTCCAGCATGGCTTCAAAATAGGCATTTCCAAAGGTGCGGACGGATGGTGTGCTGGTGTAAACGAGGGACGGGGCACACCCGGAAACAGTCAGTATCAAGAGACACATCATACACAAGCAATTGAATTTCATAACCTTGCGCATCGCTTATCCTCCCTTTTTCCGCTTCTTTTATGGCATTCATTTCCAAAATACAACCTATAATCCTTATTTCCCAATAGCGCGATTTATCCATCAAGGTGCGTATTCCTGTCCTCCGAGGGTCGGTTGACAAATGGGAAGGCGTATGTTTTTACAGGTCAAGATGGATGCCGGATGAGGACTATATGCTTAAAAAACCGTATATTTTTAAAATCGGAAGTACATTTCCCGAAATGGCCGCCAAATATGGTGATTTCGAGGATTGGGTTCGTTTGGCCCTGGAACCGAAGGAAGTGGAAGTTTCGGTTATTGACCTACTAGATAGCGATACGGTTTTTCCGGAATACAACGTCGTGGGCGGGATAGTGATTACCGGATCACACGAGATGCTCACCAATGAACCGCCATGGAGTGAACGGGTGGCCCGGTGGTTGCCGGGAGCCGTTGAAAGAAGGATACCGATCTTCGGGATCTGCTACGGCCACCAATTGCTGGCCCACAGCCTGGGAGGAATGGTCGCCGACAATCCCGGCGGTCTCGAATTCGGCACCACGGAGATCTCCCTTACCGTGGAATCGGTCTCGGATCCCCTGTTTGGAGCCATGGAAAACGGATTCAGGGCCAACGTGACCCATACCCAGTCGGTCATTCACCTCCCCGACGGCGCCACACGTCTGGCATCCAGCGACCGGGATCCCAACCAGGCATTTGTCGTTGAGGACTCTGCCTGGGGGGTCCAGTTTCATCCCGAGTTCAACCGGGAAATCACGAGGGATTATATCCACTTGATGCGAAGAGAGCTGAAATCCCAAGGAGATGACCCGGACCATCTGATAGAATGCTGCGAGGATACCCCTGAAAGCGCCTCAATATTAAAACGGTTTTGCCGAATCGTGGAAAGTCGGTCATAACGCCATTAGCGGTGAGTTTTGACCGGCAGGAAGAGCGATACCCATAAGCCGGTCCGACGGAAACGCCGGCGGTTCATGGATACCGTAAACAAATAATGCTTCACGCCTGTTTCCGGTATTGGGAAACCTGCCTTGCAATGGCCACCAGCGCATCGTTTTCATCCCAGATTTCGGCATCCTCCTCAACCATGCCGTCATTGATATAACGGGATCGAAATATGCATTTAAGCCATTTGGTTGCTGGAATACTTCGGATATTCACAGACAGCTCCAGGGTGGGCACCCAGGCCACCATCCCCTGGCTGGCAAAAATTGGCGGCGGAAAGGCATCCACCATGAGCAGGATTGCCAGCTGGTCCATGGGACGGGTCTCCCTGAACCGAACCCAGCCCCGGAATTCCGATTTGTCGACCAGACGGCCCTCCATCCAGCCCGCGGTTTCGGATTCCAGGCGGACATCCACATTGTCAAACAGTGTGTAGGTGGGCATGGCAGGAAACTCGATGCAATCCCCGGGCGGGGACAGGATCGGTGCCGGTGCTTCATATCTCACTTCGCTTTGACCGTCCCCGGGATCGACCAATGTACACATGGCCCGAACCCTTTCCCGGCCATTTTGATAAATACTCCCCTGCCACCGGTCGAAATTGGTGGAAAGGCCCATCCGCTCCAGCTTCAGATCGGCATCACCGGGTCGACACCGCGAGATGAAGTTGGCAGTGAGGATGGCGATCCTTACTTTCTCGGAAACATCGAGGATGGCACGGCCCAGCATCGCCATGAGGTATCCCCCATCCGGGTTGCCGTTGACAGACCACCTGTTCGAAACTTGGCCTGTGAAGTGACAATCTTCCTTTCGAACAACTGCCGTGTCTTTATCAAACAGGTACATAATCGGTTCACCCCTTTCCATCATAAGGATCTCTCTCGCCGGTCCTACATATGTACCTGAAGGGGCTCCTTCAGGTAAAGCAAAGAACGCTTATGAATGAAAAAATTGGGAATGGATGTGAGCTGTTATTGCGCTGTAAATCTCCAGGGCTTGCCCCCTGGTCCACATGGCTGCAAAATCCCGGAAAAATCATCAGGGTGCGAGTTTCCGGAAAAACAGAGAGGCCGCCCTGTCCATCGCCGTACTCCAGAATCCGAACTTCCCGGATCCCGAAAAATCGCCGGCGACTCCGAAACGTCTCATCCGTCGCTTTGCGATGGCGTCAAACACCCTGTCCAGTTGGAAAAGACGGGGTACGAGGATGAGCACGGCAACGCGGAGGCAATAGAGAAACGCAGAGGCGGCGTGTTTTGGTCTTCCGCCCGAACCCGATAAAATGGCAGGCAAGGATTGAGGTCCGAGCCGTGCGACTTCTTTGTCGGTATAACGGCCGGTGAGGATGCGGAAGAAAAGGGGCGTAAAGGGGATAAGAATCAGGTAACGCAGAACATGCCAATCCTTCCAAGCCCTCCGCGAAGTACCGATTTTGCGCAGCAGGTACCCGGTATAGGTAAACGGATTGATGACGTTCGGATTCGTGTACTGAGGAAAGAACGCCTTGCGTTCTTCATAGTCCCGTTTTGCTGAGGCTCGCATCGTTTCGCTATCGGGCAAGATAAGTCTCCCGGACCAGACTGCTGACGCCCACATGCATTGCAGTTCGGCCATGAAGGGGAGGGAAAGAACCGTGGGACGAGCGTAACCGATATATGAAAGCGTGGGATCGTCCGGATTGAATACGAGACCATACAAAAGATGGGTCGGCACCCGGTGCGCCAATTCCAGCAGAAACTGCAGGTCCGGGACGTAACCAAAACAACAGATGATGTGTGTCGCCTCAGCATTCGTACCGTCCTCAAAACAGATCTTCCGGCCTTCGCACGATTGGATCCCGGGAGCCGCCTTTACCCGTCCGTTCCAGACATGATCGAGGACATGGGCGTTCTTGTTGAAGAAGCCGTGGAACCAGTCGGCGCTGCTTTCCCAGGCGGCAATACCGTGGCCCTGGTAGGAAAACACGGTTCCGGTACTGGATAGGTTGCAGCCCCACCGCATACCAGGCTTTGACTTGGAGAAGTTTGTGAACAGTGTATGAAGAACGGTTCCCTGAGTATCCAGGGCGTTGTCCCACCTGTCGTATTCTCCGGCATCCTGGTGGGCGTGCTTCGGCGTCTTCCTGAAGAAGTGCTGACCGCCGCGGATTGCCCAGGTGAGCTTGCATCGCTTCTTCGCCAGGATACTGATGATATCCGAAGCCGTCTCTCCCCCTCCGTACACAACCACGTGATCCTCTTCGCCGGGATCGAAGTCATCGAAGTGCTTGAATTCGCCCGCGTGGTAAACGTACCCCTTAAACGAGTCGACAGGCGGACCGATCTCCCGGGCGCTCTGATGCACGCCGGCACAAATGACCACATGGCGGGCCTTGAACGCACGGCCATCGGCGGTGTGAATCGTCCATACACCTCTGGCGGCATCCTTTTCGGCAGACACCACATGGCAGTTGAAGTGTATCTGGTCCAACAGGTCGAAGTGATCCGCATAGGCTTCTAGGTATTTGAAGACATCTCGATGATGCATGAAATTTCCCACAGCGTCCGACATGGCGAAGTCCGATGCCTCGGTCACGGCTCTTGACGAGGAGGAGACCGTATCCTGCATGACCGTGACATGCGCCTTGCACTCCGAGAAATTCCAGACACCCCCCAGGCTTTCCCGCGCCTCCAGGATGCACACCTCAAGGCCTTCCGCTTTGGCATATTTCCCGGCGTAAAGCCCCGACCAACCCCCTCCCACGATCAGGACATCTATCGGCCGTTCCGTCGTTGTTCCAGATTGCATGCATTACCTCCAGGATTGTGTGATGAACCCAAATCTAAATTGCTGTCCTCAATACTGCGGTCACTTTTTATGCGCTTGCTATTCGTCCATTTTCATTCTGCAATCGATGCGTAAACGGTCTCTTTCATAAATCCAGATCCCACCCTTCAATTTGCTTTGCAGCATAAGCATATCCAGCCTCAGCGATTTCCGCAATGCTCTCTGTTGCAAACGCTCCAAAATGCGTAACAGGCGGCCGCAAAAAGAAATCCACTTCCTGCCTTTGAAAGATTGTATTCTGCACACTGCCCAACTCCGCGGATCGCATCGTCACACCGATCAGAGATGGCAGGGATTCAGATTTGAAAAATGGATTCAGTCGCTTAAACAGCAACCGCCAACCCGATACATATTCATAATCGGGTGCTTGCGTTTCCATATCGATGCCCCCGCTCACATCCGAGGCAATGACATACCCCTCGCAAAGTCGACGCATCACATCTGTCGGCAGATTGTTTAACACACCGCCGTCAACATATACTTCGCCACCTTCAAATACGGGCGGCAGGCCACCGGGTATTGAAGTACTCGCCCGAACGCCCTTCCACAATGGGCCACTGCGATAGATTCGCTCTTCTGCACGTGTTAAATTGCTCGACACACAAAAATAGGGCAGCCAGAGATCCTCAATGCGAACATCCCCAAACATCGACTGAAGCATCGCGTTAAATTTCCTGTCGTTGAGCAATGCCACCATGGGAAACGTATATGCATTATACGCCTTGCCCTTATGCATCTCTCTGTGGCACACCTCCACCATGGTCTCAAAATCAAACCCCAAAGCGTATAGCGCCGCCATGACGGATCCAATGCTGGCGCCTCCGATCACATCGATTGGGATACCCCTTTCCTCAAGCGCACGAATCACACCGATATGCGCATAGCCCCGGGCAGCGCCACCACTGAGCACCAAACCGACGGTTCGACCGGAAATCGCTCGGGCCAGTCTCGCAAAGTCCGACTGCTCCGCCAAACGTACGTGATGATGCGATTCAACGTCCCGCACCACAAGCCACCTGTCCGTCTCAGTCGGCCGGTGACGACCATTGTCGTGCAGCACAACCAATTCCTTGCGTGCGGTCAATTGATCGTCATCGGCGCCCAGTATCTCCGCCTCAATTTCATTTGGCTTTGGATCTGTCCCCGCTTTACCCACAATAAAAACCAGATCGGCCTGCCGCAAACAGCGCCGCGTCCAGGCCGATGGTGACAGATCCGCTTCATAAATCACAAACCGCTTGCTGATCTCCTGCTCGCTTAACCAGGCGACGATATTCCGGTTTTTAGAGTCCGTCACCAATGTCTGAGCCATACCCCCGCCTAAATAATCATCGAGAAGCCTGGCATTTAAATGCAGCGAAGCACCCAGTTTCGCCAGCGACGCGTTCAGCCTGATCGCAAATTCCGTTAACGGCACATCCAGGCTGTGCGCCACAAGCGCCACGCTTGTCCCCTGCCTTGCCTTGCGACCCGCATTCGGCAGGTTTTGCTCCCGAATACGTCGAACCAGCAACTCGATGATCATATCCATGACATGAGGGTTTTGCTTCCTGAATTGATTAAAACCTTCCTTGGACAATTTCACCAGACTGCTATCGCGAATCGCATACAGGCTCGCAGAGCGGGTCTCCTGGGTCAAAACGGCCATCTCACCAACGCATTCGCCCTGCCCGACCTCGCCCACCGTCACCTCATCTCCATTTTCCTGCTCCACCACGACGCGCAACCGCCCGTTCAAAATGACATAAAGCGCATCACCCGGATCGCCTTGCCGAATCAGCTGTTCCCCACCGGGCAAAAAAACAGGTTCCAGCTCCGGCGCCAGATCACGCAGCGTTGCTTCGTCCAGCCCTTGGAAGAAGCTGGACGTTGCCAGAACCTTCAGGGTCTGATGCTGCTTAAAAATGTCGAGCAAATGCCGGGCGGATTGTTTTCTCCTTTCCAGCTTGCCAATTTGAGCCTGAAGTTCTTGCGTGCGCTGGGCCACCAACGCTTCAAGTTCAGCATTCAATTCCACCAAAGCCTGTCGCTTTTGCGCTGCCGCCCGAATGAGATGCGCGCGTTCCAGATGGGTATGAACCCGCGCCAGCACTTCCTCTTTCCGAAAGGGCTTGCGCACATAATCCGCTCCGCCAACATTAAACCCTTTCACCACGTCAGCCAGCCCATCCAGTGCCGTGAGAAAAATCACCGGAATCTCTCGTGTTACTTCCTGCGCCTTCAACTGCCGGCACGTTTCATACCCATCCATTTTCGGCATCATAATATCGAGCAATATCAAATCGGGCCGGGAACGGGTGGCAAGCTCAAGACCTTTTTCTCCATCGGGTGCAACCTGTACCTCATAGCCCTCGTTTTCCAATGCATGGCACATCACGCGGATATTTTCGGGCACATCGTCCACCACCAGAATTCGGGAACTCGTCAAATCGTAATGTGTTCTATCCATAATAACCAACTCCCTGGCA
>CAZWAE010000138.1:5443-10752 GCA_964631805.1 uncultured Desulfobacteraceae bacterium | reverse complement strand
GGCAGCCGCCATTCCTTTTGATCTTTCCGGAGGATAATTTCATCTGCATCGATACGGATAACGGTATACCCGGAATGGGACCCTCCCTCGCGGAGGATCTCCTCGTTGACCACTGCCATCCGCTGAGCCGGATCCGTGGACCAGGCAATGGCATGGAGTTCCACCGATTCATCGCGTAATATGGGAAGTTCACGCGGTTTTTTCCGGCCGGTATTCCGCGCAATGCCCTCTTTCGGGGATGCGGATATACCCTTTTCCGGAATGGCATCGTTTGCCAAAGGGCCTTTCCCGGCAACGGAGCGTCCCGGAGATGCCGATACCGGCAAACCTCCGGATAAGGAGGGCGGTTTTGGGCCCGGAAGCCGGGCGGCGCGTATTTTCCCCCGGTTCTTTTCCGGGACTTTTCTCTTGATGACGGGAAGTTCGCCACGGCTGTGGCCCAAGGGATCGGCCATCGGCGGGATCGTTTTCAAAGAGGGGCGGTCCCGGGCCGGAGCGGGCTGCTTGTCCACTGCATCCGGCGGATCCCCCCCACCAGAAGAGAGCCCCTTTTCCCCCCGTATCAAAAGCGGCAGGGAAGCCATGACCTGGAAGGTGCCGGGTGGTCTTACATAAATATACCAGCCGAAAGCCGTCAGCGCAAAGATCCCCAAAACAGCCAGCGCTCCGTTCCTCATGGCGTTGGATCGCTTCAGATCCCGGATACTGGGGTTTCCCGGACCTATATCAGCGATACCGCCGGCCTGCCGATCTTGATCCGCCTCATGTCTTTCAACTTTTTTCAGTGCATCCAGTATGGAACTCAATTTTCTAATGCCTTTTCCGGCACCTCTCCTGACAGATGGGGAATATCAAACTTTTTCCATTCATTGTAGAGCGCAATTTTAGTATGGGATCCCACCACGCCGTCGACGAGCAAACGGTGCTTCCGCTGAATCGTCTCAACGGCTTCACGGGTCGGCAGGTCATAGGCGGCATCAATAACAATCTCATGAAAACCGATATCCCTGAGAAGGATCTTAACGGTGGGAACCGCATCTTTGGGATTGTCCAGAGGGATATTTCCCGAAAGATTCAGAAAATTTTTCCATGGCAGATAACCCACCCCGGACCAGCTGGCAGAAAGGGGATCCCATTCTATTGCAACCGTGCGCTCCCCGGCCCTGAGGGTCACCCGGTCCCCGGCTGCGGCATTGATGCGGGAGGCAGTAAGATAAATGTTGCCCATGCCGTCCGGACCGGAGAATTCAAGGATAACCGGCAGGTTGAGACGCTTGATCCGATCCAGATCCCCCACTATCCGTTCGACGGTCAAGCCGTGTTGCCGGGCCGCCAGGGTGAAGTAGGCCAGACTGTCATCCGTTTCTTCCAGATGGGGGTCGATGCCGGGCTCCGCCCCCCACAGATCCAGGACCACGCCCAGGGCTTGTCGCCTGGATTCACGAGGTGACAACGATTTCAAGACATCGGCAAGATCGATCTCCCGCTCTTCGGCGGGCTGGGCGATTTCAACGGTTTCGGACACGGCAGCTGCCACCGGACGGACCGCGGCAACGGATTCCTCCGACAGCACGGGAACAGCGGCAACCTTTTTTTCGGGGGGCGGCGCCTTCTGCACCGCATCGGTATGAAGCAGCCGGGGCACCAGTAGAAACAGGACCCCACAAACAAAGCAGGCGATCAGGATGAATGCGACCCTCTTTTCCGTGCTTTTATGGCCGGATCTTCTCCCGGCCGTTAATTCACGGACCGCCGCCTTGACAATGCTGCTGCTTATTTTCATCCGGTTCAAACCGAATGCAATGAGCAACGTCCGGTCGCACACGATATTGATGAGTCGCGGAATACCGCCCGAATATTTGTAGATGCGGCGATAGGCACCGGGGGAGAACACGATACCCGGCTTCCGTGATGCCACCAGAATCCGGTGCTGGATGTAAGCCAGGGTCTCGTGGTAAGCGAGCGGTTCCAGATGGCTCCGGAGTGCAATTCTTTGTCCCAGCTGACGGAGTTCATGGGATTCCAGCATTTCCAGAAGCTCGGGCTGGCCCACCAGGATAATCTGGATGAGTTTGTGGCTGGTGGTTTCAAGATTTGATATGAGCCGCAGTTGCTCCAGAACATCCCGGGTGAGATTCTGTGCCTCGTCAATGAGCAGGATGACGGTTTTGTCCCGGGATCTCTGTTCAAGAAGGAAGGCATTTAACGTGTCGATCAATGCCTTGGGGTCATCCATACCGGCCTCGATGGCAAATTCGTCGTTGACCGACTTCAGAAGCTGGACGGGATCCAGCTTCGGGTTGAAGATGAAGGCAGCTTCCGTTTGCTTGTCAAGGTTTTCCAAAAAGGAGCGGCACAAGATGGTCTTTCCCGTTCCCACTTCACCGATCACGGCCACGAACCCATCCCCCTGGCGGGTGGCGTAGGTCAGGTGAGCCAAAGCTTCCTCATGGCTCCGGCTCAGGAAAAGATACGCCGGATTGGGGATCAGCTTGAAGGGCTTTTCGCGGAAGCCGAAAAAACTTTCATACATGATTTCAAAGCCTTTTCTGTGATATGGAAATGGGATCAAGCCCCGGCGGCGGTTCGTTTGTCGCCTGTACCCATTGAAGGCTGCCGGGAATCCGGCTTTAATAAACCGGTTTCCCGTACCGATGATAGTCGCCACAACATTGCAATTAGCTATAATAAAAGGAAATATTGAAGGCTGTATTTTAATATTGCTTTGTGAAATTAGTCAAATATTTTCTGAGACATCTCCGGCACCCATACCGATTTCACCGGCATCCAATTTTCCAGAAATGCCCGAAATGGAAAAGGACAGTTTCGAACCGGACAGGTTCCGACGGAAAGAGACACAGCGGAATCGACGCCGATTCCGATATCGGACCCGCCATTCTTTTGTAAATATAGATGGTTGCATATCGGATGCCGTTTCATTATATTGAGGGGACGGTAATAAGGGTTTTTTCGAACCGGGCAACGAGGGGTACATCAATCATTTATATAGATTAGGGACGGAATACCGGCCATAACCATCCGGGACTGACGAACAGATGCCTGTTTTTGAATACACAGCTTTGGATTCAAGGGGGAAAACCGTTTCCGGCATCATCGATGCGGAGAGCGCGCCGGCGGCCCGTCAAAACATGCGGTCTACCGGTATATTCCCCATCTCCGTAAAAGAGGATCGACACGCTGCGGAAAAATCGGGGGTGCGGAGCGGTTTTACCGCCGGTCTGTTCACCCGTATCCGGCCGGCTGAAATCTCCATGATGACCCGGCAGCTTTCCACCCTGGTGGGGGCTGGTTTCCCGCTGGTGACGGCCATCGATTCCCTGATTCCCCAGACCCGCTCCTACCCGTTGAAACGGACGTTGGCACAGATCAAGGACGCCATCGTGGAGGGCAGCAGTTTTGCCCAGGCCCTGTCTCCTTTTCCAAACATCTTTTCACCCATCTATATCAATATGGTCAATGCCGGTGAAAGCTCCGGAACGCTGGAAGTGGTTCTGGAACGACTGGCGGATGATGGAGAAAAACAGCAGGCACTGGCCCAACGAATCCGAACGGCCATGGCCTATCCCCTGTTCATGTCCCTTGTGGGCGCTGTGGTGGTGTTCATGTTGCTGGCGTTTATCGTACCGAGCATCACCGGTATTTTTTCAGACATGAACCAGGTGTTGCCGGCACCGACCCAGTTTCTGATCCGTCTCAGCACCCTTTTGCAGGATTGGTGGTGGGCAATTCTGGGCATCTCGGCGATGCTGCCCATTCTCTTCCGCAAAATGGGCGAAACGGTCCGCGGACGGGTTCTGATCGACCGGCTGAAGCTGGGTCTGCCGGTGATGGGATTGTTATGGAGGAAAGCGGCGACTGCCCGGTTGGCACGAACACTGGGCTCTTTGCTCGAAAATGGGGTTACCCTGCTCCAGGCTCTCGAGGTGGTCGGTAAGATTTCAGGAAATGTGCTTATCACCCGGGCTGTCGAGACGGCGGCCAAAGAGGTGGGAAAGGGCCAGGGGCTCGGGCGGGCGCTCGCCGACACCCAAATGTTTCCGGACCTTTGCATACAGATGGTCGAAGTGGGTGAACAGAGCGGCCAACTGGAAACCATGCTCTCCAAAATTGCCGATGCGTTTGAAAGAGAGGTCGAGACCCGGATCATGAGTATGACGGCACTGCTGGAACCGGCGTTGATACTGGTGATGGGCATCATCGTCGGGTTTATTGTCCTGGCCGTCTGTTTGCCGATTTTCGAGATGAACCGTCTTGTGATGTGAGGAAAAAGGGTAGCATTCATCGATTCAAATTTCATAATTTAAATTCAAAATTCCGGCCTGCCGGACTAGGAGGAAATGACAACATGCCTGTTATGGGTGCTAACAACCATCGGGGATTCACCCTGATCGAATTGATGGTGGTCATCGTGATACTCGGCATCCTTGCCGGCCTCATCGTTCCCCGGATCATGAGCCGGCCTGATGAAGCCAAACAACTGAAAGCCAAAATTCAAATTGAAAGCCTGGAAACCGCCTTGAAGCTGTACAAACTGGACAACGGCGGATACCCCACCACAGAACAGGGACTCGTGGCCCTGGTTGAACAACCCGAATCCGGGCAGGCCGCAAAATGGAAGACGGGGGGATATTTGGAAAAAGGGAAAGTGCCCAAGGATCCCTGGGAAAACGAGTTTCTCTACCTCAGTCCCGGGGTCCACGGTGATTTCGACATTATCTCCTTCGGCGCCGACGGCGTGGAAGGGGGCGAAGGTAAGAATGCGGACATTAATTCCTGGCAGATCGAGTAAAGAAGAAAGCATCGGCTTCACCTTGATCGAACTGGTCGTGGTCATCTCCCTGATCAGCCTGCTGCTGGCGTTTTCTTTGCCGCGGATCGGGGTCCCCACACTCTCGGATGAGAACCGGAAGGTTTCCCAGTGGCTCGTCGCTAAAACGAGAGCCCTCAAGGAGAGTTCCCTCCGTGACCGAAAACGGTTCATTCTGCACATCAACATCGACTCGGGAAAATTCTGGATCACAGATGCCGCCATGAGCGAAGAGAAAATACTCTGGGCGGAGCAGGAGGGATGGACCCTCCCCCAGGGTTTCACCGTTCTTGATGTTGAATACCCTGACGGTGACAAACGCGCGGCCGGTATTGCCGAGATCTATTTTACGGAAAAGGGGTATTCAAGCCGGGTGTTGATCCACATTGAAAATGATCGCGGGAAAAGAAGATCATTTCTGATCGAACCCTTTTTGACCCGGATGAAAGTATTCGACACATACGAAAGTTTTGAGGGGTAA
>CAZWAE010000138.1:0-5343 GCA_964631805.1 uncultured Desulfobacteraceae bacterium | reverse complement strand
TGGAAATTCTGGTCTCCCTTTCGATTATCGCCCTGGTGCTGCTGGCCGTTTTCCGGCTGCATTCCCAAACCCTGACCATGAACCAGGAAGCAGGTTTTTTTACCACCGCACCCTTTCTGGCAAACGTCAAAATGGCCGAAATTGAAGCCGCCTTCCCCGAAATTCCCCAGAACGAAACCGGTTATTTCGGAGATGAATACCCCGGGTATAGCTGGAAACTGGCGGTGACAGACGTTACCTCCGACAGTCTGGAAGAAACGGCGAAGGACCTCAAGCAGTTGGACATGACCGTTGCGCTCAATGATGGAGAACGCTCTTTTCATCTCAAAGCGTACCGGTTCATCCGGTGAGAACAGCATATGGGTGGCATTCCAAAATTCCATGTTATCCGTTCCCAAAAGGGAAACGGTCCCGTAGATAGCGCTTATCGGCATCCGTCCGGAGGGGGATTTACCCTCGTGGAGATTCTCGTGGCCCTGTTCATCTTCTCCATCATCGTCACAACGGTTTTCGGATCCTACCGGTTCGTGTTCAGCGGCAACGAGGCGATCAGCGATACCCTGCAAATGGAGGAGATGGCACAGATCTGCCTGGAACGGATGGTGCGCGACCTGCGGGCAGTCCAAATCACCCCGCACCCGGCTGCACCCTCGTCCGAAACCGACGGCCCGGCGGACCCTTTCCGTTTTGAAGGGGATCGGGTCTCCGTTGCCGGCCAAACCTTTTCCCGCATCCGGTTTACTTCCATCGAGCATCTCTCGGCAAAACCGGATCGGGAGGTGGGAATTGCTGAGATCGTCTACTATGTCACCGCTGAAGCCGATGACGAAGGGACTTTCCTGTATGTGCTCAGGCGATCCGACCGCCTCGACCATCAGGAACCGTTCGAAGAAAACCGCTCGGACCCGATCCTATGTGAATCGGTAAAGGCTTTTACCGCTACTTACATCGACGGAAAGGGCCTGACCCAAGAGGATTGGGATTCCGACAGCGATGATTACCACCGCGCCACCCCGCGGGTAGTGGATATCCGGCTTGAACTGGCCACCGCATCGGTGTCCCGGCGATACCGAACCGCTGCTTATCTGCCCATACACCGGGAGAGCGCCACCGAGTGAGGGAAAAAATGGCCATTTCTGGACGGACACTGGGAAATAATCGAGGGATGGCACTATTGCTGACCCTGTCGATCATCACGCTGCTGGTGGTGGTCAGCCTGGAGTTGAATCGACAGGTCCGTTCCGCCGTGTATTCCATCGCCGCCGCCAGGGATCGGACGGCTCTCTCCCACATGGCGGTGTCGGGCATCCATCTGGCAATGGCGGTGCTGGTTGAAGATAAGATCAAATCCGAAACCGACACTCTTCAGGAAGACTGGGCGGACGACGAAAAATTAAACCGGCTTTTAGATGACTTTCCCTTCGACGACGGACGGGTCCAGGTCCATATCACCGATGAAATGGGCAAAATCCAGGTGAACGCCATCGTGCGGTTTCCGGATAAAAATATCCCAAATGATCCGCAGATGTTTCTATGGGAGCGTTTTCTCGAAAATGTCATCGCGGACGACGAAAATTTCGATGAAGTCGAACCCAGGGCCATCGTCAATGCACTGAAAGACTGGATTGACGCCGGCGATGACGATGCGGTCACCGGGTTGACCGGTGCGGAATCGGACTATTATAAGGACATTGACGCCGCCTATTCCTGCCGGAACGGCCGGATGCCGCACCTGAGCGACATGGTGTGGGTAAAGGGCGTTACGCATGACCTGTTTTACGGGGTCGACGGAAATACCGGGATATCCGAATATGTGACAGTACATGGGATGCAGGATGCCGGAGGCGACGGGTTTGCCCATTCCGGCCGAATCAACATCAGTACAGCCCCCCTTCAGGTGCTTACCGCCCTGATGCCCTTGGGCAGCGAAGGGTTTGCCCAGGCGATCGTTGACCACCGTGAGGAGATGTCCGGCACCGAATATGTTAATGACATTTCGGGCCGCACATGGTATACAGACGTACCCGGAATCAGCGCTCTTGATGGTCAAAATTTATCTGAATTTCAAAGCCTTATTACAACGTCCACCGATATTTTCAGCATCGAGGCAAAAGCGGAGCGCGGCGATATCAAGCAGGTTTTAAACGCCGTGGTTCAACGTGAACAGGACAAAAAAACGGGGAAATGGAAATGCCGGGTCTTGAGCTGGGAGGCACGTTGACAAAACAAAAGAAATCATCATGAGTCGATCGATTATCGCATTGGACATACGCACCGATTCCATCAGCGCCGTCGCCGTTAGCCTGGGCATCCGGGAAAACCAGGTGACCGCTTGTTCCCATGCCCCCATCGACCCGAAAAAAGATATCGAAACGGAATGGCGGGCAGCCCTGAAACATATTTCCGGGCAGATGAAACTATCCGACGCTGTTTCCACCGTTTCCATTCCAGCCGGCCGGTTATATTATCGAAATGTCCGGATTCCCTTTAAAGAAGAAAAAAAGGTCCGCCAAATTCTCCCGTTTCATATAGAATCGCAACTGCCGGTTCCAGTGGAGGAACTGGCCATTGCGTTTCAACCCGTCCCGCTTTCCGCCCAGGGCACCGGGACGGATCTGGTCACAGCTGCCATCGAAAAGAGGGACCTCGACCGGTTCCTGGAGATTCTGGAAGCCTTCCACATCAAGCCGCGCACCGTCACGGTTGGCGGTTACGCCGCCGCCCGTGTATTGGCCGCAGGGGCCGAGGCTACACGTCAATCGATAGTGGTAGATATGGATACCGATACATGCACTCTTTTTTATCTCCGATCCGGGAGGATCTGCTTTGTACGGTCTTTTCAGATAAACGCCGATCCATCGGATCCGGCGGCGGCCGTAGCACCCGCTATCCAGCGCTCACTGCTCGCATGGGAGGAGACCTCCGATCTTCATTTCCAACCCGAAACTCTTTTTTTGACAGGACCCAACCCGGGTGCCAACGGGTTTAAAACCGCGCTATCCAAAGCTCTGGATCTCCCGGTGCAGCATGTGGATTTTTCACAGCAGGCCGGGAAAATTGCACCGTCATTGAAAAAAGAGGCGTGGCGGACGGTAAAAACGAGCAACGTGCTTCCCCTGGTGCTTTCGGAAATCGCGCGCCATTCCGGCTTTAATTTCAACCGGGAGGTTTTTGCGGGAGAAAAATTCTGGCGGGAGAACAAACCCAAGCTGATGAAAACAGGTCTCCTTGCCTTACTGATCGGGGGACTTGCCCTGCTGAATTTCGGCCTCGACGTCCGTGCCAAGCAACGGATTCTCGGGCAGTTCAACGAACAGATCACACAAACCTTTCGCTCAGCTTTCCCGGAGGTGAAACGAATCGTCGACCCGCTGCACCAGATGCGCCTCAAGGTGAAAGAAGCCCGCAACGAGGCTCGATCTTACGGTGTCTCCGGAAACCGGCCACTGGCCATCGATGTCTTGAACGAGATCAGCCGGCGCATTCCACGGACCCTGGACGTCCGGCTGGTGAGACTTGCATTGGGTCCGGAGGGTGTGCTAATTTCCGGGAATTCGGACACATTCAACACGGTGGACGATGCGAAAAACCTCCTTGAAAAATCACCGTTTTTTACGGCCATATCCATCAGCTCAACCAGTAAGGACAAATCCGGGAAACGGGTGAATTTTAAACTGAAAATTCAGCTTTGATCAATTGGAACAGCCGGATGCATCATCGGCTTTATTTTACTTAAGTGGAACCATCGGATGGCGATGAGACTCAACAATCGGGAAAAATATGCTGTCTTTACCATGGTGCTGTTCGTGGCCGTTTTTATCGCCGTTCAATTTATCGTTTTCCCCTTGCTCGATAAAAGGGCGCGCCTGGACCGGGTGATTGAGGCGAAAAGGAAAACCATCGCCGAACTGAAGGATCTCCACCGGGAATACCGGGAGATCGGCAGGCAGTCCCGGCTGATCCGGGAAAGCTTTGCCAAAAGGGAGAGGGGGTTTACCCTTTTTTCCTTCCTGGACAGACTGGCCGGACAGGCGGGTATTAAAGACAAGATCACCTACATGAAGCCGTCAACCCTCTCTTCCAAGGAGGGCGGCTATAAAACATCCCTGGTGGAGATGAAGATCGAGGGGGTTACCGTAAACCGCCTGGCGCCCTATCTTAAGATGGTTGAAACATCCGAAAACGTGGTCACTATCCGCAGGCTTTCCCTGTCTGCAGCCGATAAACGGGACGGCTATATCAACGTGGTCATGCAGGTAGAAGCGATGGAGACCTGACTGCCGGTGGCCCGGGTGGCGCCTATGGAGATGCGGCAACCCGGTTGAATAAAAACCGCATTAGTGTCCGTCCAGAAATAGGGATTTTTGCGTGAGATCAAGGAGGACGTCAGATTTAACCCGGAGGAATAGCGTGCTATTTTGAGGAGTTAAATCATGGCGTCCGACGCCGATATCGCGGAAAAAGACCATTTGTGGATGGACATGAGTTAACGGACAATGATACGATATCTGGCAATTATAAATATTATTCTCATCGCCGTGGGAGGGTACCTCGGCTTTAAAGCGTACGGCAAGTTAACCGCTGAGCCCCTGCCGGCAACGGTGGCGGTGTCACCGGAACCGCCGCCGCTCCAAAGGGAGAAAAAACCTTCCGCCCCCGTTTCATATGAGGCGATCACCCGGCGGAATCTCTTCAACACCATCACGGACGATGGTCCCGTTCCGGAAAAAATAGATGTCGAAACGCTAAAGCAGACGAAACTGAACCTGAAATTATGGGGGACCGTCACCGGGTCGGCCGAAGCGCCTTATGCGGTCATCGAAGAAAAGGGGAAACGGAAACAGAACCTCTTCCGGGTGGGGGATGTCGTACAAAACGCGAGCATAAGGATCATCCTGCGGGAAAAAGTGGTCCTGACCGTGGACGGCAAGGATGAAGTCCTCGAGATGGAAAAAGTGAGCGCCCGGACATCCAGTAAGCGGCCGCTGGCGACGAGAGGACCGGGTGCCCCCGGCAGTGCACCGGTTCAAACCCGGGCAAAATCCGGTGAACGGCAGATCGCACTGAATCGAGGGGAGATGGAAACCGCCATGCAGAATGTCAATGAGCTGATGCGGCGGGTTCGGATCCGTCCTCATTTTAGCAATGGCAAGCCGGATGGACTCAGCTTCACCGGTATCCGTCCCAATTCAATCCTCAGGAAAATGGGTCTGCGCAACGGCGATGTCATCACCAGTGTGAACGAACAAAGCGTTGAGAACGTGACCGACGCAGCCGGCCTGTTCCAGCAGTTCAGTGATGCCGACGGCCTTTCGCTCAAGATCAAAAGAAGGGGAAGGGATC
>CAZWAE010000137.1:6514-10754 GCA_964631805.1 uncultured Desulfobacteraceae bacterium | reverse complement strand
TTTGGGATGTCTATCTTAATCCTCGGATATTCTCACCAAAACAGTACATGTTGTATGCGCTCCAATCCATTCTACGGCTTCATTTGGTATGCGTACACATTCAATGTGACTGCCGGAATTGAATGCCCATACTGATTTTGGATCTATTTGATTTTTTCCCCCTCGTTTATTAGAAGGCTTGCATGGGGTTATCAAAAATGTAGTAAAATACCAACTCATTCCATATTTATTGTCTTGAGAAATCCATATGACCAAAGAAACAGTGACCAGCATTTGTGGAATATGTCCAGGCGGATGTGGTGTGAATGTTGATTTGATCGATGGCAAGGTGGAGAAAATTTCACCCATCAAAAGCCACCCCGTCGGCGTCGTTTGTGTCCGGGGGATTCATTCTAAGGAAATCATCTATTCTAAAGACCGTTTGAAATACCCCCTTCTCCGGGTGGGCGAAAAAGGGGAAGGGAAATTTGAGCGAATCACCTGGGACGAGGCTATTGACCGCATTGTCCACATGTTTCAGAAAACTAAGGAGGTTTATGGAGCCCAGGCTGTCATGAGTTACTTTGGCCGTGGCAGTTTCGATACAAACCTCATCGATGTCTTCGGAACCCCGAATCCCTCCAGCAAAGGCGTCACCGGATTTTTATATCCCTTTGGTTCACCCAACGGAACGGGAGTTGCCTCGCTTTGCTCTGTATCCTATAACCTTATCGCTGCAATTCCGACCTTCGGAACTTCCATGCATGCCACTTATCCGGATTTTGAAAATTCGGATCTGGTTGTGGTTTGGGGAGCAAATCCTCCCACAGACTCACCCCCGACCAAAATGAAGAAAATTATTGCAGCTAAAAAGCGAGGCGCCCGGGTGGTCGTGATTGATCATATGCGCTCTGAGACCGCAAAAAAAGCGGACCAATGGATCGGAATCCGTTCCGGCACGGACGGTGCGCTGGCGCTTAGCATGATGCATGTCATCGTGAACGAAGGACTTTTTGACCAGGCATTTGTGCGGGATTGGACTTATGGTTTCGTAGAGCTTTGTGATTACGTGCAACAGTTCCCGCCTGAAAAGGCCGAAAAGATTACCCGAGTACCACGGGATACTATTGCCGAATTGGCCAGATTCATAGCCATGGCCAAAGGTGCCTCGCCTCTTATGTATACCGGGTTGGAGTACAGTAATTGTGGGGTCCAAAGCATCCGTGCCGTCCTGTGCCTCTGGACTATAACAGGCAATATTGATGTGCCTGGCGGGCTTTTGTTAAGGCCGCCCAACCCGGCCAAATTCCCGCGTATCAGGTTGAATCCGCCTACTGGAGTAAAACCCATTGGAGCCGATACCTACCCCTTGTTTTGCGATATGCTCAAGTCAGCCCAGTTTTTGGAAGCTCCCCGGGCCATTCTAGAGGGCGATCCTTATCCTGTCCGAACCCTGTTGGTTGTTGGTGCATCCCTTTTGACCAGCCTGCCCGATCCGGAGTTGTGGAAAAAGTGTTTCAAAAATCTCGATTTCCTGGCGGTGTTCGACAGATTCATGACTGCTGATGCGATGTTCGCAGACATTGTGCTTCCTGCTACCACAAATTATGAAAACCTGGGTTATAAGAGGTACCCCAGTGGATACTGTCAATTGCGGAGAAGGGTCATCGAACCAATAGAGGAAGCGAAATCCGCGTATACGTTTTTGGTGGAATTGGCCAAAGCTCTGGGATACGGTGATCTGTTTCCGGCCACGGAGGATGACCGTCTCAAATTTGACTTTGAGACCGGTCCCATTACTCTGGAGGAGTTAGAGACACACCCGGAAGGCTTAAAATATGATGCCGGCAGACAGGAATATCGAAAATATGCCAAGGGAATGCTGCGCAAAAGGGGAGAATCAGGATTCAATACACCATCTGGAAAGATTGAACTCCGATCAACCCTGTTGGAGAAATACGGCTATGACGGCCTGCCCAAATACAAAGAGCCCAACGAAGGTCCACTGGGCAGTCCAGAGCTCTATAAAAAATATCCGCTGGTGTTTAACAGTGGGGCCAGGCTTCAGTCGGCCTTTCGATCGCAGCATCTGAACATTCCAGGGCTCTTGAAGCTACAACCAAAGCCACAGGTTCTCATTAATCCTGTAGATGCTGAGGTCAGGGGTATAAGAAATCAGGATCGGGTCTGGGTGGAATCACCCAGAGGGCGGGTGGGCTTCTGGGCCAAGGTGACCGATGATGTGATGACCGGACAGGTAGAGGTGAATGTGGGCGGTGGAAGTCCCATCCACGCAGAAGGGTGGCGGGAAGCGAATACCAACTATCTGACTGACTATGGTAATCGAGATCCGATTACGGGCTTTCCTGTATATAAGGCCTTGCTTTGTGACGTACGATTGCGTACTCAAGCAATATGAAAATCTTGATCATATCCGACATACATGGGAATCTGCATGCGCTTGAGAGTGTACTAATGAGTACACCCTATGATCTTGTCATCTGTTGCGGTGATCTCGTGGTGGGTTACCCATTTCCCGAGCAGTGCATCGAAACGATTAAACGTATCGGAGCCAATGTCTGTATGGGCAACAACGACTTTGTCATTGTCCACGACCTGAAAGCCTCTTCACTTCTGCATAACAAATATGCCCATCTGGCAGCAGCGCTCGACCGATCGGTGGATTTAACCAGGGGATGTCTTGGGGAAAGCGGGAAGGCCTATCTTCGGAATCTTCCTCGGGAGCAGCATCTAAACATAGATGGCATAACATTTTACATGAATCACACAGCCCCAAAGCTCTCTCAGCATCACTATATCCCACTTGATACTGCGGAACAGGAATTGATTGATTACTACGAAGGTCTGCGGGCCGATATCCTGATAACAGGACATACTCACATTCCGTACATAAAAAATATTGGGAATCGACTTCTCATTAACCCAGGAAGCGTCGGTGAACCGAGGGACGGAGACCCGCGGGCCAGCTTTGCCGTATTTGACACAGACACCGGTCAGGTTATATTAAACCGGGTGGCTTATGATACCACCGATACGCTCAAAATTTTGAAGGAATCTGGTTATCCTGAGTATTCGGCATACTGTATGAAGTACGGCGCTATGCCGGGATTCTGACCAACCGAACAGACACAGTTTATTGCTATCAATTACTTCGCATAGACACCAAATGATATATGAATTGTCTGGCAGAAATCCCAAGTTTAAATTTCTTATCCCGATATCTGTTTTTCCAGCTAAAGTTCTTCTCCTTCAATAAGCCTCAGGAAGGTCTGCGCCGGAGGGGAAAGATCCACATTCCGGGGGTAGACAATATCGGTTTGTATGACCAATGGCCCCTCTTTCACCCGCACCGGTTTGAGTAACCCCATACGCGTTTCCATCCGAATTTCAGGCCGGTATAGAAATGAAATTCCTTTCCCTTTCATGATATACTCCTTTATAAACTCAACACTTTCCGCTTCCATCAAAACAAATGGATTGACACCGTGAGAACTCAGCAAAGAGAGGATTGCATATCTTGATCCGGACCCCTCCTCCCTGATGATCAGCGGCTCATTTTTAAGCTCCGCAAGGTGGATCTCTTCCTTGGATGCCAGTTGATGATTGGGTGCGGTAACCAGGCAGAACGGTTCCTTTGAGTAGGGTACCACTTTCAAATTGCTTTTGAACGGCAGCCTGCCGATGATGCCCAGATCGTACTGAAACGTCATCAATCCATCGGAAATCTCCTGTGAACTGCCGACCTTCAAGGAAACTTTGACGTCGGGATAGCGTTCCTGGTACCGGGACAGCATATCCGGCATCAGATACTTGGCAAAACTACGCGTGGTACCGATGGCCAAGGTGCCGTGTTTGAGCTCCGCATGACCGCGCAGGACATATTCCATCTCTTCCACGATCTCAAAAACCCGTTCCGCATAGCCGAACATAACCTCACCGGCATGGGTCATTTGCAGACTCTTCCCATATTTATTGAAAAGCCTGATCGCCAGGTCCTGCTCAAGGGACTTGATCTGCATGGTAACGGCCGGTTGGGTGATGAACAGCAGTTCAGCGGCTTTGGTCACACTTTTTTCCCGGGCGACCAGAAAAAAGGATCTGAGTTGATTGAGATTAACACGCATAAAGCATAAGAATATTTTCAGTTACATAAGAAATCCTTATAGATCTATAAAAATATATGCTTTGACATGTCAATAGGTAAAGTTAAAAAATCGAATCATCCTGAAAACATTTGGCT
>CAZWAE010000137.1:1250-6414 GCA_964631805.1 uncultured Desulfobacteraceae bacterium | reverse complement strand
GGAGGATGCCATGCCGGAATACGATGGAATCGTCATAGGTGCAGGACCCAACGGCCTGCTTACGGCCGCATATCTGGCCAAAGCGGGACAGAAGATCCTGTTGCTGGAAAGAAGGTTCGAAATGGGCGGCGGCCTGTGCTCAGAGCAGATCACCATCCCGTCCTTCATCCATAACACCCATGCCATCTATATGCCCATGGTGGACTATGCGCCGTTTTTTCAGGACTTCAAGCACGATATGGAGGAGGTGTACGACCTTAAATTCATCTACCCCGACCCGGTCATGTCTCTTTCATTTCAGGATGGAAGGACCATGTGCATCTACCAGAATCCTGAGCGTACGGCCAAGTCCATCGCCCAGTTTTCTGAAAGGGATGCCAAAACCTACCTGAATGCAGCGGCCAAATTCAAGGAATACATGGATGTGTTCATTGCCCCTGCCACCTACGCACCGCCCCATCCGGCCATGGAGGCCATGGTCAAAATGAAATCCCACGAGGTGGGCCGGGATCTTCAGGCGATACAGCCCATGTCGCCCAAAGCCATCGTGGAGGAGTTGTTTGAAAACGAACATGTGCGCACCTTTTTTCTGTATGCCTCCTGCATGTGGGGTTTGGATTACGATCTGGAGGGACTGGGTTTTCTCGTTCCCCTTTATATCAACCGTATGGCCAATTATCGGCTGATCGCGGGCGGCACCCACCACCTGGCCCACGTGATGAGCAAGGTGCTCTATAAAAACGGCGGCATGATCATCGGTCCAAAACCGGTATCCAAAATCGTTATCGAAAACGGCCGTGCCAAGGGAGTGGAGACCGAGGACGGCTACTATTATGAGGCCAACAAGTTTATCGTCAGCAGTCTCAATCCCCATCAGACCTTCCTTGAGCTGGTGGGTGAAGAGAATCTGGAAAAGGAACTGGTCACCCGCGTCAATGACTGGAAATGGGAAAAAACCAGCTTTTTCCATGTGCATATGGCCCTTAACGAGACACCGCAAATCAAGACAGCGGAAAACAACCCGGATGTGGCCAAGGCCTTAATCCACCTTTTTGGCTATGAGTCCTACCAGGAGTTGATCGACCACTACGACGCCATCCGCAAGGGGGAATTGATGGACACCGGCTTCAACAGCTGCTTTCCCACCCTGCACGACCCCATCCAGGCACCACCGGGAAAACATACCGGTTTGATCTCCTGTCACGCGCCCTATAACCTGGCTGACGGGGGCGGCGATAAATGGTATGACATTCGTGATGAGATCGCCGACAGGTGCATGGCCAAATTGAGAAATTATGTGCCCAATATCGATGATGAAACCGTTATGTGGCGCTACATCACCACACCCAAGGATATTCACAACAAGTTTATCGACATGCGCGAGGGCTCCTATAAACAGGGCGCTTATCTGCCGCTGCAGATGGGTTACCTGAGACCCAACGAGCTGTGCGCCGAATACGCCACCGCTATAAAGGATCTGTACATCTGCGGCTCCTGCACCTATCCGGGCGGGACCATCCTGATGGCCAACGGCTATAATGCGGCCAATCGCATCGCCGAGGACTACGATATCCCCAAGTGGTGGCAGAAACCCGAACTCATTACCCGTGCTGAAGAACTCGGCCTGATTTAAGGGGGTGAGCAATCATGAAAGTCCAATCCACAGGGCTGGGAAAAACCGTCATGCTGGCCCATTTTCAAGACCTTTTCAACACCCGCTTTGAAGACGAGCAGGTGCTGCAGATGAATATGGAATCCACCGAGCCGTTGCACTGGGTCATCAAGGTTTACATGGAGCCCAGGGATATTCGCCACGCCGTTCTGATGGGGCTCAAACCATCGATCCTCTGGAAGGCCTTTCTGGCCCTTGTTTTCGGGCGTTTTTCGTTGTTCGGAAAAGGCGGTGCCGCTACGGTAGAATCCCCGGCGGAAGCCGAGGTGGCGCCTGTCCCATCGAAAGACAATAAGGCGGCTGGCAATGGTGGCGGAACCGGCAGTCCCCTGTCCGGTCTTAAAGGCGATTCCAACGATGATGCAAAACCCAGCCCACTGGCGAGCCTTAAAGGGTAAATCGTCACCGGCGCGCCCAATGGGGTTATTCTTTTGATACTATTCATAAAGGAGCAATGATCATGGCTGATATGAGTTTTGATGCCGTTGTGGTTGGCGGGGGTCATCATGCAACCATTATTGCCAATTATCTGCAGCACGCCGGACTGGAAACCGGTGTCTTTGAACGACTCCAGGAGATAGGCGGTGGTGCCGCCGGAGACGAACTGCCCGCGCCGGCTTTTTTGCAGAATCCCTGTGCCCATTTCACCCGTATGTTCGGTCATCCCGCTTACAATGATTTTAACCTCAGGAAATTCGGGCTTCACTATATCTTTCCCGAGGGAAACGAGGCCATGGTCTTCCCTGACGAAACCTGTTTTGTAGGATACAGTGCCTTTCGCGTCGTGGATCCGGATACCGGCAAGGAGGAGTTTTCACACGAAAACTTTCAGAAGACCTATAACGAGATCGCCCGCTTCTCCAAAAGAGATGCCGACATGTACGAATGGATCACCGAGCGCTACGAAAAGAGATGGCGGACAGCCTTCAGGAAGTATCGCTACAGCCCGCCAACCCCCTGGGGGGTGCCCAATCCACTGGAGGAGCTTTTTACCGATGAAAAGTATCCCTTCGATCCCGTGTGGCATTACCAGAACGGCATTCAGGTGGCCCGCGACCTCTTCGAGAGCCCGGAAATGCGGCTGCTCTTCATGCGCGCCATTCCCACCTCTTCCGGTTCTTTTCCCGTCGATGCCATGGGTGTTTACCAGGTGATCCACATGCTGGGGCTGGTGCTATCTATGGAATCGGCCTCCATCGTATCCGGCGGCACCCATGTCATCAGCCATTCTCTGCAGCGTTCCTTCAGTTCCATGGGGGGGACGTTCTTTGTGGAGAGCGAAGTGGACAAGGTGATCGTCGAAGGAGGCAAGGCGGTGGGGGTCGAACTGGTCAACGGCGCGCAGGTCGAAGCCCGTAAAATGGTAATCAGCGATCTGGGCGTGCCCCAGACCATGATGCGCATGCTCAGGGACACGGAGATCGCCCACCGGCTCCTGCACCGCATCAAAAACATCGACTACGACCGCTCCCAGATTTTCTGGGGCAATGTGGCCCTGCACGAGCTGCCCGATTATAAGGCCAAAAGCTTCAACCCCGATCTGGGGCAGCAGCCGCGATTGTACATGGGCCCCAAGGATGAGGACTACATGTCCTATGGCTACATGGCCGACATTTTCACCTCGGGCATGCCCCGCCCCGGCAAAATGTTCCTTATGGCGGCCGCCGATAGCATCTGGGATCCCCTCCGGGCGCCCGAGGACAAGCACACCATCCTCATCGAGGAGTTCGCCGCTCCCTTACGCATGTTCTCGGAAAGGGACTGGCTCAAAATGAAGCGCGAAATTGTGGACCACGCCCTCAAGGACTGGCAGATCTACGCCCCCAACATGACCTGGGACAACGTGATTTCGCACAATATCCAGACCCCCCTGGATGTCAGTTACCGTCATCCTGACATGAAAGAGGGCGGTTGGGCCGAAGGGGCCATGATGCTCTCCATGCATGACCGCTTCCGACCGGTGCCCGAAATTTCCAATTACCGCATCCCCAATATAGAGAACATGTACATCTGTTCCTCCAATCTGCACTCCTGTGGCGGTATCGGCCGCGGCAGCTCCTACAACTGCTTCAAGCTGATTGCGGAAGATTTCAACCTGAGAAAAATATGGGAAGAAAAAGGGAGAGAGTATTGATGCGTTTAAAAAACAGAGTCGCGGTGATCACCGGGGGTGCCAAAGGCCTGGGCCGGGCGTTTGCCCTTAAAATGGCTAAAGAGGGCGCAGCGGTCCTGGTGGTGACACGCAAGGATATCGACAACCTGACAAAGACCGTGAAACAGGTGGAGGACATGGGCGGCCGGGCCGACCTGTTTCAGGGGGATGTCACCCGCCCCGGGGATATGCAGGCCATGGCAGAGGCCGCGGTAAAGGCCTTCGGCCGCATCGACATTCTGGTGAACAATGCCGCGGTGTATGACGGCATCAAGCGCAAAGGATTCCATGAAATCGATCCGGAAGAATGGGACCTGGTGATGACCGTGAACGTCAAAGGCGCTTTTCTGGCAGCCCGGGCGGTCTTTCCCTTTATGCGCGACCAGGGCTATGGAAAAATCGTCAATCTGGCGTCGGAGGTCTTTTTCACCGGCTCCCACGGCTTTGCCCATTATGTGGCCTCCAAAGGCGGGATCATCGGCCTCACCCGCGCCCTGGCCGTGGAGCTGGGCCCGCACAATATCTGCATCAACTGCCTGGCTCCCGGTTTTACCGACACGGAAGCCAGCCGGGGGCTTGCGGATGTAACCCGGTACGACACGTCCAAAACACCCCTTAACCGGCTTGAGAAACCGGAAGATCTGACCGGCGCAGCCGTGTTTCTGGCCTCGGCAGAAAGTGATTTCATGACCGGCCAGACCATGCTGGTGGATGGGGGACGTGCCATGCATTGAGAAAAGCATCGACGGGGATCTGAAAATGGCGGCAAAATTTATACAGTTTTTTGATGTCCTTTCCGGTAAAGAGGATGAATTTCTCCATTTTGCCGCTAAAAACTACATCCCCGGCATTCATGAGATGGGTCTGACCGGCATCATCGGTTCCTGGCATGTTGCCGCCGGTGAAGGGCCCTACTGCATTCTTGAGAGTGTGGCCGATTCGGTGGGAGATATCAAGCGGCTGCTCATGGAGGAAGAGTTCGACAAGCTCAACCACCTGCTCCACTTTCTGGTCACCAACTACAAAACAAAGATTCTGGCACCCACCGGCCACATGAAGGAAGAGATTCCCAGCGGAATCAACTACCGGTTCAACCACCACTATAACATTCACACCGCCAATCATGATGAATACCTGCGCTTCATGGCGCAGAAATATACGCCGGTGATGGAATCACTGGGCATAAAAGTCATCGGGCGCTGGTATGCGGCCATCGGGCCCGGTCCACAGATCGTCGTCGAAGGTTCGTGTGCCGGTGCCAGACAGATTCTGCAGGCCATCGGGAGCCCTGAATACCGTGAGCTGACCGCGGGTATTTTCAGTCTGGTGGACGATTTCGG
>CAZWAE010000137.1:0-1150 GCA_964631805.1 uncultured Desulfobacteraceae bacterium | reverse complement strand
CCCAGAAGTTTCCTTAAAGCGGATCCCATTGAAATTGAAAAGGGATTTAAGTTCACCCAGCACTTCAATATCAATGCCGCAGACATCTATGCCTTTGATTCGTTTTTCAATGAAACCTATGTGCCCCATCTGGAAAAACGGGGTGTTGCGCTTGTCGGCCAATGGCATGTCGCCGTGGGGGCGACACCCTATGTGGTCATCGAGACCCGCGCCGGGACCCTTGCGACCTTTGGTGAATTGCTGGAAAATCCTGATTATCAGCGCCTGACCCGCGATCTGCTCAACATGGTTTCCAGTTACGGGTGTAAAATTTTGGTGCCGTCCGGACACTTGAATGCGTAAAGGGAAATTTTAAAAATGACCACCTTTTCAGGCAGACTCCTCAGAATCGATCTGTCCGCATCGACCTGTACGATAGAGGAAATTCCAGAGCAATCCCACCGGGATTATATCTCCGCCCGAGGATTGGCGTCCAAGTACCTGTATGATGAACTGCCTCCGGGGATCGATCCCCTTGGGGCCGAAAACAAGCTGATTCTGTCCATCGGCGTTCTGGGAGCAACCGGTCTGCAGGGTTTTTCCAAATGGGCGGTGACCACAAAGAGCCCCCTGACCGGTACCATTACGCGCTCCTATGCCGGCGGCAACTTCGGTGTGTGGATGAAGTGTGCCGGTTATGATATGATCATCGTGGAAGGAAAGGCATCTTGTCTGACCTACCTGTATATCGACGGAAAGGGGGTATCCTTTCTGGACGCAGAACATCTGGCGGGGATGGACCCACGCTCTCTGCAGAAGCAGTTGAAACATATCCACGGATCGAAAACCGAGAGCGCCTGTATCGGTGTGGCCGGTGAAAAACGGGTGCGTTATGCGGTAATTGCTGCCGGCGAGCGGACCGCGTCAAGGGGTGGCGTGGGCACGGTCATGGGCGCTAAAAATTTGAAAGCCGTGGCCATCAATGTCCCCTTGAAGAAACCGACGCCCAGTGATCCCGATCGATTTGGGGACCTGGTCAAGGCGCAAATCGACATGCTCAAGGAGCATCCGCGCAAAAAGGCGATGACCACCATGGGCACCCCCTACATCACCACACCGTTAATGGAAAACGGCATCCTGCCGGTATCCAATTTCAGGCAGGGGGGTATCG
>CAZWAE010000136.1:0-10794 GCA_964631805.1 uncultured Desulfobacteraceae bacterium | reverse complement strand
ACTCCTATCCCCACTGCTGGCGCTGCAAAAAGCCGGTCATTTTCAGGGCCACACCTCAGTGGTTCATTTCAATGGATAAGACCGGTTTGAGAAAAAAGGCATTGGAGGAGATCGACAGGGTCGAGTGGATACCCAGATGGGGCCGGGAACGAATTTTCGGTATGATCGAAAACAGACCGGACTGGTGCGTCTCCAGACAACGGTCATGGGGTGTTCCCATCACCGTCTTTTACTGCGATAAATGCGGCCAGCTTCATATGACCGAAGAGATTGCCCATCGCATCTACACCCAGTTTGAAGCCCATGGTGCCGACGTTTGGTTTGAAAAGGATAACGCCGATTTTCTCCCGGCCGATGCGGCATGTCCGTCGTGTGGAAGCAACGATTTCATCCGGGAGACCGATATTCTGGACGTCTGGTTCGACTCGGGCGTCAGCCATGCTGCCGTTCTTGAACAGCGTGACAATCTCAGGTGGCCGGCGGATCTCTATCTTGAAGGCAGCGATCAACATCGGGGATGGTTCCACAGCGCGCTTCTGACCGCCGTCGGCAACAGGGGGCAGGCACCCTATGCGTCGGTGTTGACCCACGGTTTCGTCGTGGATGCGAATGGTAAAAAGATGTCCAAGTCGTTGGGAAATGTGATCGCTCCCCAGGAGGTGATCGATCGGCACGGAGCGGAAATCCTACGTTTGTGGGTGTCCGCATCGGATTACAGGGAAGACATTCGCATCTCCAACAATATATTGAAACAGCTGAGCGACGCCTATCGGAGAATCCGAAACACCTGTCGTTTCATGCTGGGAAACCTGAATGATTTCAACCCGGATCTGGATCTTACCCCTTATGAAAAATTGTCCGAAATCGATCGGTTCGCACTTCATAAATTGCAGCAATTGATAGAAAAGACCCGGAGGGCTTACGAGTCCTTTGAGTTTCATACCGTGTACCATACGATTCACAATTACTGTACCCTCGATCTGTCTGCTTTTTATCTGGATGTTCTCAAGGACAGATTGTATACCTCTCCTCCCGGTTCTGAGATGAGGCGGGGTGCCCAGACCGTCATGCACGCCATACTGGAAGCAATTACCTCGTTGATGGCCCCGATGCTGCCCTTTACATCCGAAGAGATCTGGTCTTTCATGCCGGATCGGGAGGGAAAGGCGGAAAGCGTTCATCTGGCACAGCTGCCGGAAACCGATCCCTCCTGGAAGGATGAGGATTTGGCCGGCCGCTGGAAGCGATTGCTCGAGGTGAGGGGAGAGGTCACCAAGGCCTTGGAGGAGGCAAGAGCGGGGAAAAAGATTGGCCACCCGTTGGATGCGGCGATAACATTGTATCCCGGGGAAACACTTTCTCCGGCCCTCAAACCCTATGCGGATGAGTTGAAAACACTGTTCATTGTATCCGGCGCCGAATTGGTAGAAAACGTAAGTTCGGAAGGGGCATACCAGAGTTCCCTTTTTCCCGGATTATCCATTTCAGTGGAATCGGCTGCGGACGATAAGTGTGAACGCTGCTGGATTCATGATTCGTCTGTTGGCTCAAATTCGGCTCATCAAACCCTATGCAACAGGTGCTCAGGCGTTATTGCCGCATTAGATAGGGCCCATCCATAAATGGTCTTTTTCCGCGATATCGGCGTCGGGCGCCATGATTTAACTCCTCAAAATAGCACGCTATTCCTCCGGGTTAAATCTGACCCCCTCCTTGATCTCACGAAAAAATCCCTATTTCTGGACGGACACTATAGAGTTGATCCACACCCATGGCGGGTACTCCCAACCAAAGGGTGAAAGGGAGTGCCACGCCATTTTTTCCGGCCATGAAGCGTCAGCGGATCCATGGCCAAAGCGATCATAGAGGCTGCCGTTGGACGTTTTAAATTTACTAAAAAGCAAATACGCCATGCTTATCTGGATCGCCGGTATCATTGTCGTACTGGACCAGGCAACAAAAGCCCTCATCACCGGCGGTATGCCGCTATACCAATCGATCCCTGTCATAAGGGGAGTTTTCAACATTACCTACATTCATAATCCGGGTGGTGCCTTTGGTTTTCTGGCTGGACAGAATCCCACCGTCCGGAGTGTTGTTTTCATTATAGCATCTTTTTTCGCGCTGGGTCTCATCCTCTATTTTTTTAAAAATACAC
This sequence comes from uncultured Desulfobacteraceae bacterium, assembly GCA_964631805.1. Taxonomy (GTDB): domain Bacteria; phylum Desulfobacterota; class Desulfobacteria; order Desulfobacterales; family CAZWAE01; genus CAZWAE01. The sequence continues at coordinate 8,636 of CAZWAE010000136.1, read as the reverse complement.
CGAGAACTCATCGGTTTCTGGCCGTGGGCTTTGCACTTATATTCGGTGGTGCCATCGGAAATCTCATCGACCGAATCCGAATGGGTAGCGTTGTCGATTTTTTAGATTTTTTCATCGGAGAATATCACTGGCCGGCTTTCAATGTGGCGGACAGCGCCATATCGGTGGGTATTGCCATTTTCCTTTATCACCTGCTATTGGGCAAAATGCCGGAATAAAGAATCGGTTTTAAATGGCCGAAATTCACTACAAACAGCTTTCCGATCATCTGGATCAGATGGGTACTGGGGGCGGAGTTCCGGAGTATGCGGCCGTTTATCTGATTTATGGTGAGGAATTTCTCTGCAAGACGGCATTCAAGACCCTTTTAAGCGTATTGATTCCGGAGGGTCCCAGCAGCATCAATTACGAACCTGTAAGCAATTCGGAATCGGAGGTTGCCGAAGCGGTTCAGAAAATGACGACCTTTTCCCTGATTCCCGGGCGGAAGGTGGTCTCGTTGTTGGATTGCCAGATTTTTCACTCCAGGCGCGACACGGGTAAAATTCTTGAAGCAGGCCGTAAGGCGTTTGAAAACGACAACCTCAAAAAAGCCTCGCGCCATGTTCTAAAACTCCTGGCCTTGCTTGACCTTTCCTTTGACGACGTCGACCGGTCGGATAAGGTCAATCTCCTGTCCCGGGAGATGGCACCGGAATCCAGCAGCGAGTGGCTGGAATCAACTATTCGGTATTGTCGCGAAAGGGGTTTTCCCATTCCCAGGCATCAGGACAATGATCAAATTCTCACTTCTGCCCTTGAGAAGGGTTTTCCCAGGGACAATTTTCTGATTCTTACCGTCGACATCGTCGATAAAAGGCGGCGCCTGTTCAAACTGATATCACAAAAGGGAACCGTCATCGACTGCTCGGTTCCCAAGGGGGCCAGGAAGGCAGACAGGATTGTCCAGGAGTCGGTTCTCGCTGAAAGAATGGCTTCAATCCTGGAAAAAGCGGGCAAGACCGCAGATCGTCCAGTTCTGCAGACCATGATCGACATGACCGGTTTCGATCTCAGGACGTTTGCTCAGAATCTGGAAAAATTGATCAACTATGCCGGTGATAGGCCGGTCATTACACGCTCCGATGTTGAGTCGGTCCTTAAGAGATCCAAAAAAGACCCCTTATATGAGTTTACCAATGCCGTAACCGACAGGAATCTTGACCGGGCGGTGTTTTATATGGAGTCTTTGCTGAAAGATTCCAGCACCGGACATCCACTGCAGCTTTTGGCGGCCGTGGTTAACCAGATGCGCAAGTTGCTGGTCATCAGGGCTTTTATGGATGGCGATCAGGAGAACAGATGGTACCCCGGTTGCCCCTATAATATATTCCAAAGCCGGGTCATGCCGGCCATCCAACTCCATGACAAAGCACTTTCTGATCAGACAACAACGTGGCAACCGCTGCATTCAGCCGATGATAAAACAGATCTAAAAGGAAAAAAGAGGAAGGCAAAAAAGAAAAAGCCCGTTGTTGCCACCGACCTGATGATCGCAAAAAATCCGAGAAACGCTTATCCGGTCTATCAGATGTTTAAAAAAACGGAACGGTTTACAAAGGATGAATTGGTTGGTTTTATTCAAAATCTCAGCCAGACCGACCACCTGCTTAAAACTTCCGGTCGAAATCCAAAATATTTTCTTGAGAAGGTGGTATTTTCAATCTGCATTTCCTGAGTCGCCCGAAAAGGAGGGGCAGGAATCGATGGGTTTTTTCAGAGATCAGCAGGTACGATTGGCCCTACGGCTTTTGACCTGGAAGTATCAGCGAAATGGCTTGCCCCTTCCGGAGTCGGACGTCCTGGAAAAGACGGCATGTCAAGTGGTTGATGAGGCGCATCGTATTGCCGGCGCACGAGGACGGAACGTGGTTTCCATTCTGAAAGACCTGGTGAATGACCTCAAAACCTGAGAGATTTTTACCAGTGGCAATGAAACAATAATTGTAAAAAAAAGGCGCCTGTGATATCAACCGGTGCCTAGTCCGGAAAAGATGTTACCGTTTCAATTAACCCTTTTGAAGCCTTTAAAATCGTTTCGCGTGCCTTCGCTGCGGCATGGAAACGGTGAAATCGCTTCAACCATAGACGCTGCAAAGGAGGTACCGATGAAAAAAGGATTGCTGTTAGTTGTTGCTATTGTCACCGTAAGTCTCATGCTGGCGCCGTGCGGCTGGGCTTCCAGCCATGGACATACCATTAAAATCGGATTCAACATTCCCCTTACCGGCGACAATCCGGACGTGGGGGGATCATCCAAAAATGCCGCCGAGATGTATTTCAAAAAAATGTCAAGCGTGGAGGTCGGGGGAAAGACCTATAAGCTCAAGTTTGTTTATGAAGACAACGAGTACAAGGCGGAGTCCGCAGTCAAGGTGAACACCAAGCTGATCACCGAAGATGCTGTTTTGGGTATCATTGGCCCCCAGTCTTCCAGCCAGGCAGTGCCTGCCGGGGAGATCGCCAACAATTTCATGACGCCCATGATCAGCCCCTGGTCCACCAATCCCAACACGACCCTGGATCGTCCCTACGTCTTCCGCGGATGCTTCCTGGATCCCTTTCAGGGACCTGTGGCCGCAAACTTCGCGACTGATGAGCTGGGTGCGAAAAAGGCCGCCGTGCTTTACGATATTGCCGCTGATTATCCCAAAGGATTGGCCGAGTTTTTCAAAGGGGCTTTCGAAAAGATCCATGGGGCCGGTTCGGTAGTCGCGTTTGAGTCGTTCACCACGGGGGATAAAGATTTTTCCGCCCAGATGACCAATATCATGATGTCGGGTGCGGATGTCCTTTTCACTCCTCAGTATTACTCTGAAGTTCCGTTGATCGTACGTGCGGCCAAGGAGATGGGTTGGAGCAAACCGATACTGGGATCCGATTCCTGGGGCGGCGGCGACCTGATGGGACTTTGCGGCGATGACTGCAAAGGCTACTTCTTCTCGACACATTATGCTGCAGCTGGGGCCAAGGGTGCCACCAAGGCATTTATCGATGAATATACCGCTACCTACAAGAAAACGCCGGATGATGTCGCTGCGCTGACTTGGGATTCCTTGGGGCTCATGGTTCAGGCCATTAAAAATACCGGTGGATTGTCCGGGGATGTGAAAGCGGACCGGACAAAGGTGAAAGATGCACTGGCGGCCATCAAGAACTTTCCCGGTATCACCGGCGGGATGACCTTTACCCCCGATGGCGATCCCAAAAAATGTGCCGTGGTGGTTAAAATCAACGCTGAGGGTCAATTCGCTTTCCATAAGAGTGTATGCCCCTAACGGTGGTTGAAACCCGAACAATCGATTGAACCTGTCTGGCTTGGCAGTGATTCATTAACTGAAAAACATGAGAGGCCCGGCGTCTCGAAACCCGGGCCTCTTTACCTTTCTATGGAGAACTCCGCATGACCTTTACTTTTCTCATGCAGAATCTCGTCAATGCCCTCCAGTGGGGGAGTTTTTATGCCCTCATCGCCCTTGGGTATTCCATGGTGTACAGTATCCTTATGCTGTTCAATTTCGCCCATGGCGATATTTTTATGGTCGGCGCCTATATCGGCCTGTTTGTCGCCGCCGGTTTGCTGGCGCTTGTCGGCACTGGAGTGACAGCCATGATGCCGGGCTGGGTGGTACTGGTCCTGACCATTCTCATCTCCATGTTTTTGACGGGATTTGTCGGAATGATCGTGGAGCGTGTGGGATACCGGCCGTTGCGAGATGCACCGCGCGCCTCTGCCGCCATCACAGGGCTGATGATCGGCATCATTCTGGAAACCTCCAATATATTTTTCCTGGGTGGGCAACGGATGAAATTCCCACAGCTCATCGTTTCGGAGACCTATAATATCGGAGGCGTATACATCACCAACAAAAAAATCATGATCGTACTGGTGTCCATCTCGCTCATGATCGCGCTGCACCAGTTTGTTACCCGATCCAAATGGGGAATGGCCATACGGGCGATGGCATATGATTTTGCGGTGGTGCCGTTGGTGGGAGTGCCGATTAACACCATCGCCACTATGACCTTCGCCATCGGGTCGGCGCTTGCCGCCGCTGCAGGGATTCTTTTCGGCCTGGCCTATCCGGTGCTGGACCCCTACATGGGGGTTACTTTCGGGTGGAAAGCGTTTGTTGCAGCCATCCTCGGGGGAAGGGGCTCCATCATGGGCGCGTGCATCGCAGGATTTTTACTGGGATTTATAGAGATTATGACAGTGCCGGCCATCATGGTGTTCAACCGTATTTTCCAATTTAATATCGGGTCGAATATGCGGGATCTTATCGCATATTCCATCGTGTTGTTGATTCTCATATTCCGCCCCCATGGATTGTTTGGCGAGGCCTATAGCTCAAAACTCCGGTTATAATCATCAGGATTAGGAAACGTACCAATGGCAAAAACAACGTCCAAAACGCCAATAAAAAACCTGTCCGTCACCATCGGCCGGTTCTTCGGCCCCGTTCCTCTGCTCGGCTTTCTTTTCAGTTTTCTGATATGTGTATTGCTGGAACTGGCCATCGGCTCCAAGCTCTCGGATGGGCTGGGCCTTCCCAAGATGCCCGTATTGTTCGGTCTTGTGACCATTTTCAAGGTGATTGCCGGTGTGATCAATATGGCATTGAAGAATGCCGATTTTGATTTTGCGACTCTCATGCACATCCCCATGGCCCTTGTTTATATCGGGATCGTCTATGTGGGGCCGGTTGTGATCGTCACCAGACTCTCGGCATCCAAGGCCAATGACCTCGCCCGGTTTTTACAAAAATGGCCTCTGGGGTTCTCCGCGACGTTGCATCTGGGAATGATGTACGCAATTTTTCATTTCTGGGTGGAACCCAGCGACTATCGCCTCATCGTCTTGAAACTGACGCTGATCGCCGTCCTGTTTACGTTGAGTCTCAATATCATCAACGGGTATATGGGGGAATTTTCATGTTCCCATCCGGGATTCATGGCCATCGGCGCCTATATGTCATCACTTTTCACAGTGGGCCTTTTTGTCAATGACAAGGTCCTGGGAGATGCCGTACTAAATTCCTCCCTGGCCTTTCTGTCTTTTCCCCTGGCATTGATATTCGGGGGCCTTTCAGCATCGGTTGGCGCATTGATTATCGCCATTCCTTCTTTTCGGACACGTGGGGACTATCTGGCGATTATCAGTCTGGCCTTCCTTTTCATCATCAAGAGTTTGTTTGAAAACATTCAGGCCTTGGGGGGGGCAAGAGGCATCTCCAGCCAGCCGGATTGGTCCACATTGCCGGTGATTTTTGCTGTTGTGGTCATCGGCGTCTGGTCAATCAACAATTTTGTGACCTCTACCATAGGAAAAGCACTCAATGCCGTCCGTGATGACGAGATGGCAGCCGATGCAATGACAGTGGATACCCGGAAAACCAAAATGACAGCGTTTCTTCTGGGCGCATTCTGGGCGGGTTTGGCCGGCGGGCTATTGGCCCACGTGCTCCGGTATGTGAATCCGGCCATGTTCGGAGTACAGAAACTCGCAGAAGTCCTTGCAATGGTCTATTTTGGCGGCCTTAACTCCGTTTACGGTTCCATTGTCGGAGCCGTTTCCATCAGCCTGCTGGGTGAAGCATTGAGGCCCCTTGAGATTTTAAAATGGATCTTCATTCCGCTTTTGCTCATCCTGGTGATGATCTATCGTCCCACCGGACTGGTGGCATTTCGGGAATTTAATATCCGTAGTATTTTTGGGCCCAAGGAGGTGGATTGATATGCCGCTTCTTGAAGTTAATCAAATGAGTCATTATTTTGGCGGTTTAAAGGCCGTTTCGGAATATAGTCTGACATTGGAACCCGGCCAGATCACCGGGTTGATCGGCCCCAACGGAGCGGGGAAGACCACCATTTTCAACCTCATTACCGGTATCTATGAACCCACAGAGGGGCAGGTCTTATACGAGGGGCAGACTATTACCGGGAAAAAACCAAATGAAATCGGTTCTTTGGGACTTGCTCGGACATTTCAGGAGATGCGGTTGTGGCGGCACATGAAAGTCCTGGACCAGGTTAAAATGGCACGCTATTCCAAATTCAGTTATGGCTTGTTCGGTGCCATGTTCGATACTCCCAAACGGCACCGGCAGGAGAAGGAAGCTACGGAACTCGCAATGGAATACCTCTCCATGTTCGGTGTCGACGCGTTTGCAGACCAGTTGGTGGTCAATCTCCCATACGGCGCCCAGCGCCGGGTTGAGATGGCACGCGCACTGGCTTCCGAACCCAAAGTACTTTTCCTCGATGAACCCACTGTGGGCATGACGCCGGATGAGCTGATGGATATGATTGACGTGGTCCGCCAGGCCCATGAGCGATTCAACCTTGCCATTTTTTTAATCGAACACCGGTTGCGCGTCGTACGAGAGTTGTGTCAAAATGTGCAGGCGCTTGTTTTCGGACAGGTGATCGTTGAAGGCGAACCGGATGAGGTTCAAAATCATCCCAAAGTAATTGAGGCCTATCTAGGTGATCAGAAGGTGGAGTTCTGATGTCTTTAAAAATTGAAAACCTCAAAGTCGATTACGGTAACATCAAGGCGCTTCACGGCGTCGATTTCGAGATCGGCGAGGGAGAGATTGTCACGATTATCGGTGCCAATGGTGCGGGGAAGAGCACCACGCTGCGTGCCATATCGCGGATGGTTCCGGTAAAACCCGGGTCAAAGATGATCTATCGCGGAGAGGATCTGCTTCGTTATCCACCGGAAAAAGTGGTGACCAAGCTCGGCATTTCGCATGTACCCGAAGGCCGGCGATTGTTTGGAAACCTCACAGTGCTGGAAAATCTTCAACTGGCCTGTTTCGCGCGTAAAGACCGGAACAAAATGGTTGAGGATTTTGAACGGGTATTTGATCTGTTTCCCCGTCTGAAAGAGCGAGAAACCCAGAAGGCGGGCACCCTCAGTGGCGGTGAGCAGCAAATGCTGGCCATCGGGAGGGCTTTCATGAGCGGACGGCGCATGATGCTGCTGGATGAACCCTCCATGGGGCTAGCCCCCCTGCTGATGCTCAATGTCTTTAAGGCCCTTCAGGAGATCAATGCCCAAGAGGGAACCTCCATTCTGCTAGTTGAACAAAACGCCCAACTGGCATTAAAATTTGCCCAGCGTGGGTATGTACTTGAAAACGGCAATCTCGTCCTTGAGGGGAAGGCCGAGGATCTGCTTGTTAATCCTGAAGTTAAAAAAGCCTATCTCGGCGGATAAATTGGATCCAACAATTGGGACGCCGCAAAGAGGGTGTGTTTTTTCCCTTTTTCTTATGCAAAAATATCCGAAACCGGTGAAGTCCGCTGTTTCGGCAGACGATAAACCGGAGGAGATATGACCATCAGGGTGGGTGTCATCGGGGCCACTGGATACGCAGGGGCTGAACTGGTTCGAATCCTTGCCGGTCATCCGGAAGTAGAGATATCCGTTCTGACCTCCCGGCAGTTTGCAGGTCTTCCTTTTGAACAGGTCTATCCTGCCATGAGCGGTGTTGTTGAACACACCTGCCGGGAAATGGACCTGGATCTAGCTGGGGGACAAACGGATGTAGCCATACTGGCGCTTCCGCACAAAATCTCCATGGCATTCGTACCCCAGTTGTTGAATCAAAATATAAAGGTGGTCGATCTTTCGGCAGATTTCAGATTTGCCGATCCTGCAGTTTATGAGGCCAGCTATCAGCCACATGCTGCAAAAGCATTGATTCCGGAGGCGGTATACGGACTCAGCGAAGTATATCGTGAGGATATTCGAAATGCCCGGCTCATCGGAAACCCGGGATGTTACCCAACAAGCGTCCTGATGCCGTTAGTGCCGCTTTTAAGGAACGGAATGGTCGAGGTCGAATCGCTTATTGCCGATTCCAAATCGGGGGTCAGTGGTGCCGGTCGTTCTCCCTCTTTGACCACACATTTTTGTGAAGTCCATGAATCCTTCAAAGCCTATAAAATAGCGGAACACCGGCACAATTCAGAGATCGATGAAATCCTGTCGAATGAAGCGGGAAAAAGGGTTCACATCACTTTTGTCCCTCATCTGGTTCCCATGAGCCGCGGCATGTTGACGACCCTTTATGCGATGCCGCGACCGGGAATAGGGCTTAAGGATATTTCCGATTGCCTGGCGGACTTTTACGAGAGATGTTGCTTTATTCGGCTCCGTACCGGCTCAGGAATGCCGGAAACCCGTCATGTCCGCGGCACCAATTTCTGTGATATCGGCCTCAAACTGGATGAAGAGAGCGGACGCATGATCATCATCTCAGCCATTGATAACCTGGTCAAGGGGGCTGCCGGGCAGGCCGTTCAAAATATGAATATCATGATGGGATTAAATGAGGAATCCGGCCTTATGGAAGCTCCGTATCCAATTTAATAACTTATAGTTATATTATAAAAATTAAAGTAAACTATTGGTAAATACGGCATGGAGGGACGGAGACCCTCCGATGGGGCAATTGATATTCATCGCAGTGGGTTGACATCGATATCGAATTGGCATAATGTTTCGACGGATTTGTCAAGGGTAAATAGGGAGATTTCAATAACTTATTTGAAAGGAGAGTCTGATGACAGCAAAGCTAATC
>CAZWAE010000135.1:0-10916 GCA_964631805.1 uncultured Desulfobacteraceae bacterium | reverse complement strand
AATCAGTAAACCAACCACGAAGGTGAGGTGTCAGGAAGATGCCGCTGTCGTGGTTTTTTTTTGCGGTAAGGGAGCTTGATGATGAAAAAGTCGCTGTTTGTAGTGTTGTTCGGATGGGTGTGGATGATGGCAACGGGTCCTGCGTTGGCGCATTTCGGCATGGTGATTCCCTCCGATTCCATGGTGATGCAGGGGGAGAGCAAAACCATTGTCCTGATGCTGTCGTTTTCCCATCCGTTTGAGAATATCGGGATGGAACTGTCCAAACCCAAAACATTTGGCGTGCGGATTGGCGACCAGAATATTGACCTGACAACTACCTTAAAGGAAACCCGTGTGATGGCCAACCCTGCCTGGGAGGCCGGGTACACCATCAAAAGACCTGGAGTTTACGCGTTCCATATGGAACCGGCGCCCTACTGGGAACCTGCCGAAGACCGCTTTATCATCCACATCACCAAAACGGTGGTAGCCGCTTTCGGGGACGATGAGGGGTGGGACCGGGAGATCGGCCTTAGGACCGAAATCGTTCCGCTCGCAAAACCTTTCGGCCTCTATACGGGGAACGTGTTCCAGGGGGTGGTCAGGCGAGACGGCAAACCGGTGCCCCATGCCAGGGTGGAGGTGGAGTATTACAATAGTTCGGGCAAGGCCAAAGCACCCACGGACTATATGGTTGCCCAGACCGTGAAAGCCGATGCAGACGGTGTGTTTACCTATGCTGCGCCAAGGGCCGGGTGGTGGGGATTTGCCGCCCTGACCTCCGCGGATTACACCCTTAAAAAGGATGGAGAGGCCAAAGAGGTGGAACTGGGCGCCGTGCTGTGGGTCGAGTTCCACGATTGGGTCGAATAAAATGCACATTTCCGAAGGAATCCTGTCCGGGCCCGTGTTAATCTCAGGGGCGGCCTTAGCTGCGGCCGGTACGGCAGTTGGACTGAAAAAGCTCGATTATGAAAAAATTGCCAATGCCGGGCTGCTTTCCGCTTCCTTCTTTGTGGCGTCCCTGATCCACGTTCCCGTCGGACCGTCCAGCGTACATTTGATCATGAACGGCATCGTCGGTATTTTACTTGGATGGGCCGCCTTTCCGGTGATTCTGACGGCCCTGGTGCTGCAGAGCGTGTTTTTTCAGTATGGGGGAATCACGACCCTGGGTGTGAACACGCTGATCATGGCGGTGCCCGCCGTCATCAGCTATCATCTGTTTGCACCTTTCCTGTGGAAAAACCGGATCGCCTCGTCGGTTGCGGCGTTCGGATGCGGCTTTCTGTCGGTCCTGTTAGGGGGTGTGGTGGTCGCGGCGACTTTGATCTTCACCGGAGAAGGTTTTATCGAAGTGGCCACATTGGTAGTGGTCGCAAACCTTCCGGTGATGGTGATAGAGGGAATCATAACGGTCTTTTGCATCAACTTTTTAAAAAAGGTCATGCCGACGCTGCTGCCCGGGTGCCCGGTTTCAAAAGGTGAGTGATATGGGTGTTTCAAAAAGGTTTTACAGCCGAACCGGGCCGTTCACGCTGTTTCTTCTGGCGGCTTTTCTCTTTTTGATTTGGGGGAGTATCCCAATTAGGCCTGCATATGCCCATCGGGTCACCGTTTTTGCCTGGATCGACGGCGAAAATGTCCATACCCAGAGCAAATTCAGCGGCGGAAGACCGGCCAAAGATGCCATCGTCGAAGTATACGATGACAACGGCGCCATGCTTCTGTCTGGAAGCTCTGATTCTATGGGGGGTTTTTCCTTCAAGCCCCCCCAAATTACGGGCCTTAAGATCGTGCTCAGGGCCGGATCCGGCCATCAGGGCAGCTGGACCCTTTCCAGAGAAGAGATAAAAGAGGGTTTCGGCCCATCAGCAACCACAATTCCAACGGCACCGGACATGGGTCCCGAGACACCGGAAGTCTCCCCTCCGGAGAGTGCAAATACGCTTGAAACGGTTGATGTTAAGGGGTTCGATGCAGCTCTGCCAGCATCCTCATGCCTGACCGAAGAGGAGATTCAGGCAGCCGTTGAAAAAGCCCTGGACCGCAAACTCAAGCCGCTGCTGACCCGGTTGAGACGCCGGGAGAGTGCTGACGAAAAACCGGACTTGACCGATATCCTGGGAGGCATCGGATATATCATCGGTCTGATGGGAATCGTCGCATATGTCGACTATCGAAAAAAAGCAAGGCGTCCACACGATGACCCCTGAACCTTTTGCACACGGAAATTCATGGCTTCACCGGATCGATCCCAGGGTGCGAATCCTTTTCGCCGCTGCGATTTCCATACCGGTGTCGATTTTCGATCAGCTTCCCGTGCTCATCGCCGCCATGGGGTTCTCCTTTTGTCTCATCGGCCTGGCCCGGCTGAATCAGGGGGCCGTCGCGAAACGGCTCCTGCCCGTTTCAGGATTCCTCATATTCCTTTGGGTGGTATTGCCCTGGACCGTGGAGGGGGAGGTGTTTTACAGGCTCGGCCCTTTTTCGGCCACACATCAGGGGATGCTCCTGTCCGCCCGGATCTCCTTGAAATCAATCGCCATCGTTTCGAGTCTGACGGCGCTGATCGCCACCATGAACGTTGCAACCCTGGGGCAATCCCTGGCCGCTCTCGGCATCCCCGCAAAGATGGTTCACCTTTTGCTGTTGACCTACCGGTACGTCCATGTCATCGGGACGGAATATCAGCGGTTGCTGCGAGCAGCCCGGGTCCGGAGGTTTCAGCCCGGGACCAATATTCATACCTACAAAACCTATGCTTACATGCTCGGGATGCTGTTTGTCAGGGCATCCCTGAAAGCCGAAAGCGTCCATCAGGCCATGCGGTGCCGTGGATTCAAGGGCCGTTTTTACAGTCTGAAAAAATTTGACGCCAGCGCACAAAACTGGATTTTCTCTATCCTGATGACCATGGCCGTGACCGTCTTATGCGGTCTCGAATGGGGAGGCATATGACAACCCGGGAAACCGTGATACAACTTGAAGGCATCACCTATGGATATTCCAGTGACCGGCCGGTGCTGAAAAACCTGGATTTTTCACTTCAAAGAGGCGACCGGATCGGCCTGGTGGCGCCCAACGGGTGCGGCAAAACCACGCTGTTTCATATCATCATGGGACTCTTGGAACCTTCTGAAGGCACCGTCCGGCTGTTTGGCAGCACCATGGCATCGGAAAAGGACTTTGAACACGTGCGCCACCGAATCGGCCTTTTGTTTCAGGATGCCGATGACCAGCTGTTCAGCCCCACGGTCCTGGAAGATGTCGCCTTCGGCCCCCTGAACATGGGAAAATCAAGGGAGGAAGCCATCGCCATTTCAAAAAAGACCCTGTCCTACCTAGGGCTGGATGGGTTTGAGGACCGCATCACTTTCAAACTCTCCGGCGGTGAAAAGCGACTGGTCTCCCTGGCAACGGTGCTGGCCATGGAGCCGGAGGTACTGCTCCTGGACGAGCCCACCGGCGGGCTGGATGAACACACCAAACAGCGGTTGAAAACGGTGCTTTCCGAACTGGATCTCTCCTACATCGTTATTTCCCACGAGTTCGACTTCCTGCTCAACACCACGCAGCACCTGTTCACCATGGCGGATGGAAAGATTCTGCTGGATGAGGAGCTGCACGTCCACTACCACGAACACGCCCACAAGGTGGGTCGGCAACCCCACCGGCATGTGTAAAACGTGAGCACCCGATCCCAAAATCGGAATGTGCGTGCACTCAAAATCAGGTAGACGCCATTCATGTGCCGGTTCGGTGATCCGTACCGTATTTCCCTTGACGCCCCTTCCCTCATCCCTTATTCTCAGGGCACCCTTGGAGCCAGCCCCACCCATAGACCTCTTTATAAAAACCGATGGTCCTGCCGCAAGGAGGAGACGATGACAGATGCAGACCGTAAGGTAACGTTTCGCCTGCAGCACCTGAATAAAACAATCGCAGGGGTCATGATACTGGTCATGGCCATCGTTATGGTGATGGTGCATTTTTCCAATGTGGTTCTGTCGTTCTGGTTTGTCGTGGTGTCAACCCTGTTGCTCCTCATGGCATCCATGGCTGTCAGTATTCCGATATGGTACTCGACATCGCTCACCATTTCCAGGGACGGAGCCGAATTCCACTCGTTTTTCAACAATGTCAAAACCCGGTGGGATGCCGTCGAAGGTTTTGAAAAGCGCCACGGCTACAGGAGTACCGTTTGGGGACTCTCGGTAATCGTCCCCGGCAAAAAGAAAAGCGGTCACATCGACGGTACGTTTATTCCCCTGGAAAAGTTTGAATCCCTGTGGCGTTCTCACGCCTGGCGCACCGGCCGGGTGGGGCAGGCCATTACACGCCATGCCCCGGAACCGGTCTGCCGGATGCTGAAGGAACTGCCGGAATCGACCAAGAAGGAAAGATGGGGTACGGTTGCCGGGACGGTCTTTGTCATCCTCCTCGGCATCGGCGTCCTCTGGGCAAAGGTCGACGACCATCGCATATCTGTCCCGTCTCTCCCCCAACCCACACCACAAAAAATGCCCGATAACATGACGGATTTGGAGATGACGGAACCCAGTCTGGTCCAGACGAGCCGGTGGTGCGAGCAGGGCCCGTCTCCCGGGCCCATCCTGTTTTTCACCGAAAACAATTTCGGATCAGGGGTGGCAGGTCGGATCCATCGCCTGCAGGAAAATGAGGTGTGCCGCCTGTTCGGACGCCGGAAAGGGGGGTTGAGCAACGTGGCAGTCGGAGACCAGATTGTTTTCGCCGACCATAACACCAACGAAATTTACCGTATCGCAGATAAAGGACGGCCGGAAGAGATCACTCAGGCTGATTTTGCCAATGTCCTGTACAGGCATGACAACTATGTGAGAGACGTGGCGTATGATCCCGAAGGCCGCCTTTATTTCAGTGGAGACAACGATATCTACCGGTTGGAGCGCGGAAAGCCCATAACCGTTTACAATTCTCAAGAGTCCGCGGGTTTCGGGAGCTTCGCCTTTGATCCTGCCGGCACGCTCTATCTTTCCAGCGGCAATTTCGTGCCCGGATGGATCGCGCGGGTCGTCGACGGCAAACAGCAGGATGTGTGTCAATTCGAAGAGTCGATAACCGGCATCTCATTCGAATCCATCGATACCCTGATCTACGCGAATTTTGAGAACAATCTGGTCCGGGTCCACCTGCCGACATGCCGGGCCGAAGTGATCTATACCGCCCCGGGAAAGAACCGGATATGGGATGTGGCGGTTTACAACCCGCCCTCTCCGTAATTCGGCTCATTCCCTATCCGGTCGCGCCTTCAGGGCCGCATGCGCCGCAGCGAGCCGCGCGATGGGAACCCTGAACGGAGAACAGGAAACATAGGACAGATTCAGGCCGTGGCAGATCTCTATGGACTTGGGATCCCCGCCGTGCTCACCGCAAATGCCGCATTCCAGATCCGGTTTTTTCGATCTGCCCTTCTCCACCGCCATTTTCATCAGCTGTCCCACACCGTCCTTGTCCAGGGTGGCAAAGGGATTGTCCGGCAGAATGCCCGATTCCATGTACTCGATGAGAAATCCCGCCTCCGCATCGTCCCGCGATATCCCGTACGTGGTCTGGGTCAGATCGTTGGTGCCGAAGGAAAAAAAACCGGCATGGCCCGCTATCTGATCTGCGGTCAGGGCAGCGCGGGGCAGTTCGATCATGGTGCCGAACTTGTAGTCGATCTCCAACCCCTGCTCCTCCATCACCTTTCTAGCCTCCGTTTCCAGAACGGTCCTTTGCACCTTGAGTTCATTGGCGTGGCTGGACAAAGGGATCATCACTTCCGGATGGACTGTTACCCCCTCTTTTGCCACCTGGCAGGCCGCTTCGAATATGGCGCGGACCTGCATCGTGGTAAGCTCCGGGATGTAGATGCCCAGGCGCACCCCCCGTAGTCCCAGCATGGGGTTTGCCTCTTTCAGGCTCTCCACTCTTTTTCGAACCTGTTCCTTGTCATTGATCTGTTTGATCAGCTCGTCGATCTCAGACAGAGTGCCCACGTGTTTGATGCGTAGCTTCAGATCGGAAAGCTCCTGCATCAGCTCAAAAAGGTCGGGGAGAAATTCATGGAGTGGCGGATCGATGAGCCGGATGATGACCGGTAGTCCATCCATCACCCTGAACAGTCCGGCAAAATCCTTGCGCTGAAACGGCAGGAGCGCCTCAAGCGCCTCCCGCCTCTCTATGGGGTAGTCGGTCATGATCATTTTCCGGAAATGGGGCAGTCGGTCGGTTTCAAAAAACATGTGCTCCGAACGGCACAGGCCGATCCCTTCGGCACCATACTCCCGTGCCCGCCTGGCATCCACCGGATAATCGGCATTGGCCCACACCCCCAGCGTTCTGAACCCATCCGCCCACTCCAGCAGTTTGATGAGAAACGGATCCTTGATGTCCGGCACCATGGTGTCCAATTTTCCCAGAAACACCTCACCCTCCGTCCCGTTGATAGAGATCCAATCACCCTCCTCGATCACCTTGTCGCCGATATGCATGTGCCGTTTCACCATATTGAACCCGATTGTGGAAACCCCCACCACCGCTGGTTTTCCGAACTGCCTGGCCACGAGGGCGGCATGGCTGGTCCGGCCGCCGCGGCTGGTAAGGATCCCTTTGGATGCCAGCATGCCGTGGACGTCGTCGGGCTTCGTCTCGGGCCGCACCATGATGATGGACTTGTTTTCCACCTTCCCCCATGCCTCCGCGACATCCGCATCGAATGCAACCATACCCACGGCGGCTCCCGGGGAGACGTTCAACCCCCTGGCCAAAAGGCGGCCTTCGTTTTTTGCCTTTTCAACGGCGGCGGCATCAAACTGGGGGTGCAGGAAAAAATCCACCTGATCGGGAGAGACGCGCATCACGGCCTCCTTTTTTGTGATCAGGCCCTCTTCCACCATCTCGACGGCGATGCGGACGGCGGCCTGGGCGGTTCTTTTGCCGGCCCGGGTCTGCAGCATCCACAGTTTCCCTTTTTCCACCGTGAACTCCACATCCTGCATCTCCCGGTAATGCGCCTCGAGCGTCCGGGCGATTTTCGAAAATTCGCTATACGTTTCCGGCATCTCCAATTCCATCTCGCGAATATCCTTGGTCAACCGAATACCGGCCACCACGTCTTCTCCCTGGGCATTGATCAGGTAATCCCCCTCGATCCGTTTCTCTCCGGTGGCGCCATCCCGGGTCATGGCAACACCGGTGGCACTGTCCTCTCCCATATTGCCGAACACCATGGTCACGACACTCACCGCCGTACCCAGGTCGTCGGGAATACCCGCTGCATTCCGATAGTCCACCGCCCGTTTGCCGTTCCAGCTTTTAAACACGGCCTCGGTGGCAAGCTTCAGCTGTTCGATGGGATCGGACGGGAAGGGCTTGGTTGTGTGCCGCCTGAAAATCTCCTTGAATTTTTCCGTCACCCCCTTCCAACGGTCAGCATCCAGTTCGGTGTCCGACTCCACACCCGCATCCAACCTGGTTTTGGTGAGAACCGCTTCAAACAGGTCGTCTTCAAGGCCCATGACAACGCAACCGAACATCTGGACCAGCCGCCGGTAGGCGTCGTACACAAAACGGGCATCCCCGGTGAGCCGTATCATGCCTTCCGCGGTTTCATCATTGAGGCCGATGTTCAGCACCGTATCCATCATTCCCGGCATGGAAAATTTCGCACCGGACCGGCAGGACACCAGAAGGGGATTTCCGGTATCGCCGAACACCTTACCGGTTTCCTTCTCAACGATGCTAAGGGCATCCATGACCTGTTCCCACATCCCGTCGGGGATCACACCCCCCGAGTCGAGATAGGTATTGCAGGCCTTGGTGGTCACGGTAAAACCGGGAGGCACGGGGATGCCGATTCTCACCATCTCTGCAAGATTGGCCCCTTTTCCACCCAGAAGGGCGAGTACATTTTCCATACGACCGCCAGCAAAGGCTAAAGCCGCCTCCATTTCGTCGAGCCGATAGACCCACTTTTCAGACATTTCATCACCTCATCAAATCATTGTAGTTAAATAAAACCAATACACAACGGTAGGGCTGAATCTATTTTTTATCCCGGTAGGCCTCCGCGCTGATGCCGTAACGCCGCATCACCTGCTGGAGAGCCTGGCGTTCCAGGCCGCAGGCTTTGGCCGCCCGGGTGACGTTTCCTTCGTTGACCGACAGAAGGTTTCCGATATAATGAGCGTTGAACTCTCTTAAAGAGGCTTCTTTGGCTTGCTTGTAGGGCAACCGGTCAAAACCACCGGCTACCGGCGTATCCGCTTTAGGTTCGGTGTCGAACCGCATATCTTTCGGCGTGATCGCCTCTTCGGAAGAGAAGAGAATTCCCTGCAGGATCATATTTTCCATCTCCCGCACGTTTCCCGGCCAGGACCGTTTCATAAAGATCTCCAGCAGCTCGGGGGCCAGCCTTTTCAACGGCTTGTTCAATTCTGAACAGTGTTTTTCCATCAGATGATTGACAATCAGCGGGATGTCTTCGGTCCGTTCCCTCAACGGGGGGAGCCGGATGGGAAGGACATTGATCCGATAAAAAAAATCCTCCCTGAATTCACCGTCACGAATCTTTTTCTCCAGATCCCGGTTGGTAGACGCGAGAATACGAACATCCACCGAGACGGTCTTGGTGTCTCCCAGCGGTTTTATCTCCTTTTCCTGGAGCACCCGAAGCAATTTGGTCTGGATCGTGGGGTTGATGTCACCGATTTCATCCAGAAAGATGGAACCGTTCCGCGCTTCCTGAAACAGGCCGATCTTGTTCTGGGTGGCATGGGTAAACGCTCCTTTTTTATACCCGAAGAGCTCACTCTCGAGGATATGCTCGGGAACGGTTGGACAGTTCACAGCCACAAAGGGACCATGGCGGCGGGGGCTCAACGCATGAACGGCCCGTGCCGTCAGGTCCTTGCCCGTTCCCGATTCACCGGTAATCAGGACCGTTAAGTCGGTATTGGCCACCGTTTTGATGGTTTCATACACCTGCTTCATCCCGGTGCTGTTTCCCACCAGGTCCTGAAACGCCACCATCTGACCGCATGCCTGGGTCAGCCGGATGTTTTCCTTCAACAGATGACTGCGTTCCAGCGCTTTTTCGAGTCGCACCACCAGGGCGTCATGATCAAAGGGTTTGGTGATAAAATCGTATGCGCCGTTTTTTACGGCTTCCACCGCCGCTTCGATAGACCCGTATGCGGTCATCATAACGACGGTTTGATCCGGGGTGGTCCGCTTGATCAATTCGAGCAGCTCGAGACCATCCATTCCGGGCATCTTGATGTCTGCCAGGACCAGATCGAAGATCTTCTCCGACAACAGTTTCAGCGCCGCTTCCCCGGAGGGGGCCGAGACCACCTTGCAGTCCAGATCCGGTGCAAGGCTTCTTTCCAACAGCTGGCGCATATCTTTCTCGTCGTCAACCACCAGGAGCGTTCTTTTCATACCCATTACTCCTCGCCGTCCGTAATGACCGGCAATATCACGGTGAAAACCGATCCCTGTCCCATTTTGCTATCAACCTCGATCTCTCCCCCGTGACTTTTGATGATACCGTAGCTGACGGAAAGCCCCAGGCCGGTACCTTCGCCGGTGGGTTTCGTCGTAAAAAACGGATCAAAAATTCGGGGAAGGTTTTTGGGCTCAATACCATAACCGGTATCGGCCACACGAATCAAAACCCGATCCGATTGGGCGTCGAATTTTGTGGAAAGACGGATGTCCCCATCATCTCCAACGGCGTGACGGGCGTTCATTATGAGGTTCATGAACACCTGCCGGATCTTTTTTTCATCCAGCACCAGCGCCGGCAGTACGGGATCGTAATCTTTTTCAAGGGTGATGTTGCCGGTTCGGGAGTGCTGCTGGATAAAACTCACGACATCATCGATCATCTCATGGACCCCCACCTCTTTTTTTTGGGGCCGCGAACTGCGCGCAAAATTAAGAAGGTCCTCCACAATGGTTTTGCAGTTTCTCACGTGTTTTTCAATGGTTTTCAGATCCCCGTATCGTTCGGATACTTTTGTTTCTTCCCGTATCATCAACTGGGTGTAGCCGAGAATAATGCCCAGAGGGTTGTTGATCTCATGGGCAATGCCGGCGGAAAACTCCCCGATAGATGCCAGTTTGTCCGCCTGGGCCATCTGTTGCTCCATCTGATGGTGGCTTTCGATATCTTTTATGAGGAAATGAACGGTGTCCTCCGACTCGGAAGGACCTTTGTCCAGGCTGCCGGTGACCAAAGAGCGGATCGTCGTGCCGTCCGCCTTTTTCAGGTCGATCTCCGCACTCCGTACGGCACCCTCTCTTTGGATGGTTTTGATAAGCCGCTCCCAATCCGATTCCCGTAAGAAAAAAGAGGGCATGGCCCTTTTCGTCAGATCGCCCTCCTTGCCGCCACCCAGAAGCAGAATGCCAAAGGGGTTGATATCCAGGATCCTGCCGTCTTTCCCGGCAACCATGATCATATCCTTGGAAAGTTCGAAAATCCGCCGGTATTTATGCTCGGACCGGACCAGCTTTTCGGTACGTTCCGCGACCAGATCCTCGAGGTTCTGGTTCATATAGATCAGTTCGTCCCGGGTGGTCTGGATCGCGCTTTTGTCCGTGAGAATTTCCCGGTGGATCACCCACACCCGTTCGAAAAAAAGGGTGATGGACCCCACCAGTACGAACATCATGGTATTGACGGCACCGCTGTAGGGGCTGATGGCCCGCCATGTGCCGGCATTCCCCCCCAAAATGAGGATCTGTTTCAAAATATGACCGGCGGATCGTGACAGGGAAAAACCGGCGAGCCCGATGCAGACCCACCACAGGTAGGTCCAGATCAGATTTTCCGGTTCACGCGCCTTCAGTTTATGAACGAATTGTAGGCAGAGAAAGGACAAAACAATCATCAGGACCGA
>CAZWAE010000134.1:0-10940 GCA_964631805.1 uncultured Desulfobacteraceae bacterium | reverse complement strand
AATCGTGACTTTTTCATGGCACGCTTTCTGGACGGCCATGACAGGGGGATCGACGCAATCTGGCATCGGTTTGAAGATTACTATGTCACCGAATTTCCAAAAATTGCGGTATCCGTTGAGGTGCCAAATGGGTTGCACCGTGTTTTGAATCGGCTGCGGGAACTTGATTTAAAACTGATATTGGCTTCCAATCCCATATTCCCGCGTCCGGCCCTTGATGCACGGATCGCCTGGGCCGGCATCGATCCGGATCTGTTTTCGTTCGTGACGGATATGGAAACCATGTCCCATGTCAAACCGCAGGAAGCATATTACCGCCAGATCGCCACGCAAATCGGTGAAATACCGTCCGCCTGTCTGATGGTCGGCAATGATCGTATAAACGATCTGGTGGCAGCTAAAATGGGGATGAAGACCTTTCTGGCCACCGAAGCGGAGGAGGTTGATTATTCCTCCCTGCGGCTCACCGAGGATGAAATAAACCTGCCCCGGGATATTCCGCCCCCTGATTTCGAAGGCCCCCTGCTTGACGTGATTGATGCGGTTGAACAACTTATTATTATTTAGATCTTGAAAACCAGTATCCAGCATCAAGCATCCAGTAACTGTCCATTCGTGGCAACCATTCCGGGTATATCTGGAACGGTGGTTAAGGCTATTTTTTGCCACGCTAGGGTTTATTCATCCCCTTGCCCAGGCTGAGGGCCATTTTGGCGATCATCGCCACGCCTGCCACCAGAATTCCCCAGAGCAGCCACTTTTTCCAGGGAAACGGGGGCGGTTCCGGAGTGAGTTGCTCCGGGCCGCCGAGAATGGTTTTCGGCAGCGGCATCGCCTCTTTGAGCAGTTTTTCCCGACCCTTTCCCACTACCTGGGCCAGAAGCTCGGGAGCACTGCTGTTTGCCGCCTCCTCCCCAAGTCGGGCAGAACCGTACGCCAGCATGAAAGGACCTTCGCCTTGCGCCACAAAAAGCAGCTCATGGGGCAGCCACCCCAGTTCGATCCCGGGAATGTTGCCGGGGTCACCGAATGCGCCCTTTTCTATCTCAATTCGCCAATAGCGGTCGGAGGTCCGACCGATGGAAACGGTGTCTTGTATCAGAACGGTCTCCTCAAAACGGAGATGATAAAAAATCCCGTTTTGACGGTGGCGCCACTTTGATTCCGGGCTCGGCCGTGAGAAAAGTGCCGCCCTTAGAAGGGTGTTCTTCTCTGTAAAATGGAGGCGAATCCGGTCGATGGGGAGCCGGGCCCCGCTGTCATATTCATAAGCTGTTTTGTTTTTTTCCCCATCATCGGGTCCGGGGACTCCCTCAAAACCGGTCCACCTGTTTTCTCTCACCCGTTTGCCCGTTCGCTGCACGGCAACAACATCCTTTACCCCGATGCCGTCACGGCCGTCCGGCCACGACAGCCTGAGATACCTTCCCCGCTTGGCGGGCAGCAGAATCCTGTTGCGGTATATCTCATGACCGCCGAACTGCATCCGGGCAAGCTTCGCCCGGCTGACCATGGGGGTCCACCGGGTCAAATCATGGCTGTACTTGACGACAACGTTGGTGACAAAGCTTTCCGATTCCGGAAGCCAGGTAATATCGAGTGCGTGTATTCGATCTTCCTCTTTGCCGGCGTCGATAATGTAGGCGGACACCCAGCGCTTTTCGCCGTCTTCAACCGCTGCGGATTCCACATGGATGATTGTTCCGTCTGCGTCCTTTTCGATCCGCACCGAAACCCCCTCCGGTCCCACGGATTTTTCTTTCCGGTACAATGGGAAAAAGGGCAGCGATTTTTTCTTCTCCGGGATCTCATTCTTTCTTTTCGGCCGGCGCAGGAGATGGGGCACAACGGCTTTCTTGCCGTTGAAGATCCGCAGATCGGTAAGGTCGTCCCGTGTCACCGTTTCATAGATCTCCCGGGGCACGGGAAGGCGGTAGAGGGCCCCTTCTCCTTTCAGGTTGAGGGGCATGCCGTAGGCAAAATCGGAAGGGTGCATCGTGGCGCCTGCCCATGAAGGCGGAAGCAGCAGTATGGCGGCCAGTAATAAGAACCTCATGAAACCTCCTTGGTGCGTGCCGGGGGAATCGGTGAGAAGTAACCGATGAGCAGCATGAGAGAACCCACGCCGAGAAACGATACGATCCGTGCGACCGTTCCGGTGCCGGCAAGATCGACCACAAAGAGTTTAATCACCACAAGCGACAGGATGGCGGCGCCGGCGATCCAGACCGGGCGGCTGCCTTTCCGGGTGGCGCCTACCGTGGTCACAAGAGCCGTCACGCCCCAGAGAATGGAGAGCGCAGACTGGAACAACACGGACCGGTGCAGCCCCGAAACCGTATAGGGGACCTGGGCCCAGAAATGAATTGCCCGGGCGACCATGGCGTTCAGGAGAAGAAACCCGGCCCCGTAGACCACCATTTTAAGCGCTGCCCCCTTAAGGTCGATGTCAAGCCGGGAAAGCCACGCCTCCTGTTTACCGATACCCCTCATAACAACAAAAAGAAGATAAAGCTGCGTGATCTCCACCGGGTTTAGCGCCGGCACATAGGGCAGGGGCGCCGGGTTTCCATGATAGAAGTTGACCAGAACCGCCCAGACCAAAAGATAGGCTGCAGGCAAAGCCATCCCCGTCCCGAAATAGGCGTCATGATGCCGGCGGACCGGCCAGGAGAGCCGATCGCCCTTGCTGAGTATGGCCAGTACTGCAGTCCCCGGTATCACTCCCCAGATGCAGTAACGCCAGGTTCGTCCCCCCTCCAGCAAAAGATCCGTGTAGTAGGCACCCTCCCATGTCAGGATGAATATGAGAAGCCAGAAGGTGCATTGGTGCCATAATGGCAGAAGCTTTTCCGGCCAGATGTTTTCACAGCGGAAAAGCAATCGATATTGGACCGAAAAGGCAATCCCCCATGCCACAAAGCCCAGACGGGCGAAATAATGCATATCATCGCCAATACCAACGGTGTAGAGGCCGGCGAGACCCATTCCCGGCAATAGGATGAGGGCCGGATAGGAAAACCGTTTCCAGGCGAGGCGACGGCTTGCTGCGTCCATGAGGATGCCGCTGACGGCCACATGCACCAATGCCACCTGTACCCGGTCCTGCCAGGCCAGGAATAGGTTTATCTCCTGAAAAGCACCCCCGAACCACCAGGCAAGCCCCCATGCCATCAACGGGATCGCTGCTTTGCGCTCCCATGGGTGGAGGAGATCGGATCTTTTTGTAAGATACCAGCTGGAGAAGAGTCCGGCCATGCTGATGAGCATACATCCGACAAAAAAACTGTTCGCAAGCGGGATCTGGCGGGAGGAGAGATGGATGGCCTGCAGGAAGAAAAAGCCGGCGCCGGCCTGCAAAAGCATACCGAAGACCCTTGGCAGCAGCCGGTTCTGCCGGATGCCGATCCATAAAATGGCACCGCCCTCCAAGGCCCAGGCGGCGGAGGTCCATCTGCCGTCCAGGGCCAGAGGGATGGCCAGGCTTCCAAAAACCACGCCGAATGCCAGAAAAGACTCGATCAGCATCCGCAAACCCTCGATCCGGCGCCGCCATAGGAGGGTCGCGAGCAGTATGTAGAACAGCCCCAGGCTCAGGGCACTGATGGCCAGGCCATACGTAAAGTTGCGGACCAGGCCGTACTGCAGGCCGAACGCTACGATGGGCAGACCGAAAACCAGGGTGCCGTCCACATAGCCTTTGAGCTTTAACGGCTGGCGCATCGCATACAATACGGAGATGGCCACGTAATAAAGAAAGAACAGAATGAGAAATGGCTCGGTGGTGGCAAAGTAGCGGGGCTGGTAATAACGACCGCCCCAGATGGAGGCGATGACGAATGTGAAGACAAAACCGATAAGGTTCAGTTCCCGCCACGGCTTGCGCCAGGCAATTCCGACAATGCCGAGGTTCAGCAGGGCATAATAGGAAAACAGCACCACGTGGCTGCCGCTGCCGGTGGACATCAGCACCGGTGCGAGGAAACCGCCGATAATACCGGTGACGGCCAGGGACTTCGCATCCTGGAGCCCGGCAAGAATACCGGAGAGAATCACCAGGCAGAGCATGATGGCAAAGGAGAAACCGTAGGGCATGAGATAGTAGAATCTTGCTGCGGCATAAACGGTGAGATAGAGTACGCCGATCCCGCAACCCTGCAGGAGCAGGCTGTACACCTTCCGGTCCTCCCTGAGGCGCCAGCCCATGGTGAGCAGGGCGAGGCCGCCGATAAACACCCCTATTAAGCGGAATTCGATGGGGACCAGGTTGCGCTGTGCCGCATATTTTAATAGGAAGGCAAAGCCGAAAAAGAGGACAACCACCCCGATCTTGGTGAACACATTGCCAGTGGTGAAAAATGTTTGCACATATTCGCCGACCCGGACGGGGATCTCTGTGAATCGATTTTTTCCGGTTTCAACGGTTTCGCCGGGCATGGCCGGGGTGTCGTCCTCATTGGACGGAGGCGTTTCAAAGGCGGGGGGCAGGTCGAAGGTGAGTTCGTCGTCACCGTCATCGGCCGCCGATTGCCGGACAGGTTGAGAAACGGATTCCTGTTCCGGATCGGAAGGCGCCGGGGTATGGCGTTGTATAGAAAGACGGGCACCGGTTTCCTCGACCCCATGGTTTTTTTCGCTGCTTTTTCCCTCAAGCCGTGTGAGGCGCTTTCGCAGGGTAAAGATCTCGGCCGCCATAAGTCCCAGGGCCAAGCCGAAAAACCAGCCCAAATCCCAATATCCCACCGTTCCAATCAGCCAACCGATGGCACCCAGAATCAGATAGACCATACATTATCCCCGTCTTCGCGTTTTATAAAAAATCGATTCGGTCAACCCGCATCAAACCAGAATGTAATCGTTCCAAAAAGAAAAACTAATCATCCGTCCAACGACTGTCACTGATACTTGTTTTTCATCGGTTATTTATTTTTCCGCCTTTTGATGGTTTCGGGACAATGACGTGTTTCTGTTTCTCACGGCCTTTAAAGGTTTTTTCAACAAATATTTTTTTACCTGTAACCGGATTCATTCCGGTCCAATACATCAGGGAGGACCAGGTGGAGGGGGTCGGTGTGAAGATCTGAACCTGCTCGGGATGGGTTTTTAGTTTTTCCCGCGTAAATTTTTTCAATCTTATCATATCTCGCTCTGTGCATCCGGGATGGGCGGCGATGAGGTAATAGGTGAGATACTGCCGTTTGCCGGATTTTTTGGATACCGCATCAAACCGGCGTTTGAATTCAAGGAGTTGGTCGCCGCCGGGTTTTCCCATGAGATCCAGGATCTCTTCTTCGGTATGTTCCGGCGCCACCTTCAGCTGGCCGGACACATGATGGCGGGCGATCTGCTCAATATACCGGTTGCCGTGTTTTTCATCGGAAAAGATCAGGTCATATCGGATGCCGGATCCTGTAAAAACGTGCCGGATCCCCTTGACCGCTCTCAGCCGGGACAGCAGGTTCACCAGCCTGGAATGGTTGGGCTTGAGGCTTCTGCAGACTTTTGGGTAAAGACATCTTTTGTCACGACAGCTGCCCTCTTTCACCTTTTTGCGGCACTCGAAGCCGTACATGTTGGCGGTGGGGCCGCCGACATCGGTGATGATTCCTTTGAAACCGGGCAGTTTGGTGATGTTTTTGACCTCGTTTAAGATGGATGTTTTGCTCCTCCATGTCACCCGCCTGCCCTGGTGGACGGAAATTGCGCAGAAATTGCACTCCCCGTAGCAGCCCCGGTGCGTCGGAACGGCAAATTGGATGGTATCCAGTGCCTTGACGCGTCCGAGCTTTCCGTAGTGGGGATGAAGGTCTCTCTGGTAGTCAAGATCATGGACCGCATCGAGTTCTTCGCCGGTCAGATGATCGGAGGGCGGGTTCTGTACCAAATATCTTGTATCCTGCTTCTGGCAAAGCCCGGTTGCCGTGGCCGGATCGTTGTTGTCCGAAAAGATACGGAACATCTCAATCAGTCTTTCATGGCTGGCGGCAACCTCTTCAAAAGGGGGCAACTCGATATAATCGGGCTTTTTCTCTTTTGCGATATAACAGAGTCCCGGAATGTTCAGGGGCGAGCGATGGTTATCAAGGCTTTCTGCCAGTCCCACCACCGATTTTTCCCCCATGCCGTAGACCAGAAAATCTGCCTTGGCATCAAACAGGATCGATCGGCGGATGCGATCGGACCAGAAATCATAGTGGGTAATCCGGCGCAGGCTGGCTTCGATGCCCCCCAAAACGATGGGGACCGTTTGTTTATAGCATCGCCGGATCAGGTTGGCGTATTGGAT
This sequence comes from uncultured Desulfobacteraceae bacterium, assembly GCA_964631805.1. Lineage (GTDB taxonomy): Bacteria > Desulfobacterota > Desulfobacteria > Desulfobacterales > CAZWAE01 > CAZWAE01. The sequence goes on along the minus strand of CAZWAE010000134.1, from coordinate 4,654 downwards.
CACCGCACGGTCTGGCCGGCGGTTATTGATGCCGCCGGGGGTATAATCATCCTTCTTTCGACGCTTTTTTGAAGCCGTGGTGTTGGCGACGAGGGAATCGACGCATCCCCCGGATACGCCCCAGAAGAGTTTCGGTTCACCGAGTCGTTTGATATCTTCGTCCGAATGGATGTCCGGCTGGGCGATGATGGCAGTTCGAAAACCGGCGTTCAATAGAACCTGTCCGATCACCGAAACGCCGATATAGGGACTGTCGATGTAGCTGTCTCCACTGACCAGGATGACATCTGGCCGGTCCCATTTCAAGGTTTTCAGCTCTTTTCGGGTCGTTGGGAGAAACAATGGTTTATCTTCCTTGTGATGCCGATTGCCCGGCCAACCAGCCGGTGGAAAAAGCTGCCTGCAGATTATATCCGCCCGTATCCGCCTGGACGTCGAGCAGCTCTCCTGCAAAATAGAGCCCCTTTACCCGGCGGGAGGCCATGGTTCGGGGATCCACTTCCCGGGTGGAGATGCCGCCGGCCGTTACGAGGGCTTCCGAAAAGGGGCGGTATCCCTTGACCTCCAATCTGAAATCCTTCAGCCATCTCCTTATCCGTCTGCGCTGGACGGCGGTGATACCGTTGCCTTTTTGCTCCGGGGGGATATCGGTCAGCTCCAGGCAAACCGGTACCATCTCACGGGGCAGGATGCCTCGCAGCAGCGTACTCATCGGTTCTTTGCCCCTGGATGTGAAATCCCGGATAAGCCGGGCATCCAGTTTTTTTTCATCCAGGGCCGGTTTCAGGTCAATGGAAAGTACTACCGTAGCGTCGCTGTTAAGAGTATCCACCGCCCTGCCGCTCAAGGTGAGAATGGTCGGACCCGTTACACCGAAATCGGTGAAAACCAGCTCGCCGAACGCTTCACCGCTTTTTTTGCCGTTGACCCGCATGCGGACATTGACATTCCGCAGGTTGAGCCCCGCCATCTTGCCGGCCGTATCTCCGGAGGTCACAAGGGGCACCAGGGCCGGGCGTATGGGCACGGTCGTATGACCCACCGATTCGGCCAACCGGTATCCGTCCCCCGTGGATCCGGTAACCGGATAGGAGGCACCGCCGGTGGCCAGGATCACCGCATCGCTGAAGAACTTCCGCCCACCGGAAACCACTCCTGTGACGCAACCTTCTCCGATCATCAATTGGTCCACAGGAGCCGTATATTTGAATCGTACGCCGGAGCGCTTGAGCCATTTATGCAACACGCCTGTCACGTCTCCCGCTTTTCCGCTTGCTGGAAACACACGGCCGCCGCGTTCCGTTACCAGTACAAGGCCCAGACCCTCAAAGAATTCCATCAGCTCGGTACTGAAGAATCGGAAAAACGCCTGGCGGAGAAATTTGCCGGTTTTTCCAAAATGGGAGACGAACTCGTTGATCTCCGCCGTGTTGGTGAGGTTGCAGCGGCCCTTGCCCGTGATACCGAGCTTTATCCCCGCCCGTTTCATCTTTTCAAGGACAAGCACGTCCGCCCCGCCCCTGGCCGCCATACCCGCCGCCATCAGCCCGGCTGCCCCCCCTCCAATGATCAGAATTTTGCGTCCGGACATGCGCGATCCTTTTTTTCAAATAGTAATCCCCAGCGTTGCATAAATTTGCTTTATCCAGGAATCTATAGTTACACGAACTTATTACTGTAATTGAACAGATACTGGATGTTCGATGCTGGATACTGGATAAACAGAAACGCTCCGATGATGGCATCGAAAATATCCAGCAAACCAGGATCAGTTTAGGCCGACAGCGGAATTCCCCATAATCACCTCATATTAAATATAAAATTTATGCAACTATGGGGTAATGCCACACGTCGCAGCCGAATAACCCGCGGCGTGTCGAGGCGTAGCCCGGAGGGCAAAGACTGGAGGACGCCGCTCAGCGGAAAAAGGGCCTTTTCTGATCGGACACCAAATAGTAATGCCACAATATCCTGGCTGCAACCGCCCGATAAGGTTTCCACCCCAAGCTGATCTTTTCGAGGGTTTCGGGTGACGGGCGATCTGCAAGGCGCTTGATCCGCCGGACTGCCTGGACAATGGCCAGATCGCCCCCGGGCCAGATATCCGGCCGGCAAAGCGCCGACAGCAGATAGATGTCCGCCGTCCATGGACCGATGCCCTTGATCCGGATCAGTTGGGAGCGCACTGCGTCATCGTCCATCTCCTCCAGGGCTTCCAGGTCGAGATGCCCGTCGACAATCGCCTGCGCCAGGTGTCGCCCGTACGCGGTTTTCTGGCGGCTGAACCCGATGGCCCTGAGTCTATTGTCATCCATTTCCAGAAACAGTTCCGGTTCCAGTGGCGAGATCGCTTCAATCAGCCGGTAATAGGTGGCCTTGCCGGAAGCCAGTGAGACCTGCTGTTCGAGGATGATTCGCATCAGGGTGGAAAACCCCGGCTTCCGATGCCAAAACGGGGGCGGTCCGATATCCTTGAGGATAGACGCCAGATCTTTGTCCCGCGAACCCAGGTAACGCAACCCCTTTTGGAACCTACGCTCCGTCAACGTTAGGATCTCCGGTTGCCCCATTTTCAGAACGCCTCTCTTTTTTCCCAATGGTCTCGAACACTATTCAAGGTTTTGAAACCCCTTCTAGCAGAATGGAGAGCTGTCGGCAAGGCATCCCTACATTTTGCTTGACAGTTATCTCCGATGAATTTAATATTCGAAACATGTCGAATTATGAAACGATAGAGATCGATCCGACAATGCTCGAACAATTTACGGGTATGTTCAAAGCAATGTCAAACCCCCACCGGTTGAGAATTCTGCTGGAGTTGTCGAGATGCTCACCGGCGGAGGGGTTTTTTACCGCCGATTCTGAGCAGGTGGAGAATTGCCAGCAGGAATTTGCCACGAGTCTCGGACTCGCACCCTCCACCGTGTCCCATCATTTCAAGGAACTCCGGCAGGCGGGCCTCCTCCACATGCGGCGGGAAGGCAAAAAGGTTATCGTATGGGTGGATAAGACTGCACTGGAGTCGATCCGGCAGCTATTGGCGTAAACCACATTTTTTTAACATTAAGCTTCGAATAGTTTCGAAGTTTAATAAATTCGAAAGGAAATCACCATGAAAGTCGTGGCCGTTTTAGGCAGCCCCCGGAAAAAAGGGGCCAGTTCAAGGATCAGCGGGAAATTTATATCAACGGCCGGAGAAAAGGGAGCCGAAACAGAGACCTTTTTCCTGAATGAAATGTCCTATCGCGGATGCCTGGGGTGCGACGCATGCAAGGGGAAATCGGAAAGATGCGTCCAGAAGGATGATCTTTCAAACCTGTTCGAGGAATTGATGACGGCCGACATCGCCCTGTTTGCATCACCGGTTTACTATTCGGATGTCACGGGCCAGTTCAAGTGTTTTTTCGATCGAACCTGGTCCCTGGTAAAGCCCGATTACATGACCAATCCCAATCCGACACGGATCCCCCCCGGGAAAAAGGCGGTCCTGGTATTGACCCAAGGTGATGTCGCGGACAAGCACCGGGATGTGGCCGAGAGATACCAGACCTTCCTCAATCTTTATGGCTACGGTGTCCACGTGATCCGGGCAACGGAATGCGGAATGGAACGGGATGTGAATGTAGATCGCTATATGGAAAAGGCGGAGGCGCTTGCCCTCGAAATGGCCGGGTAGGTCAATGAAATGTTCAACGTTAAGGGTAGTTTGAAACCCTGTCCGGTGGTGATCGGGGTTTCTGTTTGATACTAGAATAACAGCCTAAGTGTGATCAGGAAGGACGAAAATATGTGGCAGTAATGTTTCGGATCAGATCTGTATGCTCAGGGAATGTAGAAAAGCTCAATCCTCGTTTATAACATGTTTTTGAGATTTTCCTTGAATACGAGACTATCTATGGGTTCCGTTTACAGTATCAGCCAAATCCTGTATAAGGACAGGTAGGCTAAAAAACCAGTTAATCGGAACGGAGTAATATGAGACGCGCTCAAAGCAAAATTAAAGATCAGCAGCAAATTAAGGACATCCTCACTGAAGCGACTATCGGCCGCATGGCCACCATTGGGACCGACGGGTTCCCCTACATCACTCCGGTTAATTTTGTCTATCACAAAGACAAAATCTATTTCCACTGTGCGAATAAAGGCGAGAAGCTGGACAACATAAGCCGGGATAATAAAGTCTGCTTTGAAATAGATATCCCTCTATCCTACTTGGAAGTAGCCTTTAATCGGATGAACAATGGATGCAGGGTGCATCAACTCTACAAATGCGTTATCATCAGGGGCCGGGCCAGTGTGGTTGACGATGTTGAAACCAAGATTGATGCCCTCAACGCTCTGGTGGCCAGCCACGAAGGCAACCGGAATTTCGATACGATCACCCCTGAAGATCCCTTGGCCAAAGCCTGTACTGTAGTAGAAATCTTTCCAGAATTCATTAGTGGCAAGTCTGATCTTATACAGGAAAGGTCTACGGAAGATCGACGCAACATCGCCTCCGATCTGGCTACCCGGGGGTTGCCCGGTGACCTGGAGGCGGTCAAGGCTATGGGCTTTGAACTGGATGGCGGTCCGGACATAGGCTGGAATGTAAAAGATTGAAACTGCTACCGACTACGTGTAATTCCTACCTTCCAGGGTGCATGGATTCAAT
>CAZWAE010000133.1:2113-10975 GCA_964631805.1 uncultured Desulfobacteraceae bacterium | reverse complement strand
TAATGGCCGCGTTGGGCATGACGTCCGCTTGGGCAGATTTGGGGTTCTGAACGATGGCACGCCCCCCATTTTCTTTGATGTTTTTCAAGCCTTGGGCACCATCTGTGTTAGCACCTGTCAGAACGACTCCAGCCAACCGAGGACCGAAGACCGCAGCAGCAGATGCAAATAGGACATCCGCTGACGGTCTGCAGTAATTGACCTTTGGAGTCTTCCTCAACTTGAAAGCCCCGCTCGATGCAAAGTACAGGTGGCGGTCTGGCGGGACGAGATAGATCCTTCCGCCTTTGGGAGAATCGTTTTCTCGAGCATAAGTGACATGCAAATGACATCGACCATCCAGAAAACGAATAATGGTGTCATCTGCATTGAAAAGCTGATGACGCACGATCACAATAGGTATATCGAAATCGAACGGCAGGGGTGCCAGCACCGCTGGCAACGCATTAGATGCGCCTGCAGAAACGCCAATGACAATCATTTCAATTATCATGCCCATTCCATTTCCCCTTACGCCCTCCCTTGGTCTACCGGTTTCTTACGGTAAATCCGTTGATACTCGTTCACAGGCACGAATTGATCGGCATACCCGCTGAAGCGGATAGTTTCCCTGGAACCGAGGCAAAGATACCCACACGGCTCAAGACTCCGATAAAAAATATCGAACACTTTCTGCTGTAAATCGGCGTTGAAATATATCAAGACATTGCGGCACACGATCACCTGCATCTCACTGAAAACGTCATCCCGGGTCAGATCGTGGTGCGTGAATACGATGTTTTTTTTCAACCACCGCCGTATGACAGCACTACCATACCGGGCTGTATAGTAATCTGTAAAATCGGCCACACCGCCTGTTTTCTGATAATTGGAGATGTAGTGGCGCATGTTTTCCAGCGAAAAGACGCCCATTTTGCATTGTTTCAGGACGGCGGCATTATAATCTGTAGCATATATGCACGTCCGGTCGTACAGTCCCATCTCGGATAGTATAATGGCCATGGAATAGGCTTCTTCGCCGGTTGCACATCCAGCGTGCCAGATCTTGATAAACGGTCGATCTGCCAACAAGGGCAGCATTTGATGGCGCAATGCCGCAAAAAAAGACGGCTCTCTGAACATCTCTGTGACATTGATGGAGAAATCCTTGATCATCTGATCGGCAAAATCAGGATCCTGCAGGATCTTTCGCCTCAACTCCGGCAGAGAAGACAGTCTCGCCAGGCACATTCGCCGGTGAATACGCCGCCACACTGTACTTGTAGCGTACTCCCTAAGATCGTATCCATAGATCCGGTAGAGATCTTCCAGAATCTGTAGCAGCAGGTATTCCCTATCATTCATGGACTTCTATCGATACATCCACACCCTCAGCATGGAGAGCAGTTTGGAAGGATCCACCGGTTTGGCCAGATAATCGCTGGCCCCTGCGGCCATGCATCTGGCACGGTCTCCTTTCATGGCCTTGGCAGTAAGAGCGATAATCGGCAGATCCCTGTATTCGTGATTTTCCCGGATTTCGCGCATGGCCTCGTACCCGTCCATCTCGGGCATCATTATATCCATCAGCACCAAATCGACCCTGGGGGTTTCGTGCAATTTAGCAACACCCTGCTTTCCGTCTTTAGCGGCCAACACATTGATGCCCTTTTCGCGAAGGATCTGGGACAATGCGTAGACATTTCGCATATCGTCGTCCACCAGTAGTACGGACTTGCCTTCGAACACTGCTTCATGGTCGTGCAGCATGCGAATCATCCGCCTTTTATCCTCAGGCAGATCCGCCTCGATACGATGCAGGAAGAGTGCGGTTTCATCCAAAAGTTGCTCAGGCGAGCGGGCACCTTTGACTAAAATGCTGTCGGCATGACTGGACAACACCTCCCTTTGTTCATCACTGACATCCTTACCTGTATACACCACAACTGGGATATGTTCAGTCGCGTCGATGGCCCTTAAATGTTCCAGAAATATCTGCCCGTCCATGTCCGGCAACCCCAAATCCAGCACGATACAATCGAAGCGCCGTTCACCCAGCAGCGCCAGCGCTTCCGACCCAGAGGCGGCGATTGTGGTGCGAACATCACCGTTTCCGATCAGTTCCTTGATGCTGTCTGCCTGAATGGCATCGTCTTCGACAACCAGAAGATCCCTCTTGGGTTTGTCGATTATATTTTCTATTCTGCCGAGGGCATGATGGATATCCTCCAGGTCTACCGGTTTGGTCATATAGCCGACAGCTCCCCGTATCATTGCGTCGATCTCACGGTCAGCCGCAGAAATAAAATGTACCGGAATATGGCGGGTTTTCATATTCTCTTTGAGGCGTTCCATCACCTCCCAACCGTCAATTCCCGGCAGACCGATGTCCAGAATAATTCCGCTTGGTACATGGAACTCCGCAAAATGCAGGCCAGTTTCTCCATCACCCGCAATGAGGCATTTGAATCCACGCTCCCTGGCGAGGTCCATCATCAAACGGGCAAATTTGGGGTCGTCCTCGATGATCAGAACCGACCGGTCCCCGGATTCGATCTGCCGCCGGTCATCCCGGATTGATTCTATCTCCAAAACCGGAGCCGAGGCACATTCCGGTACCGATGGGCGGGGTGTCGTATCCTTCGCCACCAAATCTTCTGTAACCGCTTTCAAGGTATCCGGCAAAACGCGTTTACCGTCCGGGGTGAGCGTGGTGGAAGCAATTTCCACTGGTAGATAAAGCGAAAACCGGCTCCCCTTGCCTTTTTCGCTGTGGAGATGGATTTCCCCGCCCAACAGTCCTGCCAGTTCCCGTGATATTGAAAGCCCCAGACCTGTGCCGCCGTATTTCCGGCTGGTGCTGCCGTCTGCTTGTTGAAACGCCTCAAACACCAGTCGATGTTTTTCGGCCTCGATGCCGATGCCCGTATCGGTCACCTCGAAACAGATAGCTCTGTCCGGGGAAAGGTTACCACGGAAAAAGTGCACGCCTGGTGCAACAGGCCCGACGGACAGCGTTACGCTGCCGCTGCCGGTAAATTTGAATGCATTGGACAATAAGTTGTGTATGATCTGCTGCACCTTCTGGGTATCTGTCACAATACGATCCGTGCTATTGCTGTCCATGCGGGTTGTGAAGGCGAGTCCTTTTTTATCTGCCAGAGAATCGAATTTCTTATGCACATTCTCTAAGAATACACTCAATTTAAAAGACCCCGATTCCACGGCCATTCGTCCGGCTTCGATTTTGGAAAGATCCAAAATGTCGTTGATCAGGTTCAGCAGATCGTTGCCGGAGTCATAGATGGTCTGCGCAAATTCAACCTGTTTGGGCTTCAGGTTGCCGTCTTCGTTGTTACTGAGCAGTCTGGAAAGAATCAGCAGGCTGTTGAGCGGTGTGCGCAGTTCGTGGGACATGTTTGCTAAAAATTCCGATTTGTATTTGCTGGTCGTCTCAAGCTCACGGGCCTTGCGTTCCAGATTTGCCTGGGTTTTTTCCAGTTCGATGTTTTTCTCTTCGGTCTCTGTTTTCTGTATTTCAAGGGTTGCGGTTTGCTGTTCCAGTTCCGCAGCGGTGGTCTGCAGGCGTTGATTGGCCTCCGCCAGTTCCTTCTGCTGGCTCTCGAGGGCCAAGTTTTGTTCTTCTAAACTTGCCTGCTGCTTCATTAGGCGTTTTTCGGATACCTGCAGTTCCCGTGCCTGTTTCTCCAGCAGTGTATTGTTGTCTTTCAGTTCCTCTTCACGCACCCGCAGTTCCTCTGCCTGTTCCTGGGTTTGCTTGAGTAGCATTTCCATTTCCTTCCGGCTACGGGCCACCCGGAAGGCGAGGGCCAGGGGTTCGGCCATTTGTTCAAAAAATTCGAGGGTCCGGGTGTCGGGCTCCTCCAGAAAGCCAAGTTCCGCAATCCCTTCGGTCCTGCCTTCGTACACCAACGGCAACACAACAACTGCACAGGGAGGGGTTTCCCCCAGTCCTGAAGCCACGGTCATATAGTCTGGTGGCAATTGGGACACCTGGATCATTTCCTGTTCCAGAGCGGCCTGACCCACCAGGCTTTCACCAATTTCAATTACGTTGGAGAATCCCTTGCGCTTTCGAAACGCATAACTACCCGTAAGTTGGAATATTTCCTCCTCTGATAGAGCGTAAACCGCTCCCACCTGGGCGCCCAAATACTTGCACAGAAATCTGATGATATTCTTACTCAATTTGGCAATTTGCGTTTCACCGCGCATCCGGTCATTCAATTCCGCACGTCCGTTCTTGAACCAGTTTTCCAGTTCCGCTTTGCCGGTGGCGGCTTTGAGGCTATCCACCATTTGATTGAAATTATCCGCCAGATCGCCGATTTCATTCTTGGACCGAACGGTCAGATTCTGTTCCAAGTCACCGGCGGCGATTCTTCGGGTTGCCAATGAGAGGGCATGTAGGGGTTGGAACATACGACGCATCAGCGGTATCGATATAAAAACAACGAGCAGGCCGGTCACCATCCATAATACCAGCATGACCTCCTTCAGGCTTTCGGCAGCGGCGAAAGCTTCAGCGGTATCCGCTTCGGCCACAACTGCCCAACTTATGGTGGCGAACTGAATGTCACGATGTACGCCTAACACCTCCCTACCCTCCGGACCGCGATAAATGAAGGCACCGTGTTCTATCTCATGTTCCTTTGCATCCGTTTCAGAATGCTCATGTTTCCATAGTTGGCTCTGTTTTGTGTCGATCTTCGTTTCCAAAACTGCTTCCGCCTCGAGCACGCCCCAACGGCTGCGGAGCAACAGGTCTTCACCAATCAGGTAAGCACGGCCCATGTTTTCCAAACCGGCTTTTTTCTGCATAATGTTGTCCACGTGTCGGCTGTCAATATTTAATATAAACAGACCGATTTTTTCCCCATCTTCATCAACCAGGACGGATGCCAGAAAGCCGGATATTTCTCCGTTCATGGGGGCATAGCGCTCGAAATCCGAAAACACGGGCCTGCCGCCGTCAAGCGCCATGCGTGCTGCCCGGGAAAGCCGGGTGTCCGACAATGGGCCGCTAAAAAGGTTGGTGCCAAGATCATCTTTTCCTGCGACCGTGAATAGAACGTTTCCTTTATTATCAATCAGAAGCACATCCTTATATTCATAGGTCAAACTGAATGTACGCAGGTCGGCACCATGTTCGTCCACCGTTTGTGCCCACTGGAAGCTTTTTACGAATTCAGAAACGGAAACGCTGCTTTGATTGCGGTACCGAATCAGCGCCTCGAGAAAGCGAACGTTCACCTGGGCTTCGGATTCCTGTTTCAAATCCAGCAGCATGCGATCAAAGTAACCTTCAAGCTGAGCCGTGGTGGATCGTGTCGTCTCCGTCAAGGCTTCCAACGAAAACTGCTGCAGGCTTTCCTTGGCATTTCGGTAGCTGAGTATACTGACCAGGGTCAACGGCACCAGGGAAAGGATTAGAAACCACACCAGCATGGTGCGGCTGAGTCCTTTTCTCCAGAACCGACGCCGGCCATTTTCTTGGTCCGCTTTGCCCGTACTGTTTCGGTAACTGCTCATGGGGTCTCCCCGGTGGTTTGACTAATCCCACTTCATGCCTGTTGTAAAACTCTTGTCCGCCAGAGTGTCCAGGTTTATTTTCCGCTTCAAAAAGCCCGCCTCCACTGCCAGTTCCATTATCCTGCGTATGCTGTTCATGGCCGTGTCATCAATGTTCAGATGCTTGTAACTGATGGCCCCTAGATCAGGCCGCAAGCTGAGTCGGATCGCCTCCGGGGTATGGGATGGAATATGCTTTCGGACCGAGTCGATGATGGCCTCCATGGCCTTTCCCCCGCTCCGGCGTGCCCGTTCGATATCCCGGCCTGCCCTGTGGATGTATTGGATCACCTCCTGCAAAGCCCGACGTTTGTTCTCGATGACCATGTTTTTAGCGATGATGATGCATTCCACATGCCCGTTTGGGTGCTGCATCACATCTTTGGAATACCATCCCACCTTGCCAAAACCGTTGATTTCTGCGATTTCTCCCCATGGCAGGGATTGTTCGAAAGCTGCCGGCAGATTTCTGGCGGCACTTTTTTTCAAAAAGCCTGGAGATTTGGGAGGTTTTACGATTTGGGTCAGGACATGGGCAGTGCCATCGTTATTCAAGGCGAGATGCTTTTGATGATCCTTCAGATACTTATACAGCACGGTGGCATGAGTGGCCAATGGTGACGGAATTGCGATATAAACCGGGTTCCCGGTTTCCTTAATAAACGCTGCGATCGCACCAGCGATCTGAGCATCCGGTTTGCGCATTTTCCGATCAACATCCAGTTGTACTTTCTGGCCCATCACCGTATTAACGCAAAGGCAGTTGCCATCCCGATGGATCAAGCTGACCCAGCGGAAATAGGGCTTTTCATCAAACATATCCATCACCATGGGACAGACATTGAAAGCAATATCCGCATCCGCTTCGGAATAAAAATAGGACCTGACCAGATGGGGTCCGGCCAGCATCTGAATTTGAAAATCTGCGTATTGCATGACGTCTCGGTATTTTTCATAGGCCACGATACCGGCATAATGATCCGCCAAGGGAATGGCGAGCGCCTTGATGCGACTTTTTTGTTGAGCGGAAGCTATCGTGGATGGGCCGCAAAAAGATACCAGCAGCACTAATGACACAATCCTCACAACTCGTCTTTTTCGATGCCAATTCATTCGATTGAAACCTTTTCTTTCTAATTGATAGATGTGGCTTTTCTTTTCCCAGAACCGAGATTAGGCTTGGAGGTAACTTCAAGAATGTTCATGCAAATTATGGACCAACATTACACGCAAGGAGAGTTGTTTTGGTGACGGCTTATAACGCTCTGTAACTATATGAATATTTTCCACAGACTGTTTTCCCCCTTTCCCGTGTTATGAATTGTCGATGCCCGTTATCGGATCATTAAACTGCTGTAATTTCCAGAGTGGTCAAAAAAATGACGCCAGGGCTGATGGTTGACCCGTTTGGGAACGCATTTCCCGTTCCGCCTGCGGTGAGTTTTCAAAGCAGAAGATAGGGTGAGAGATTCAATGACTACCAGCAACGCCTGAGGAAGGGTATAGGCGCTGAGGAATTTAAGATGGTCATAGGTTAATCTATTACAATCTGTCCGTGCTGCAATGAAGGAAGAGCGAAAGGGCCCCTATTAATAGATGATGAGCCGGCCTTGATCGAAATAGGAGAAAAAATACTGAGAAACCTCGGGTATGACGTGCTTACGATGACAAATTATAAAAAAATGATTTGCGGAATGCACTTGACTTTGGTTCCGGCAATTCGTATTGTCCCTCGAATTATTGGTGTTCCTGGTTGTAACTAAAAATCACGTAAGCCCCGGAATAGGTCCGGGGCTTTTTTTATTGGGACCCAGAAAGAAGGTGTTATTTGAATTTCAAGTCTTTTAATCTTCATCCCAAAGTGGCGGCAGGCGTCGTGGCCGCGGGATATGTCACCCCCACACCCATCCAGGACCGGGCCATCCCGCAGATCCTGAAAAACCGGGATGTGATGGGAATGGCCCAAACCGGCACCGGCAAAACAGCGGCCTTTGCCCTTCCCATACTCAATCGTTTGATCGGAAAAAACAGTGGCCGCATCCGTGCGTTGATCGTCGCCCCCACCCGGGAGCTGGCGGAGCAGATTCATCAGGCTTTTGAGACCCTGGGCCGTAAGACCGGCCTTAAAAGCACATCGGTTTACGGGGGTGTGGGGATTAATCCACAAATCCAGAAACTGAAACGTGCCGATATCGTTGTGGCCTGCCCCGGTCGGCTTCTGGATCATATCAACCGCCGTACCGTCGATCTGTCCCATCTGGAAGTCCTGGTCATCGATGAAGCCGACCAGATGTTCGACATGGGTTTTCTGCCTGATATCCGGCGTATCTTAAAACATCTGCCAAAAAAGCGCCAATCCCTGCTTTTCTCGGCGACCATGCCCGCAGAAATCCGGCGTCTGGCAGGTGAAATACTGCGGGATCCGACCACCGTCCAGATCGGGATCACGGCACCGGCGGATACGGTCCGCCATGCCCTCTACCCGGTGGCACCCCACTTGAAAACCGCACTTCTGATTAAACTTTTGGGGAAAACCGCTGCCAACTCCGTACTGGTATTTACCCGAACCAAACACCGCGCCAAAAGCCTGGGGAAAAAGCTGACGGGCGCCGGCTACCGTTCGACATCTCTCCAGGGCAATCTTTCACAGAACCGCCGCCAGGCGGCATTGGAAGGATTCCGCAACGGGACGTTTCAGGTCCTGGTGGCAACGGATATCGCCGCAAGAGGCATCGACGTCACCCGGGTTTCCCATGTCATCAACTACGATGTCCCTTCCACCCCCGAGGCCTACATCCACCGAATCGGACGGACCGGGCGTGCAACCCGCAGCGGCGAAGCCTTTACCCTGATTACCGGGGAAGATAAAAATATGGTGCGCGCCATCAATCGGCTCATCGGCACTTCCATTGAACGGCGAACCCTGGCGGATTTCGATTATGGTGTGGCTCCGATGCGACAGATTTCAAATGGTTCCAATCGTCCCCCCCGGCATTATTGTCAAACGCGTAAGTCCGCCCAGGGTACAAAAGGACGTCATCGTAAGGGCTCGTTTTCCTGGCAGTCTTCCAATTCCTCCAGGAAAAGTGCAACCGGCAGGAGACCCATGAGGGCCGCATAGCAACGACGGGTGATAGAGGTTTTGAATCGTTGAATATAGAAAAAGCGAGGATCTCTCTGGAAATCCTCGCTTTTTATGTGTGGCAATTTGTATCCGAGCTAACATTAAAGCCCATTTTTTTCCCTCCGTTTATCATATTCTTTTAGCGGGAAGTTAACTTTTCAGTTTTA
>CAZWAE010000133.1:0-2013 GCA_964631805.1 uncultured Desulfobacteraceae bacterium | reverse complement strand
TTTTTTCCCTCCGTTTATCATATTCTTTTAGCGGGAAGTTAACTTTTCAGTTTTATTTTTTCCACCGGCTCAGTCAAACTGAATTCATTTTTCATCATCGCCGTTTTCAATTCGGATGCGGCGACCTTGGCCTTGGCCCGATCGGATAATCTCTGGATAAAAGGGACTTTATTTCCGTGGACTTCAATACTGCCCAAATCACCCCCGAAGCATCCGCCGTGGCAGGAAAAGGCGCAGATGCCGCAATGGCGGCAGATCCGGCCGTCTATTTTCTCTCTTGAACCGGTAAATGCTCCGGAAGGACACAACTCTGCAGGTGGGCAGTCCGGGCAATTTTTCCGATACCCGGCGCAGGCGTCCCGGTCGAAAGTAAAATGCCTGGCCGTATCCATCCACAGGTCCGCATAAGTGGTTTCAACCAGCGGTGTCCGCCCTTTGACATCGGTAATGATCAGGGGAATCTGTTCATCCAGTATTTTTACGCTTTCCAGCACCGATTCATCCAAAACCGGAATGGGGGCCGCCCAGGTCTGGATCACCTCGGGGCCTGCCGAGGTCTGGAATCCCCCCATGTACTCGGGGGCCATGGTGTGCATGTCCGCCACCACCGTCAGGCAGGGGCGTTCCGGGCTGCAACGGGTGCCCAGTCCCGTAACATACCCCGTCCCGCCGTTGAGCATCACCCGCGTGCCGACACCGATGGTGCGTAGGCCGGGATCCTTTTGAACCGGGTTGATCTCCCCGCACCCGCAGGCGGTGGCGCCGCCAAAATGGGGGGGGAGCGGGAGCGAACTGAAGATGGTGGACAGCGGCTCCTCCCCGGGGTTGACGAATCCAACATAATTTCTAAAAGCATGGCGGCTGCCGTGCAGCACTGCGTGGGGCATCCGGTCCAGTGTGACATCGCCGGTGATGGTTTCTCCCGACTCGGTGACGACCTCCACATCGATGGTCCTGCCGGCCACCATATCCCGGAACAGGTGGCCTCCGCCGTACCGGGGGTTGTTTCCACTGTGCCGGGTGCCGTAGACAATGGCATCGATGAGTCCTATCCGTTCATTGGGGCATGGCCCTGGATATCCCTCAATACCGTTAAGAAACAGGCGGGATGCCTTGATGAACCGGTTGGGTTCGGTGAACTGGAAAGAAAGCACCGCATAGGTTCCCGACATCAGCCCGCATGTCGCGGCGGTCACCACATCCACATCGCCAAATTCTATGTCCTTACCGGCCCGGGTGGCCTGGCAGATTTCGTTGGCCGTCATCACCACCGCTTCTCCAGCGGCAAGCTTTCGGTTGTTATCGGCGATGGTTCTACTGTTCTTTGATGAATTCGATTTTGCCATGATCACTTCTTTTCTATAATGTTCAAAACAAATTATGGGTGCAACCTAGCTCACCGTCAGCACCGGACAGGGCGCCTTCAGTATTACATGCTGGGCGGTGGATCCGAAAAAGAGTTTTCCCACCCTTGATTTCTTGACGATGCCGATGACTATCATGTCGATCGCCCGATCCACAGCAAATTGCACCAAATCCTCCCCCCGGTCCAGGCCATGGATCAACAGGTCCGTTCGGCACTCGATATCCCTTGAGGCAACTATTTTCTTTGCGTCCTCAAGATTCTTTTTGGAAGTGTTGATCTGGCCCTGTTGATCGGGAGTGCCTTTTTCCATCGTTGTTACAACGGTCACCTCTCCGCCGAACGCTTCAGCCTGGTCACAGGCGAGCTTTATCGCCTTCCCCGATTGTTCAGTGTCGTCATAACATACCTGATATTCATGAAGGTTCTCCTTCGATATTTAAGTAATAATTTGCTTCCGGCTTAGCCGGCTCGGGAAACGTTAAACGGAGATCCCCACCAGCTTGGTCTCCATATACTCCAGGATCCCCTCCCGTCCCCCTTCCCTGCCGAATCCGCTCTCCTTCATGCCTCCGAAGGGTGCTGCGGCCGCCGTGGGATTGATATCATTGATCCCGACGATGCCGAATCGAAGCTGCTCCATCATCCGG
>CAZWAE010000132.1:0-11024 GCA_964631805.1 uncultured Desulfobacteraceae bacterium | reverse complement strand
GGGGCGTGGTCCCGTTGTAGTCCAGATAGATGGGAAGGGCCATTTCCATAACCTCTTTTCGTATGTGCTGATATCGTATCAACGATATCACGTTCATGGATGAAAACCAAGATCACCTGAGAAGCATACTGGGTCGGCGCGTCGACAACCTGCGGTCTTTCTATAAGATATAATTACCATGGGCTCTGAATGAGGACTTTGGCATATTCTCCACGTGACTCAACTTGTGCGTAGGCTTAGGTGTCTCCGGGATTATCCCAATCCGGATTCATGCCGGAGAAAGCTGATCTGTTGAGGCGGCCGTACCGTCAGGGTGACGACACCCGGTTCCGTGATATCCAGGAGGATTTGGTTTTTCTTAAAGGTTTGCTGCGCCTGTTTGAAAACGGCCCTGTTGAATATCGATCTTCCGATGGCAATGGGACCTTTCGACGCCTCCAATCCCGTGATGTTCCGAATTCCGCCCCCAGGCAGGCGGACGGCAACGTCGATCCGGCTGTCGGTTTTGCTGAAATTAAATTCTACTTTTTTACCGGTCCTGTCCTTGAAGCGAATGTTGCAGAATACCTCCTCTCCGTCCGGGAGAAAATACTGTCTTTGCAGCATCCCTTCCCCTGGGGAAGCCCCGAGGGTCACCATCTGCATGGGGAATCGGGGGACGAACTGAAACCGTTTCGGAATCTCTCCTGCAGCCCCGTTCGTGTAGGAGACAATATGGGCAAATGAAAAACTGGCGGATTCTTTGTCTTCGGTCCCGCTTTTTCCCGGCACTGCCAGGATGTTGTCCGGCTGAACGGAACAGACGGTCCATAAGCGCCGGTTTGATTCAATGAGCAAATCACCGGCATCTATTCGTACCAGTGTTCCACCGAAAATCCGGCGGGACAACTGGCCGATGGATATTTTTTCGCCTTTTACCACCGTTGTCCGGCCGGTCCAGGTCTTGACAAACCCGTAGGAGCGGTCCGTGACCATGATCCGGTCGATACGCAGAAGATCGCCGTTCACATCCATGAAGAGATCCCCTTCAGAAAGCATCCGATTCCGGGTGTTTTTTGCCTTCTTTGCAGGCAAATCGATTTCCAGCGGTGAAATGGACTGGGGCGGGGGAAGATGGTGATCGACGGAGGTTTGAAGGGTCTCTGAGAGCATGGCGAGACGGGCTGTTCCCGCTTTATAGTCCGGGTAGTTTCTGTTGATCATGGACTCGATCTCATTTCTCAGCGCCGCAAGGGTGATCAGAACGTTGAATTGCCCAACCGGAAGCTGCCCGGAATGCCCTTTGATCATGAACAGTTGATCTATTTTTTCGGTGATGCCCTGAAAGAAAAGATCGTCGCTTTGTCCGGGGGGAACCAGCACCCTGAACAGGAGACACACCGTGCCCGCGGCATCCGGATCCGATCCTTTGACCAGCGACGTTGCGCTTTCCATGACCTGTTCCATCGCTTCTTTTCGCGTCCGCCGTACTAAGGGAGGTTGTTTCAAATCGAAACGGTTGGTGGGGATCTCTCCATGATTTTCATCAATCATGATCCGGAGTTTTTCCAACACCTGCCGGAGATGTTCCGAGGGAAGTTCCGTTTCGGTGTACAGCAGCCGCCAGATCCCCCCCACGGCATCGTGGCCGATCCTGGCAAGGACAGAGCCCGCCTGATGCGGCTTAGCCCCAAGACCCTCCACCTTCCCGGCGTCATGTTGTTTGCCAAGATGAACGATGCGTCCGGCAGGGTCGAACAGGACGCCGAGGGGCAGGTACAGCACATCTTCCTCCTGGGTGAACTGTTTGCCGCCGCTACTGTCCGTATAGGAGGAGGTGTTTTCGATATACCGGATGTTTTCAGCATCCAGATTGAGGATTCGTTCCCAGTTGGTGCGTACGATCTCATCGATGTTTCCGGTCGGAACATCCGGTTCAGGCGGTTTCCGTCGGTCGGAAACCCGCCGATCCTCCATCCATCCCCGATTGAATATCTCCCGGAAAAGGGTATCCAGAGTACTCCCGTGGGCGTTGATGAACCCGGCGGCTTCCACCGATATATCTTTCGCGACATTGACCTTTCGGTTCGATGCGGAATAAAGATCAAAAGCGGTTTGCCTTGCATTTATAAAGGTAACCGACGGGTCCGGGTAGGTCAGTACCCATTTTCGCCAAAGGGCAAGCCTGGCGATGAGGGTCTTGACGTCGCTATCATCCTCTTTTTCGTAGAGATGCCGGGTAAGGTAGACGGTGTTGCGGCTGATACCGAGGTGGTGCTGCAGTTCTTTGCCGGCCGGATCGTGAAAACCGAACCCTTTTCCATCACACACGATCAGGCGCACGCCATACAGATCGATGACGTTTTTGCCGTCGACGTCAAGATGAACGTCTTCGGATCCGTCATCGGTTCCCTCCTGCTTTTTCCGGATGATTCTTCTATAGGCGGTTTCAATTTCATCGGCTGCCGGCTGTGGATATACAAATTTTAGAGTGCGCCGACGGTGCTGGCGGAGTGCGATGTCGAGAATTTCATCGAGAATATGCTTGACCACGGTGGGATGGCCTTCCAGCATTCCGACTTCGCTAAGGCTGGGTCCGTCGACAGCTGAAAAGTCCTGATCGTTCATTTCATCACTCCGAAACAACCGTGATATGACCAATTCTCATCCTTGCCGTTACGAGATTCCAGGAACCCCGCCGGAATGGAGACAGTGGTATTATAATAGTAAAACCATAGAATTTCAATAATAATATCGATGTGTTCGGCACCATGTGCCATGTTTTGGAAATCAGCACGTCGCTTTCGGCTATCCTTCAAGGGGTGCGTCGTCCCGATGGGCCGCTCCGCATCCGCCGTGGGAACCATGACGTCATTTACTTTTTTTCTGTGGGGGGGTATAACCAACCTGAAAAAACAAAGGAGAAACCCGATGATGCTTCAATCCTGGCTGATCTATCTGACGCTGGCCCTTGTCGCCACCGCCACACCGGGGCCCGCGGTCCTTTTGATTACGACCAATTCCACGCTCTATGGGTGGAGAAGGGCCACCTTCAACGCCATCGGTAATGTGTTGGGGTTGTTCTGTCTGGGGGCGATCGCCATATCGGGATTGGGGGTCATTCTGACCACATCGACGCTGTTTTTTTCTCTGGTCAAGTTTGTCGGTGCGGGGTACCTGATATTTCTGGGGATCCGTATGATTCTTCAGAAGGACAAGGGGGTTGAACGGACCACCCGGGGGATGGCGGATTCCAGGATCTCACCGTCAAAACTGGTCTTCCAGGCCTTCGGGGTGGCGGTCAGCAACCCCAAGGCCATCGTATTTCTAACGGCTCTTTTCCCCCAGTTTATCAACATCGAGGCGCCACTGCCCCTGCAGTTTACCATTCTCATCGCAACGCTGATGGGCCTGTCGTTTTTTTTCCTCATGCTGTATGCGCTGCTGGCTCACAAGGCAAAGGGTTGGCTGGCGAATTCTGCGCGCGTTCGGATCCTCAACCGCACGAGCGGTGCATTGTTCGTGGGGTTCGGGGTTATGCTCGCCGCATCGTCCAACCGCTAAGGTTCTTTTCCTTTCCGTTCCTGCTGCCGGATCTTCCTGATTTCGGCCAATAGTTTACCTGCCGCCTTTTCCTGTTTAGTGAATTTCAAAGCCTCGACAATGGCGAGTTCGGCGGCAGCCATGTCGTCCGCATACCAAGACGCATATCCGGCCATGAGCCAGGCTTCACCCTCGTTTTTTTTCCTGCTGTTTGCCGCCGCCAGAAAAGCCGGTATCGCATCCCGATATTTTCCCCTCTGATAGAGAAGGTGTCCTTTGAGCATGAACAGACGGTTGTCGGGCCATCTTTGCAGCCCCTCATCCACCCACTTCATCGCCTGCTCTTCATGGTTCAGGTGCATGTGGCTCTGAACCGTCTTGATCAACACTTCCGGATCCAGTTTTCGGGCGAGATATCGTTCATAGTATTTCACCGACTGCGTGGGCATGTCGAGAGACAGATTGAGATCTCCGGCAAGCACCAATTCTCTGTCGGTCAGGGGCGTCAACAACTCTTTGACGGTAATGGCAACAAGTGCTTCCCGGTATTGGTTGTCCTGAAGATACAGATGGACCTGGCCCTTCCACCATCTGGGCTCCAGAGGGTATTCGGCGGTCAGCCGTTTGACGTAAGCCATCGCCTTTTGCTTCATCTCCAGAGACAGGTATTGATACAACAGGACCTCCTGCCAGCGCTTTTGTTTGTCACCGGTTGACTTTTCCGCCAGCTCTTCGATAAAGGGAAGCGCGACCTGCGGAATTTCCAGTGCCAGATATATTTGAACCAGCGTCTCTTTCCATTCCAGACGGACAAGTTCGGGATGTGCAGTAAGAAGTCTTTCAAACACCCCGCGTGCCGTTTGATGACCGTCGGATAGCATAAAGGAGACGGCGCTGTAATAGAGCAGCTCGGGTTTTTCTTTTTTCGCCGTGTTATAGGCCCTTAAAAAACTGTTCCCGGCGGATGCGTGCCGGTTCAGATCGTACTGGCATTTGGCCAGGTTCATCCAGGCTTCATGAAAATCCGGCCGCATCCGCACGACACCGGCATAAAACCCCATCGCTTTTGCCGTTTGTTCCAGCATCAGCAGACAGTTCCCGATGGTAAAATCGACCAGGCCGTATCCATACCCGTCCGGGTCGTCGGGCGAAATGTTCCGGCCCTTTAAGCTTTTTGCTTTGAAACTTATGAGGAGTTCGGCAGCTTCATCATATTTATCAACAGTCATGAGCTTTTGGGCATTGAATAGCGCCATCCGGGTCGACAGGGGAATATCTTTCGTTTCATCCGCAACCGCCGCCTGATAGGGCAACAAAAAGCAGAGAACCCACAATGCCGTCATGCAGTATGCCTTCATTTGAGTTCAAACCGTATCGTGGTTTCTACCCGGGTTTTCACCGGGATGCCCGCTACATTTCCAGCGGTAAATCGCCAGCCGGATACGCATTGTCTCACACTTTGATCGAAAATCGTTTCAGGTTCTGCGGCGGTGATGTTGATATTTTCCACCCGGCCCTGTTCGTTGACGACAAAACGGACCGTCACCCATCCCTCTATACCCCGGCGTCGCGCCCGCATCGGGTACAATGGAGGCGCCTTTGCCAGCGGCATCAAACCGCTGTCGATTTCCCCGATGTCATAGGATGATTTTAGTTCCGGTGCATCTACTGAGACGGTTTCCATGGGAAGGACAGGGATTGTGCCGGGGCCGGCCGGCAGCGATGGGTCGATTTCAAACGGAATTTTTAAAGATTTGGGCGCAGGTTTCCTTTTGTGGAACGATTTTTTCGGATGCTGTGGTTTTTTTAGTGTTTTTTGGGCCAGCTGTTGATTTTCCTGTTTCCGGTGCACCGGTGGCTCCGGCTGCTTCAATCGAACAATATTCACCATGGGAACGACGTCAGTGACAACCGTTTTTTCCGGCGAGCGGTTCACCAGACCCGGCATCAGCCCGAAAAGCGCCGAGTTGAGGAGCAGGGCGCCTGCCACAGCCCCGATCCATGATACGATCTGCCGGAAGCGGAGTCCCGGCAATGCTATGGAAGATTGTGTTACCAATTCATCCACCATTGGGTTTTATTCACTACTCACCGCCGTCCGGGGAGGCGGCTATGGACACATTCCTGGCACCGGAAAGCCGGCATTGATCCATCACCTGGATGGCGGTCCCGGTGTTGCTGGCCTTGTCCGCCACCACCACGATGCCTCCTTCCGGATTTTCCGCCGCCGCCCGTTCCACATTGGACCTCACGGTTCTGATGTCGATCTCCCGGCCGTCCATGAAGATGCGATTCTCCCGGGTGATGGCGATGAGAACGTTCGTCTTATCTTTGGTTACTGCGGTGGCTGCCGTCGGTCGATTGATGTCCACACCCGCTTCACGGACGAAACTGGTGGTCACGAGGAAGAAGATCAACAGGATGAATACCATGTCGATCAGGGGAGCGATATTCAGTTCAACCTGCTTTTGATGTGCCTTCCGCGCTGCCGTGATATTCAGCATGGAGAGTTCTCCTTCAATTGACTAAATGCTTCGCTGCAGATACATGCCCACTGCGGCGATACGGTGTTTCAGGTTTTCGGCCCGTCGTTTGAGAAAATGGTGCATATACAATCCGGGGATGGCCACCAAAAGACCGGTCTGGGTCGTAATCAGCGCCTGGGAAATACCGCCTGCTATCCCCCGGACGTTTCCGGTTCCGAAGACGGATATGATGTCGAAGGTGGCGATCATTCCGATGACCGTTCCCAGCAGGCCTAAAAGGGGTGCCACACGGGCCAGGACGCCGATGAGTGTCAGGTGCCGGCTTATCGCGGAAACAAGGATGATCACCGTTTCATCCAGGATCTGCCGGTCTGCCTCAGGAGACCCGCTTCGCCTTGCCATGAATTCATTCACCAGCATGGCCACAGCTCCCCGGTAGTGATGCGGATCGGGGCGGCGGTTTTCCCGGATGCATGCGGCTGCCATCTTCCGCGGCATATTTTTGCGGTACAATCGCCTGAAATAAAAGGAACGATGGATAATCAACGTCCACATCACCATCGATATGAAGACCAGCGGCACCATGATCGGTCCGCCTGCAGTCATCATCTCTTCCATTAGCGGCAGTTGCCGGACCAAAAGATGGGTCATGGCCCCCCCTTTGCCTTGAAAAGCCGATTCATCAGTGAAACGGCTTTTTCTTCCATGGTGGCGATCATGTTTTCCACCCGTCGCGACAGCAATGTGTGGGCCAGCATGATGGGGATGGCGACGGTGAGCCCAAGCATGGTGGTGACCAGGGCTTCGGAGATGCCGCCGGACATCAATCGCGGGTTCCCCGTACCAAAAAAGGTGATGGCATGAAAGGTGTTGATCATACCGGTGACAGTCCCCAACAAGCCCAACAGCGGGGCGATGGCGGCGAGCATCCCCAATGTGGACATGAATCGTTCCAAGCGGGGAATTTCATTTAAGATCGCTTCCTGAAGTGCATTTTCAAGGTCCTGGCGGTTCATCTGCCGGCAGGTGATGCCCGTCATCATGACGCGCGGGATCGATTTTTTCTCATTCGCACCGCAAAAGGTCAGGCACTCGCTCCACGCCTCCCGGTCGATGTAGCTGCAAACGGTTCCCATGAAACGGTCTGCGTTGACACTCTTTCTAAACAGGACAAAGCACCGCTCCAGAATGATCAGCAACGCGAGGCCGCCGATTGCAAGGATCGGCCATACAATGGGGCCGCCTTCCGGAATCTGTTCCCAGAGGCTGAGCTTATGGGTGAGCTGTCTTAAAGCCGCCCCTCCGGCAATATCCATGGGGACGTCGTCGGATTGCCCGGACATATAGGCATCGATTTTTCGGGACAGGGCCTTTGACGGCAGTCTGGACAATGCGAAAAGTCGCCGACTCTTGTCCGAGTAGAGCAGAAAACCGGTTTCATCCATTAATCGATAAGCGGCGGTAAAATTTCCCAGAATGAGAATCTCCGCTGATGTTTCCTCCCCGTTTCGATTGATAAATGGGCCTTTGCGAACCTGGACCTCTCCGGATCGCTGGATTTCATCGAACAGAAGATCAGTGATATCGCGGATGTGGTCGATGCCGGGATATGCCGTCTGATCGATAATCGGCTTGAGATGGTCCCCCCGTTCGGTAATCAAAGCACTTTGGGGACTCAGGTTCAGAAGTGTCATCACATCTTTGGCGCTGGAGCGGATAAATCCCACCGTCTCCCTGACCTCGTTTTCTGCGTCAACCATCTTTTTCCGAAGATCGGCTTGTTGCGTTTCAAGGGCGGCGATCTTTTTGACCAGTTGTTGGCTTTCGGCGATAAGTGCGGTGTTTTCCTGCCGGATTTTTTGGATCGCCGCCGTCAGGGACTGGCGATCCCGCATGATGCGAGTTCGGGACGTCTCCGCCTCCTGCCGGGCAGCCTGTCGTTCCGCTTCCACTGATTCGAGCAGCTTGGCCTTTCGGAGGCGGGCTTCCGCATGGGAGATGCGCATGTCTTCGGCATGCGCTGTCCCGGTTTCCGCTGGAAATGTCAGCATAGACAGGATCATGGCGGTTAACAGAAGTCTCATGGCGATGAGATCCTTCCTACCGGCAGAGTGACCACTTCCACGGATCGGTGTTTGGCCGCCATGTCCATGGCGTCCTGTATGGGTCTTTTGTGCGTTTCCGGCAAAGGCCGCCAGGTCTCATGTGCCGGGTCCCACCGGCCGACGGTTTTCCCATCCAAAGTTTTGAAAAACAGGGATATTCGACCCAGCCGGAAAAGATCGGCGAGAATTTCACGATCGTTGAAAAGGATTTTCTCCCGATAGATCTCCACTGTGTTCCCGTATCCAGCTTCCACGGAAATCGTTTCCATTATTTTCCGGAATTTTTCACCCGTTGAGACCAACGGATCGTCCAATGTTCGCCGCAGGTGATGGAGGCGGTTTTCTCTTTCATCCATTAGAAACGGTGTGTCTCCTGCGATGTGGCCGGCGATGCGTTGATAGGTTTCCTCAAGGAAGGGGTCCAATTCTGCGGTAATGCGGGAGATTTCCCGGAGCTGATTTGTCTGCGCATTCAGCGTGGTTTTCAGGACAGCGGCACGTTTTCGTAATCGTTGTCGCTTTTCCGACAGTTCATCCCTCCGATTTACCAACCGGTCGTATTCGGCTTCCAGTTCACGCTGTTCCGCTGTCCACCGGTCTTCAACATCCTGGGTCTGACGGCGAATCGTGATGGATCTGTCGATGGGTTTTTTTACCGCATCCTGGAAATCTGCAGCATTTGTTGTCAGAGGCGCTAGAAATGCGGCGAATAAGGTCACGCTGAACAGGGGTATGAGTTTTAATTTCAATGGATTCCTCCCGATGACTGGGATCGATATTCAACAATCAACAATAATTAATGCATTCGATGATACACTCCATTTAAAACGGCGTTCAGGGCCATCTCAAGCACCCGGGGCAGGTGTTCCGGTGCGACAAGATCCTTGAAAGCGGTGATCGGTGTTTCCGCGATCTCCACCGCCGTTTGATAGCAGGCCGCATTGAAAGGGGACAGGTCCTTGATGAATCCCTTCTCATATTCATCACTGACGGCAAAAGCCATGTGGAGAAAACCGGCAAAGCGCGGCTCCAGCAAAACGGTTTCCGCAACCCTTGCCATGGCATTGTCATTGGGAAGACAATCACAGGCGGACCGATCCACCAGGCCGGACAGGGTGATGCCGCGTTCCTTAAGACGATGGAAAACGTTTCGGGCCGGCAACATGCCGTTTTGACGGTAAATGGCCTCCTTTACTCCCCTGTAGACCGCCTTTGCGATCAGCTCTCCCATTTTGGTATGGCCGCCGGCATTGGTGATTCGCGTGCCGGTGCCCTCCACGATAATCATGTTGTCGGTCCCTGTGCCGGTGGCGCGGTATTTGAGGGGGGTAACGGAGCTGCGGATATCCATGTCCAGCAGGGCCGCGGTCTTGGCTTCGGTGGCGGAAATGATGGCCCGCGTCATTGCCCTGGGGGTCAGTTTCATCCCGGGCAGCAGAATGATGTTAATAGTCCCTGGTTCATAGAACGAGCCGGTGTCTTTTGACATACGGACGGCATTGCTTCGAACGCCCGCCGTCACCAGGGCGGTGACCCGCATCGCCTTGAATTTCACCGTCTGGATCGACAGGTTGTCCATGTTGGCCCCGGTGAACAGGAAGCTTGCCGTTTCCTTGGTTTTCCCGATGACCCGGTAAATCCGGTCACGAATTTCTTCGACGCTGCGGTTGTGACCAATCCCCCAATTGGGGGGAGACGCATAATGGTTGCCCACGGTGGTGATGCCGCTGCGCTGGCCTTCCAGGGTGGAAACAATCGCCATGGGCTGAGTCAGTTCGACGATCAGGCTCTTGTTATCGAAATCGTCCAGTTTGCTGTCGGCAATCTCCGCCTTTTTTACATAGGAAACGGGCAGGGATAGCGCCTTTTTGCTTTGGATGCTGTTATCAAGCACCTGGTAAGCGTTTTCTCCGAAAAGATCGGCATACATTCTGGAGGAGAGCCAGGAAACGAAATATCCGGTGTGGGTGGCGCAGCGGCAGGTCAGGTCGCAGGGAAAATAGCGGATGGTGCCGGTCTTGACCGCCGCCACCTCTTTCCAGCCGTCCCGGGTGAAAAATTTTCCGGCGGCAATGCGGTCTCCCCCGCACCCATAGATAAACTGCGGGTTGAATGCCTGCCACTTGGCAAGTGATACCGGCACGACCCTTCCTTTTTGGTTCAGGGTCGGCGGGATGCCGCCGGCTGCACGGATCAATTCGTTCTGGAAAGAATCGTCTCCGGGGGCCATTATCCGGTCGCTGCCCATGAGGCGTATGACCCGTTTCCGTTCATTTGCCGGAATTTTGGCCGCTTTCCTGGCGATGAGTTCCAACTGTGCCTTGTTGCGGGAGATGATTTCCGCCGCTTCCTTTTCCCGCTGAAAAATCCGGCCGAAAAGGCGGATGGTTTCGAAGCTGTCCGCAATGCTGTCGATCTCGATATTGACCAGAGTGGTATCGGTTCCCCGGAAATGTTCTGCCACCGATTTCTGGATTTTGGCATAGAAGATCACATCCGGTTGCAACCGCTCGATATGACGGATGGACGGGGCGAAAAACCCGCCGACAATGGTTTTGGTTGCAACTTCCGGCGGATGGGTATTGTGAAAAGTGAGTCCCTTTACCGAATCGCCGGCATCGATACCGAATATGATTTCCGTGCCGGACGGCACGAGGGAGACCACGCGAACCGGTTTCGAGGAAATGACGATGGTGCTACCGCTGTCATCGGTGAACGTCACGGGATAACCGGCGGCGTGAACGGTAACCGCTGCCAACAGCAGGAAGATTCCAATGCCCATCCCCCTGAGCCTTACGGACATCCCGTTTTTTGCTGCCAGACCTATCTTCACGGAAGCATTCATTACACTTTTATTTCCTTTGGTGGTTAAAATGCATACGAAACCGTAAAGAAGACGGAACGGCCCGCA
>CAZWAE010000131.1:0-11036 GCA_964631805.1 uncultured Desulfobacteraceae bacterium | reverse complement strand
GGAAGTTCCAGACGGATACCGAATGTTCCGCTGGCCGCATCGATGACCCGATCCACGATAACCACCCGTGCGGTATAGGGACCTTGTTGCCGGAATTCCGGGACAACCCGGGCACGCATGCCTTTTTTTATCGATCCGAAAACATTCACAGGAACCACCACTTCGACAAACAAGGGGCTGGTACGCGCAATCATCATAACCGGTTCTTCGCCAATATACTCCCCGGCCGACAAAAACCGCTCAACCACGACGCCATCGATAGGGCTGCGGATGGTCCTTGTTTCCAATCGTTCCTCGGCCTCCCGGAGCTGCAGTTCGGCAATCTTCAGTTCGGTTTCCATTTCATCCCGATCGTGAGCAGAAAGCAATTGCTTGCGGTGAAGCTCCTCGTTCCGCAACACCTTGCGTCTTAAGAACTCCATGCGGGCACGTGCCAGGTCCACGGCAGCCGTTTCAATCCTTTGATTCAGCCGGGCTATAATCTGGCCTTCCCTCACCCCATCACCCCTCTCGACCAAAATCTCCTGTAAAATTCCGGCAGCCCGGCTGCTGACGTTGGACACCTCGCTGGGTTCGATCAACCCGTCGTACAGGGGTTCCGAAGCCGCCGGCAACACCGCGATGAATAAACAGATAACCGTTGATTTTAAAAGTAAAAGTCGTGACAAGACGCTCATGGCCAACCTTTCTGTAATGTGGTTCCGCCTGAGGCGGGGAGTGATAGACGCACTCTACTCCAGTCGACCCGAAAAAGAAAGGGTCTCCCCCCTACGCTCATCATCTTTGAGCAGAGCGTGTCGGATACGTGCGTGTCGGCGCTCGATCTTTTTCTGGGCGTTCCGTATCGTCCGTCTCGCATTCCATGCCCATAGTGCCGAACCGGATCCCGGCAACCACCGTGCCAACCAAACACCCACCCCGCCTCTACCGCCGTCGAGAAGTGGATCTTCAAGGGACAATATCGCCTGATAGCTTCCGGGATCCCCCTGGCGGGCGCACCGGCCTGACAATTGGCGATCGATTCGCCCGGCCTCGTGCCTTTCGGTCAAAATCACATGCAATCCCCCCGTTTTTTCGATCCCCTCCCCCAGTTTGATATCGGTGCCCCTTCCGGCCATGTTGGTGGCAATGGTAATGCTCCCCGCCAGACCCGCACGGGCGATAATGTCCGCTTCCTCCCGATCCTGTTTGGCATTGAGCACCTGGTGTTCCAAACCCATGTCCGCAAGCAACTGGCTGGCCTTCTCCGATGCGGCGACCGAACGGGTGCCCACCAAAACGGGGCGTCCCAATTCATGCTCCTGCCGGACACACTCCGATACCGCGTCCCACTTTTCTCCTTGTGTCATGAAAATGGCATCCGGAAACCCTTTCCGGCGCAGGCGGTTGTGGGTGGGCACTGCAACCACCGGCAGACCGTATACGGACCAGAGTTCCCGGTTCACCTCGCGGGCGGTTCCCGTCATCCCCGCCAGGTGGAGATAACGCCTGAAAAACCGCTGGTAACTGATCCGTGCCTGGGTCTCAGACTGTTGCGTGACATCGCAGCCCTCTTTTATTTCGATGAGCTGTTGCAGCCCGCCTTCATAGGAACGGTCCGGCATCACCCGGCCGGTGAATTCATCTACAATCTGAACCTTGCCATCCAGCACCAGGTATTGTTCATCCCGGCGGAACAGCGCGTTGGCCGTCAGGGCCAGTCGGACCGTCTCATCCCTTCGCACCGCCCCGGTCCACAAAAGGCCCATCTGCTCTGCGTGCGCCTTGATCCGGATGCGTCCGTCGTCGGTCAGGTCAACCTTTCGTTCACCCCGGTCCACACGGTAATGGACGCCTTCCTCGAGGGATCCGGCCAGCGCCACCGCCTGTTCCAGAAATGTGCGCTCGTCACTTGCCTCTGTGGGCCTGGATATGATCAGGGGTGTTCGGGCTTCATCAACCAAGACGCTGTCCGCCTCATCCACGATGGCGAAATGAAGACCCCTAAGCAGCATTCGATCCGCCCGCGCCCCGGCCGTCCCGTACAGGTACTCGGCTTGCAGCCGCAGTGAACCGGGGCGTCCTTCCAGGGTGATCCAATCCCGAAGGTAGTCAAATGTGATCTCCTTGTTGGTACAATAGGTCACATCGCAACCGTAGGCGGACCGACGGTCGGCCGGCATCATACCGTGAACCACGTATCCGATGGAGATGCCCAGTGCTTCGTAAACCGGACGCATCCACTCGGCATCACGTTGGGTCAGGTAATCGTTGACTGTAATGACATGAACAGGCACACCGGCAAGGGCTGCGGTACCGGCCGAAAGTGTGGCGGTCAGTGTCTTGCCCTCACCGGTTTCCATCTCGGCCACCATCCCCTGAAGCATGATGCGACCGCCGACGATCTGGCTAGGGAAATGCCTCATGGAAAGGGTTCGGAAAGCTGCCTCCCGGACGAGCGCAAAGGCTCGGGCCACCAATTCATCCCGCATTCCGGCCCGGAGAAACTGCAGCCGAAGCCGATCGGCTGCCTGCACCAAACCGGCATCGGTTTCCACGGCGAGCGTTTGCCCATACCGCTCTACTTTCTTGACAAAAACCGGCATCCACCGATGGCGATGGGCGGTGATCCGTATAAGGTTGCCCCGAATCCACCGGAGCACCTTATCCGGAAAAGTCGATCTCCGGTCCTGGCGCTCGGGACGCAGATAATGGTTTGCAGGGGGATATTGGGAAGCCGGCAGCAGCATAAGTAAAACCCTAAATACCGAAGTGACTCATCAGCGTCCTCCTGAGGTGCCGGTACCACCGATAGACAACAGGTTCGGCATCGTGTTCAAACCTCACGTGCACGCGCTCCCCGATGGCCCTCAGTGTGGCATTTTGAATCACAATCTCGAACTGGAACAGTTTCACAAAAGCCTGTGCCCCATCCACTACACGGGGATCCAGGGCAAGCTGCCCCCCCCTCCAGACTCAGGGCCAGGCTTGGCAATTGGTTGCTGGCGGCGGGGATTT
The DNA here is from genome assembly GCA_964631805.1 of uncultured Desulfobacteraceae bacterium. Classification (GTDB taxonomy): domain Bacteria; phylum Desulfobacterota; class Desulfobacteria; order Desulfobacterales; family CAZWAE01; genus CAZWAE01. The sequence continues at coordinate 8,039 of CAZWAE010000131.1, read as the reverse complement.
CCCGCCTGACAAACGCCGGAAACTGCCGATCCACCGATTCTGCAAGCCGGACAGAAACAGACCTCGACTGGTTGCGGATCCGATCGACCTGGCTCTGGGGCACGACAACCTGTGCGGTCACCTTTGAAAAATCCACGACGTACCCCAGCGGCATCCCCCTCCGGACGAACAGGTTCAACAGGTTTTCAGCCTCTGGCAGCAGAAATATACCGTCGATGTGGCTTCTCAGCACCAGTTGTTCCTGCTGCCGACGTTTGTCCGCAAGCTCAGCACGCAGGCGATCGATCTCGTCCGTAAGAATTCTTGCCTCGGTGCGGTCCCGGGTCACGCCCAGCCGATAACGCGATTCAAATTCTCTTAGTTCAGCAGCCAGTGCTGCAAGTTCGGTTACCAGATCCGGATTCTCTAACCGAATCAGCGGATCCCCCCGTTTAACCGACTGGCCCGGAGATGCGACCATCCTTTTGATAAAACCGTCCGCACCGGCATATAGCTGGGAATTTTCGGGGGCTGCCAGTACCCCCTGAACGATGGTAAACGATGGCACCGGCACGGCCAACAGCAGCAGGCTGGCGGCACCGACCCCAAAGCCGATGAGCGCCCCGACCCGGCGGCGCTTCTTCTCGAATGTCGGTTCTGAGAAAACCCGTCGCAGCACCTTGAAAAGGGGAAGAAACAGCATGCTGAATATGCCCCACACCGCTAACCCGACACCAAGGAAAAAGAATTGTCCGGCCACAAAAATCGCGATCCGAACCATGATAAACATCCGATATGCAAATGCCGCGATGCCATAGAAACAGAGCCAGCGGGCCTCTCCGGGGAAGGATGCGGGGTTGCGGGCGGTCGCAATACCCAACAGATACCGCTGGCACAGGTAGCCGATGTAGCGGCCGGCGCGGCTACCCAGGTTGGGAATCTCCAAATAATCGGTCAGAATGTAATAGGCGTCGAAACGCAGCAGGGGGTTGCCGTTAAATATCAGGGTCGAGACACCGGCGATAATCATACAGTTGAATGCCAGGGCACGAAGGGCGCCGGGTTCCACGAGAATCCATATCCACATGGCGGCGGCGGCCAGAAACACCTCGGTGAGAATGCCGGCGGCCCCGACCATCATGCGTTTGTGCTTTTTCCGAAAAGCGGTTGCCGATGAGGCGTCCACGTAAGGTACCGGCACAAATACCAGCAGCATTATTCCCATCTCGTGGACTTCTCCCCCCCAGTGGCGCACCGCATAGGCGTGGCCGAACTCGTGAAGGGTTTTGATCAGCGGATAGGCCAGCCAGAGCAGCAATAGATTTTCCATGGCCAGAATACGATCGGCCATGTTGGTCGTCAATTCCGTCCAGTGGAGGCCGGCGACAAGAAAGGCGGACCCCACGACCACACACCACAGGATGAAACCGGCCCAACCGAACAGGGGGCGAACGATAAATTGTGTGGCCGCGAGAAAGCGCTCGGGGTCCAGAATCGGCAACCGGATGGCAAAGGGCGAGCCCAACTGCCCCAACAGACGGGCACGTCGATGTTTTCTAAACCGCCTCAGGAGGTTGACCATGTCTGGCGGAATGTCGGTCAGCAATACGTCGGTTTGATGGAGCTGTGAAATTAGCTGAATCACCTCTCCCTGGGTGGGCATATCGTCTCCCAGGGCTGCGCATGCCGCCTGCCAGATCTCATCCAGCATTTTTTCCCCGTCCATGAGCCCGATGATATGATAGGCCTCCTGGGAAAACCGATGGAACCCGCCGGATGAGTGGTCCTGGAGGATGTACCAGTCCTTCCCCCGATATGTATGGCGATGAATTTCGGCGTGGCTGCGCAAGCGTGGTTTCAAAGGGGCAACCCTGTACCACGATTCGCTGAATAGTGATTCCGCCATTCAAGGCCACCATGACCACAGCCAGAGGGTGAACCACTCCCGAAAACCCCGGGTCCAAATGGAAAACAGATTCCGACGGTCCACATCGATTTTCCCCACGCCCTCCATGCCAGGACGCAACCGAACCGGATCGGTGTCCGGGATCGCCTCCACCCGAAAAAAATTCAAGCCCTCCCTGGCGATGGTGATGGGGGTTATTTTTTCAACCACGAAATCAATGGGTTCGGTGGGAAAAGCCGATAAAATCATTCGGCCGCGCTGATGAACGCGGACATCGGCAATCCTCCGTTCGTCTACCGCAAGGACTATCCGGTAGGCATCCAAAGGCATCAGTTCGAACAGCACTTCCCCTTTGGCCACGGATCCTCCCATTCTGTGGGCCAGGTTGTCCTGAATGACGATCCCCTCGAAAGGGGCCGTTATACGGGTCCGCTCAATCTGGCTATCGGCAAGATCGAATTTGGCCGACGCCTGATCCAGCTGTGTCTTGATGATGCTGGCTTCCGCCCGGTTGTGTCGGGCCATGGCTTCCTGGTACTGCTTCTGGTACTGGGACCGCTTGCTGAGCCATGTCAAACGGTCAAGCCTCAGGTCCCTATCGTCCAGAATGCACATGATCGCCCCTTCGGCAACCACATCCCCCGCTTTTACATTGGTTTCCTTCATATACCCGTCAAACGGTGCCACCACCACACGCCGTATGGCGCCCTCCAGAACCGTATCGGCGGAGATCCGATAGTCTCCTGTCTTTAGGCTGAAAAAAATGGCGACTGACAGCAGGAGAACCAACAGTAATTTCCGACCGGTATGATCGGGCCCGAAGAGGTCGACCACCTGATCTTTGATCGCATCTTTTACTTTGAAAATCAGTAACCGATCCTCCCTTCGCTTCGCCTCCAAAACAGGAAAGAGCAGGACGGCAACACTGCGGCAGAAACTCATCTCTTCAGTTGTAAAGGGCTTTTCGGCGGATCTTTCAAAGGTCAGCGCACCCAAATGTCTGTCCTCCCCATATACCGGCAAGGTGAAGATGGATCCTGCACCATACTGATCCGCCAACGCTTTGTGCTGCCGAACAATGAGAACATCCGCATCCGATGGCGGCGGAAAAACGATATCGCGTCTCTGCAAAATCGCCTCGTCCATGGCTTGACCGATAGCGCGAACCAGATTCATCCGTTTTCGAACCTGGGCACTGTGGGAAATGGTTTGAACCCGTGCATGGGTTTTGTCCAGGAAGGATAGACTGACACGATCGCACGAAAGTTGTGTGGCCATTTCGGTGACAAACGTCATGCAGGCGCTGTCGCAGGTCTTTTCAGATAGGACGCCGGCCATCATATCGACAGCCGTTTTCAACCGAGCCCGCACCTCACGGTCTTCCCGTGCCTGCTGCCGCCGAAACAGCAGTTCCATCCAGGACACCCCCCATTGCAGATGCGCCATAACATCCTTCAGCTGAGTCTCGGACGCGGCCACCACTTCGACCGCTACGGCGCCATACAGACGATCGTCGATGAGAATGGGGTAGGCAATGGCATAGGGATGGCAACGGGGATCCGCCGGCTCATCGGATTCATCGAGCGTCTCGAGCAACCCGCACCGGTCTTCACACACCCGGAGGGTGATGTCGGCAAGGCGCTCCGGATTCTTCCCTGTTTCGGGCCACTTTCCCACCGGAGAATAGGAACCGCTTTCCGCCTCCCCCAGCACAATGACGCCCTGCACCGCTTTTGAGATCAGAACACACTGGAGCGCCAACCAGGCTCGACAGTAGGCCTCCCGGGTCTCCGCTTTGGAAAAGCGATCCCACAAGGCAGGATTAATATGGCATTCGCTTCCGGCTGATTTTTTTGTGGCAATTTGCTGCACTCGGATAACCCCTTTGGTGACGGTAATATCCAGCCACCAAAAAGCAAAGGCATACAGCCCGCCGCCGCTTTTCACGGGACTTAAAATCCGTGCGATACCTGCGTGCAGAGCTTATATGCCCTTAGGGCTCGCGCAAAAACAATTTAACATTTTATGCGTCCATGCATCCCGTTTGGCGGTGTTGCGAAAGCTCGGAATATGCCAGATATTCCTGTGCTTTCGCGCCTTGCCAACCGGGCGCCTGAACACCTAAAATCTGTCAACTTATTTTTGCGCGAGCCCTTAACCTGCCAGACGCCCGATGCCCGCAAACCCACTTTTCCGGAACACCGGGCGACGGTTCCAATCATTTATCGATTTTGAGTTCACCGAACCTGGATTCATACTCTTTCATGATATTGTTGAGCAGAAGGGAAAGCCGCTTGGCGGCAAACGGATTCATGATCACCCGGTTGGTCAGCAGTATGGCCAGTTCCTGCTGGCCGGTGTGCCAGGTCTGATTGGTACCGAAGAGAAATGTAACCTCTTCCCGCGTGCTGGACACGTTGCACACGTTGGCATAGGTGCTCATCATATCCGTATCATCCCAACGAAGGGTTCTTTCGGTTCGTTCCTCCTCGGCGGCTTCATTGCTTTCGGTTTTCTGCAATTCCTTATTCTCCTTTTTCTGCGCCATAACGCCTCCTAGTTCATAGAGTGTCAGAAAATAAAAAAAATGTTCGAAGCTCCCCCGTCCCTGGACGGATCATCAAAAATACCGGTCGGGCTCCTATTGTCCACTGATGTTGATTTCGCCGAATCGGTTTTCGTATTCTTTCATGATATTGTTGAGCAGGTGGGAAAGCCTTTTCGCTGCATACGGGTTTAAAATGATTCGATTGGTCAGAAGGATGGCCAATTCCTGCTGGCCAGTGTGCCAGGTCTGATTCGTTCCAAACAGAAACGTCACTTCCTCTCTCGTACTCGACACATTACATACATTTGCGTAAGTGCTCGTCATGTTCGAGTCATCCCATCGGACTGTTCGCTCTGTAGCACCCTCGACTTCTGCTGCCCCTTTGCCTTCTGGTTCCTGGTTTGCATTGCTGCTCTGTTTCCGCGGCATACCTTCTCCTATCCTGATATTGGGTTGAAAGAAATGGCTTTTATATCACCCCTTGCCGTGTTATGCAACAGGTTATCCAATTGCGTTATCAATAGTGATCTGATATGATTACAGGGATTTAACACCATGTCGACAAATAGCGGTGATGATAGAGCGCCGACAACTGAAACGGCGGGAAACGCGATGGAAGTCAAGTGGAAGGATGTGGGTATCCTGCCTTGCCGCCCCAGCTTATTTGAAGTGAGGGGCTCGCGGGAAGAGATTTCGCTACTGTTCGGACAGATTGAAGATACCCGGGACGAAAACCAATTTTATCCGGTTTCCACCCGCCGCATCATCCTCAATCCCGCATTGGCCAAGCGCCTTGCCATGTCTCTGCAAAAATGCATATCGTCCCACGAATCCAGATACGGTCCAATTGGCCGAAACCATCGTACGGCGGCCCAGGAAGATCCCTTGAAGAGCGCCGCTCCAAACGGTATGAAAAAGCCGAATGAAATAGCCGAAAAGCTCTTTGAACTTGTCAGGGCGATCCGGGTGGATACAGCCATGGAGCTTTCCTTTAAAATGCGCCATGGAACCCTGTTTCCCGACCGCTTCCTGCTGGGGATAGACAAGCGGGATTTGGGAGAAATGGCCTATGAAAAGGTTCTGAACGTATGCACGGGCATGGGCATGCCGGACGGTTTATTGACATCATTCCAACGCCGATTTTCAGAGGCCAACTACGTCCATTTCGGTTTCGAAAACAGCGGAAAAACGATCATTTCCAAAACCTACCTCGAGTTTTATGACAGGGTTGAAAGAGGGCTGAAAGAGCGCTTTGATGGAAAACCCGGCCCATCCGTTCTCTATCGGGGATACAAGTGGGATCCCCGGGAACGCACCGGGGGGGTTGAAACGACCTATCGCTGGCACCCATGGCTTTCCACCAGCGAAATGGAGGAGAGGATGGAACGCATCCTCAGTGCATCCCGGAACGGGAAATGCCTTGAAATCATCAGGGCAGTTCTAAAACTTGCGTCAAGGCGCGTTTCCCACCAGGACATCCTCTACATGGACGTCGCGGAAAAGGGCAATCCAAGGAGATCCTTCGACATCAATTTCTATCGGGCAGGATTTCAAATGGGCGAGCTTTATCCCTATTTTTGTGAATTGTGCCAATGCTATTCCATTCATCCCGGGTCGTTTCATGATCTCTATCATCCGGCGGAAACGCAAATCTTCGGACACCTGTCAGGTGGAATGGATCGCAATAACCTTGACTTTTTCACCATTTATCATCGCCCGAAAAACCTTCCGGAACCGGCATTTCCATCACTTCGATCGGGCCGGAAACCCGCCGCCCGGCCCGGAAAAAGCATCACGCCCCAACCCATTAAAAACCATCTTCATCAGGGGATCGAGACACGGGACGAAAAGGCCGCCCTGCTTTTCCATCTCGTCCATAATCTAGGTATCAACGTCGGGATGGAACGCTCATTCAAGGTCTTTAAGGAAACACTTCTCAAGGACCGTTTCCTGATGGGTATCAGAAGAAGCGACCTGGGAAACGACGTTGAGGAACCGATTATGGAAATATGCCGCCGCCTGAACATGCCCGGGGATTTCGTGAAAACCTTTCGATCCCATCTTGCGGAATCCACCATCGTGCTCTTCGGATTCGAGGCCGGCGAAGAACGGGCTATCTATAAAGCATATCTCGAGTTCGGCGGGAGGTTTGCAGCGGCTTCGGAAAGAAACCCGTCCAAACCCGAGCCCTTTCCCATGCATTTGGCCTTCAAATGGGATCCGATCGATCATTCATATAGGACCACGACCGACTACATTTGCTTCCCCGCCCTGACCATACCGGACATACTAAAACAAGTGGCCACGTCCTTCTATCCACATGGTGGCATCGACGGTTGTTTCGGGATCGTCGAAAACATGATTCAACTGGTTTCGGTCCGGTCGGGTCTCGATGGTACCATATATTTCGAATCGCATGAACCGGGCAATCCGAGGCATTCCTTTGACATCAACGTTTACCTTGCCGATCTTCGCATCAGGGAAATTTATCCCCTTCTCACCGATATGGCCAGGCACTATGACATTCCCGATAAATCCTTCGACGATTTATACGGAACCATTCGGTCACTTATTTTCGGACATTTCACGGGCGGGATCGATAGGAGGGGGAGGGACTTTCTCACTGTATATTACGGGGAAAAAGGCAGTTCAAGTCTCAGGACGGGAACGTGATGCCAAATTCAAGACTCGATCTCGGCAAGTATATCGTTCTTTCCATCTGGTTCGGGTGCAACAATAACTGTACCATCTGTATGCTTTCAGACATAAAAAGCCGAATGCCCCCCATAAGTTTTGATAATTTCAAAAAACTGCTTATCAACATCAAAAGAAGCCGCCGGTTCCAAAATCTGATCCTATCGGGCGCCGAGGTGACGACGTTCCGTGATCTGGACAGATTTGTTGAGTTTGCCGCTTCCCTTGACTGGTTCCAAAAGATACAGATACAGTCCAACGGGAGAAATCTGGCTGATCGTAGATACCTCCGGCATCTTGTAGAATGTGGCGTCAACGAATTTTTCGTGAGCATCCACGGCCTCGGATCGGTGCACGATGGCATGGTTGGTATCCCGGGTGCATTCGCGGAAACGCTGGAAGGTCTCGAGCAGCTCGGGGAGCTTGGCGTGAATGTCATCAGCAATACGGTCCTTACCCAGAAAAATGTGGGGCAGGTCCCTGAATTGTTCTCCTTTCTGTTCCGCCGCAAGATCAGTGAAGTACACTTGTGGAACTATTATCCCATGGAGCAAACGGACACCAAGAACCTCATGGTAAGCATGGATTCCTTTCGGCGACTGCTCCCCGGCCTTGTCGATTTGGCGGTCCGGTCCGGTAAGCCGCTCGTACTGAAGAGCTTTCCCGAATGTTTGTCCATCGGGCCTCCCGGTTATTTCGACAGCATTTATCCCGAAACCATTCTGCCGGACCGTTTCTGGAGAAAATTCGACCAATGCGGTTTCGGAACGTGTATTCACAGAGGGCCATGCGAAAACGAGCTGTGCTGGGGGCTCTCCGATGCATATGTACGAAAATACGGAGATGAGCGGGAAATGCTGTCACCGCTGCGAAAACAGAAAGAAACAATGAAATGATATCGCGCTCTTTTTT
>CAZWAE010000130.1:8800-11066 GCA_964631805.1 uncultured Desulfobacteraceae bacterium | reverse complement strand
GTGCCATGTGAATTATCTCTCCCAAACTGGTCGAGGTCGGCCGGCATCTGAACATAGAGATCATCACACTGAGTGAAGTCAAATCGATCGTCGGGGAACCGGGCCATTTCACGGTGGAGATCCTGAAACATCCCCGGTTTATCATAGAAGACAAATGCATCGCATGCGGTATCTGCGCGGACAAATGCCCCAAGAAGATCATCGACACCTATAATGTGGGTCTGGCCAAGAGAAAAGCGGCTTATGTGGAATATGCCCAAGCCGTGCCGCTCAAATATGCCATCGATCCCGACAACTGCATCTACGTCCAAAAGGGAAAATGCGGGGCATGCAAGAAATTCTGCGAATCGGAAGCCATCGACTTTGATCAGAAAGAAAGCACCGAGACCCTAGAAGTCGGTGCCGTGGTACTGTCCCCCGGTTTCAAACCCTTCGATCCATCCGGTTTCGATACCTATAAATATGCTGATCACCCCAACGTGATCACCGCCATGGAGATGGAACGGATCTTGTCTGCCTCCGGCCCCACCGGCGGGCACTTGGTCAGGTTGTCGGATCACAAGGAACCCAAAAAGGTGGCGTGGTTCCAGTGTGTGGGGTCCCGGGATCTCAACCGTTGCGACAATGCCTATTGCTCTTCGGTTTGCTGCATGTATGCCATCAAGGAAGCGGTTATCGCAAAGGAGCATGCCGGAGATGACCTGGAATGTACCGTTTTTTATATGGACATCCGGACCCACGGCAAGGATTTCGAACGATTTTACAACAGGGCCCAGGAGGAGGGCGTCAGGTTCGTCCGGAGCCGGGTCCATTCCATCGACCCTCTCCATAACAGCGACGACCTCTCTCTTCGTTATGTTACGGAAGAGGGGGAAATCCAGACCGAAATCTTTGATATGGTGGTACTGTCCGTCGGGCTTCAGACCGACCCGCAAACCCTCGAACTGGCCAAAGAACTCGGTATCGACACCACCACTGGCAATTTTTGCAAAACCGATACCTTCGAACCGGTGGAAACCTCCCGTCCGGGGGTCTATGCCTGCGGTGCTTTCCAGGGCCCCAAGGATATCCCGCAATCGGTGGTGGATGCCAGTGCAGCGGCTTCCGCCGCCGGAGAGATCCTCAGCCAGGCCAGGGGAACCCTGATTCATGAAAAAGAGGTGGTACCGGAGACCAATGTGATCAATGAAAGGCCCCGGATCGGGGTTTTCGTCTGTCACTGCGGTATCAACATCGCCGGTGTGGTCGACGTCAAAGCAGTAGCGGAATACGCCTCCACCCTGCCCTATGTGGAGTATATCGACACCAACCTGTATGCCTGTTCCCAGGATACCCAGGAAGCGCTCACCGAGATTATCCGGGAAAAAAATCTCAACCGGGTGGTCATTGCCGCCTGTACCCCCAAAACCCACGAACCGCTATTCCAGGAGACGCTGATCAACGCGGGGCTGAACAAATACCTGTTTGAGATGGCCAACATCCGGAACCAGAACTCATGGGTGCACAAGAACGAGCCGGAACTGGCCACCGAGAAAGCCAAAGACCTGGTCAGAATGGCGGTATCAAAAGTCGGCCTCATGGAACCCCTCAGCGAGGCGGAACTGGACATCACCCAATCCGCCATGGTCATCGGCGGGGGCATTTCCGGCATGACGGCAGCCAGAAGCCTCGCCAGGCAGGGATACGAAACCCATATCGTCGAGAAAAGCGCCGAACTAGGGGGTCAGGCCAGGCATCTTCATCAAACCGTCAGCGGAGAGGATATTCAGGTAAAACTCACCGGCCTGGTCCGGGAGGTTGTGGGAAACGATCTGATCCGGGTTCACCTGAACACGACCCTGACCGATGTGGAGGGGTTTGTGGGGAATTTTCAGACAACCCTTGAGAACAACGGCAACGAGGAGACCATCGAGCACGGCGTGGCTGTCGTGGCAACGGGCGCCGCTCCCCTGACCACGGGCGAATACGGTTACGGGACCGATGACAGAATCGTTACCAGCCTCGAATTCGATCGCAAATTGATTGAAAAGGACCCGTCCCTCGCAGCGCTCAACACTGCCGTTTTTATCCAGTGCGTGGGGTCCAGGGAGCCAGATCGCCCCTACTGCTCCCGGGTGTGCTGTACACATGCCATTCACAATGCCCTGGAGTTGAAAAAGAGAAACCCGGACATGAGCGTCTATGTTCTCTACCGGGATATTCGCACCTACGGAGAGAGGGAGTATATCTATAAGGAGGCCCGGGAAAAAGGGGTCATCTTTATCCG
>CAZWAE010000130.1:0-8700 GCA_964631805.1 uncultured Desulfobacteraceae bacterium | reverse complement strand
TATATCTATAAGGAGGCCCGGGAAAAAGGGGTCATCTTTATCCGGTTCTCCCTGGTGAGAAAACCGGAAGTCAATGTTGCCGGTGGCACCATCACCGTGACTGTCACGGATCACGTGCTGGGAAGGCCCGTAGCCATCCAAACCGATATTTTGTCTCTTGCCACGGCCATCGTACCGGCGGGGGATGAGGCCCTGGCGCAGTTTTTCAAAGTCCCGATAAACGAAGACGGGTTCTTTGTGGAGAAACATGCCAAACTGGGACCCTCCGAGTTCTCCACCGACGGGGTGTTTCTCTGCGGAATGGCCCATTATCCCAAACCCATAGATGAATCCATTGCCCAGGGCAGGGCTGCGGCGTCACGAGCCCTGACCCTGCTGGCCCGGAAAAAAGTTTACACCAGCGGGACGGTAGCCGCAACCCACCCGATAGCCTGCAGTTCATGCGGTGTCTGCGTGTCGGTCTGCCCCTACTCGGCGCCCTCGTTTATTCCCGAGGATGACCGGTTCAACCCGGGCAAAGCGCAGATCAACGCCGTTCTGTGCAAGGGATGCGGCCTGTGCGTCGCCTCCTGCCGCTCCGGGGCGATTCACCTGAAGGGTTTTGACAACGACCAGATTTTTGCCCAGATATTTTCCATGGATGAAGCGATTTAACGGATTCCGGCTCCCGTACACCTGCCGGAAAAGCGAAGCGCATAACGAAGGAGATTTACCGATGACCGATTGGCAACCGAAAATCGTCAGTTTTTTATGCAACTGGTGCAGCTATGGGGCTGCGGACCTGGCCGGGGTTGGCAGGATGGAATACCCTCCCCATATCCGGGTGATCCGGATTCCATGTACCGGCCGTATGAGTCCCAAATTCATCCTGGCCGCCTTCAGACAGGGGGCGGACGGGGTGTGGGTGTCCGGCTGACATCCCGGCGAATGCCATTACCTGGAAGGTAATTACTACGCTCGTCGCAAATTTGCCCTGTTTTCAAACCTGTCTGAGTACATGGGGATCGAACCCGACCGTATCCAATTTTCATGGGTATCCTCCGCCGAATCCACCAAATTCGTCAAGGTGGTCAAGGAGATGACCGATTCGATAACGGCGCTGGGTCCGAGAACACATTTTGTTAAAACAAAAGTCGAGGCAGCTTAACATGTTGGAATACAGCACCAAAATTCGTGAGATCTCCGCCAGACTTCTGAAGGAATGCCGGGTGGATATGATCATCGGCTTTAAAAAAGGTTCCATGCCCCTGATGAACGAACCGTGCATGGTTAAAACGGTTGATGATGTCGACAAGCTGGTCTGGGATGGCAGCTGCGGCATCAATCTGGCCAACTACCTCCCGGGAAGAAAAGAAAAAATCGGGATCATCGCCAAGGGGTGTGACAGCCGAAACGTCGTAACCCACATCATCGAAAACAAGATCGGACGTGAGCAGCTGACCATCATCGGCGTGCCCTGCAAGGGGATGATCGACAAACATAAGGTCAAAATCCAGGTCGCAGGGGAGATTATTGACGTTCAGGAGACCTCGGATAAAGTGACGGTGCGTACCGATGATGGGGAGACCACCCTGGACAGGGCCGGGATGCTGCAGCAGAACTGCACGGTATGCATCCACCGAAATCCGGTGATCTACGATGAAGTGGTATCGGAACCGGTTCCGGAGCAGGAGAATGTGGACCGGTACGCAGAGGTGCGCGAGATCGAATCGATGACCTCCGAGGAGAAGTGGAACACCTTTGAACAACTCCTTTCTCCCTGTATCCGCTGCTACGCATGCCGGAACGCCTGCCCGCTGTGCTATTGCCCCACCTGTTTTGTGGATGAATCGAAACCCCAGTGGGTGGGAAAGAGCCAGGATTCGACGGATGTGAGAACCTTTCATTTTTTGAGGGCTTATCACTGCGCCGGGCGCTGCACCGATTGCGGTGCCTGCGAACGGGCATGTCCGGTGGGCATCAATATGCGCCTGTTTACCAAAAAGCTGGAAAAGGACTGCTTTGATCTCTTCGGTTGGGAAGCCGGACTCTCCATCGAAGACAGGCCGCCGCTGGATGTTTACAAACCGGGAGATCCTGACGATTTTATAAAGTAGTACCAATCCGAAAATGAGAAGTCTCCTATTCAGCACCCCCTAACATTGCGAATTCAAGGGCAAGGTTTATGAAGATCTACAGAATTGAAAAAGAAAACTGGGCGTCGGCCGTTCAATCACTGCACGCCGCCTATCAACTGTTTGGTCCGGTGGAGGACGGCGGTTTCCACAATTTTAAAAATCTGGAAGCAGGCGACGTGCCGGATCTGAATTTCGGCAATACCCGATTGTCCGCAAAGGCACTGGTCCACCCCCAGTCCCAGCTCATGTTTGAATACTCACTGGATGAAAACGAGAAGGACCACCATGTCTTGAAAGAGATCGACGGGAGTAACGCCAAACGGGCGGTGGTAGGCATCCGGCCCTGTGATGCCGACGCTTTTCTGCTGGTCAAACGCAATTTCGACTCTCCTGAATACAAGGACCCTTTCTGGCTGAACGCCTATGAAGCCACCACCTTTATCGGTCTTGCCTGCGATGCTCCGTGCCCGACCTGTTTCTGCACCACAGCAGGCTCCGGACCCTTCAGTGAAACCGGATTGGATGCGCTCCTTATGGATGCGGGGGACCATTATCTGGCCAAATCGATCACCGAAAAGGGTGAAGCGTTCCTCACCGCCGGCGGGTTTACACCCGATACGGATGCCGACGAAACGGTGGACGGGATGAGAACGGCGGCCGAGGAAAAGATTGCTTCAAAAGTATCCACGGATCAGCTCGCAAACAAGGTCACCACCGAACTGTACGACGCACCTTTCTGGGAGGATGTGGCCTTTTCCTGCATCAACTGCGGCACCTGCACCTATCTGTGCCCCACCTGCTGGTGTTTCGACATCCAGGATGAAAATTTCGGGAAAAGCGGCGTGAGAATGCGAAATTGGGACAGCTGCATGTTCCCGCTGTTCTCGCTGCATGGTTCAGGGCACAATCCCAGGGGACAAAAGGTTCAGCGGGTTCGCCAGCGCTTTATGCACAAGCTGAAATATTATGTCGACAAGTATAACAGCGGCATCCAGTGCGTCGGGTGCGGTCGATGCATCCGCCACTGTCCCGTCAATATTGATATCCGAAACGTTTGCGGACTCATGAACAGCTTTGGAGAAGCGGCCGCCGCGTGTGAAGTAAAATAATGGAGGATACCGTGCTCAATCCCTATTTGCCATATCCGGTTCGCATTGATGAGATCACCACCGAAACCGAGGATAAAAACCTGAAAACCTTTAAATTCGTTTTCCTGAACAAGGAGGATGAGGAGAAGTTTGCATACAAAGCGGGACAATTTGCGGAACTGTCCGTCACCGGGAAGGGGGAGATCCCCATCGGTATCGCCTCATCCCCCACGGAAAAGGGTTTTGTAAAATTCACCGTCAACAAAGTCGGACTGGTTTCCTCTTACCTGCACACCATGAAGGTGGGCGATATCATGGGCATCAGAGGCCCCTTGGGAAACTGGTATCCATGGGATACCCTTAAGGGAAAAAACATCGTCATCATCGGCGGCGGTTTTGCGTTCACCACTTTGAGATCCTCCATCATCTACATGCTCGATCCGGCCAACCGGCCCAATTTTGGAGATATTCACGTGATATACGGTGCACGCTCACCGGGTATGCTGCTGTATAGGGACGAGTTGGCCGCCTGGGAGGCACGTGACGACATTCACATGCACATCACGGTGGATGCGACGGATGATCCGGATTGGAAGTACAATGTCGGATTTGTCCCCACCGTCACAGATCAAAAAGCCCCCCCGGGAGATACGGACACCTATGCCATCATCTGCGGTCCTCCCATTATGATCAAATTCACGCAGCCGGTGCTGGACCAGCGCGGATACGGGCATGATCGCATTATCATGTCCCTTGAAAACCGCATGAAATGCGGTATCGGAATGTGCGGCCGATGCAATGTGGGGAAGGAATTCGTATGTAAGGACGGACCGGTGTTCACCCTGGCCCAATTGAACACTATGCCGAAGGAGTATTAAACGCCATTTTATATATTGACAATAAATAATCGATCATGTAAAAAGCACCTTTTACGAACTTCGAATATAAAGGCCGAGGGCCGCTAAAACACCAACCACTGTAAGGAGGATTGTTAAATGCCAACTGTAGAGTATGAAGGAAAATCATTTAGTGTAGACGAAGACGGTTTCATCGACGATTATACAAACTGGAGCCCGGAATGGGTACAGTTCGTCAAATCTACCGAGGGTATCGACGAGCTGAATGAAGAGCACAATAAGGTTATCGACGTGCTGAGAGACTACTATGAGAAAAACGGCATCGCCCCGATGGTCCGCGTTCTTTCAAAGGTTACCGGTTTCAAACTGAAGCACATCTACGAGCTGTTCCCCTCGGGCCCGGGCAAGGGAGCCTGCAAGATGGCCGGTCTTCCCAAACCGACTGGATGCGTCTAAACCCATGATATCGTGATTGTTTTAAGAATTTCTGACAAAAGGCTCTGCTCATAAGGCAGGGCCTTTTTGTTTAGGAGGAGGAAACGATGTTCATCAGTGTCAAGACACACAGTCGAACCGAGTTTGTCGATATCACCTCCGAGATTCAATCAGCCGCGGCAAAATCCGGAATCGATGACGGGATCTGTATGGTCTATGTCCCCCACACCACCGCAGCCGTGACCATCAATGAAAGCGCGGACCCTGCTGTGAAATCGGACATTTTGATGATCCTGAACCAGATTGTTCCCTGGGAGGAGCGGTACCGTCATCTGGAGGGCAACTCACCGGCCCATGTCAAATCGACCCTTGTGGGCGCATCGGAGTTGATCGCCCTGGAAAAGGGACGCCTGGTGCTGGGTACGTGGCAGGGTATCTTTTTCTGCGAGTTTGACGGGCCACGGAATCGGAAAGTGAAGATCAAGTTCCTTGAAAATGCCTGACCGGTCTGGCAGGATACTCGGGAAACCCATACAGACCATAACCATCTGACCTCATGGAGTGCCACTCATGCAACCGATGGACGAGACGGACAGGGCGATCTTAAATCGAATTCAATCCGATTTCCCCATAACGGCAAGACCCTTTCTGACCATCGCTGAAGATCTCGGATTTAAGGAGAGCGAAGTGATCCAAAGGGTCCATCGATTGAAGGAAAAGGGGATCATACGACGGATCGGCGGCAACTTTGTGCCGGACAAGATGGGGTATGTCAGCACCCTTTGCGCTGCCAAGGTGCCGGATGAATCGGTGGACCGGTTCGCGGAAGTGGTCAACCGGTATCCCGGCGTCACCCACAATTACATGCGAAAAGGCGAGTTCAACATCTGGTTCACTTTTATCGCACCTTCCATGGGAGAGATTGAATCCAATCTCAAAACCATTTCGGAAAAAACCGGCATCGATGGAATCATGAACCTGCCGGCAACCAAAGTCTTCAAAATCAAAGCACACTTTGACCTGTAGCGGTCAAACCATTTCGTTGCCATGGATGAAAACATCACCATTGCCCTGGTCGTCTGCCATGCCCCTTTCGGAAAGATCGAGAAAAACATCTCCGCCATGGCCCGTTGGGTCGAAAAGGCGGTAAACGGCGGGGCCGGCATCATCTGCTTTCCGGAATTGAACGTCACCGGCTACGGTAACAAAAATGATGTGTTGGCGCTGGCGCAACCTGTCCCCGGGCCTGCCAGCACGGCCATATCCAAAATGGCCGGGGGGGCCGGCCTGACCATACTGGCGGGTCTTGTGGAAAAGGCCTCTGGCGGCAGGGTCTATGCCAGCCACCTGGTGGCGGAACCAAACGGTGTTGTGAGCGTCTACCGAAAGCTCTATCTCGCCCCTCCGGAACGAATCGCCTTCAGCCCTGGAAACAGGATCCCGGTATTCACCGCCTGCGGTTTAAGATTCGGAATTCAGCTCTGCTATGACGCCCACTTTCCGGAACTATCCACGCATATGACGGCAAAAGGCGTAGAAGCGATCTTTATCCCTCACGCCTCCCCCAGGGGCGACGCCCAAACAAAGCATACCTCCTGGATGCGCCATCTGCCTGCCAGGGCTTATGACAACAGCGTTTTTATCGCGGCCTGCAACCAGATCGGTCAAAATGGGAATGGACTCGCCTTCCCCGGCAATGCCGTGGTACTAAGTCCCTCAGGAGACATTATCGGCTCCCATCTCACCGACCGGGAGGGCATCCTTTTCGCCGACCTGAAAGTTGAAAAACTCAAACGGGTCAGGGAGCATGAGATGCGCCATTTCTTTCCTAATAGACGCCCGGAGCTGTATTAATTCGCCTTTGCCCATGTGTAGTACCCCATGGGAAACGGAATTTTTCCCCGATGAGTTGCAGCATTACCACCGTGGAAAAAATCAAGAGATAGATCCGCATTATAAAATTGGTACTGAAATCAAAGATGCCAAAGCAACCCATCTGGGTGTCGGAGCGGATAACGGAACCAGCACTTTTCCTTAGAAAAAATCCGTACAAAATTTTCCTTCCGCCGGGTTGATATGAAGTTGTTCCTCGGACTGGCTTTTGTGGATGTGTTCATTTCTGAAATAACCTGTAACACAGCGCCTCTCGAAAAATCACTTTGCCTCCTCTTTGGAAAAACCACCAAGTGCCACAACGTGGTTTTTTAACCCTCTGAATTGGTTCGTAATCCTATGTAATTAATTTCACAATTCATGGTTACTTTTAGAAAAATGTGAAATATTTTACTCAATTCAGATACCAATCCGATGCGGATATTTTTTGCGTATATTGATATCTTACCTATTTGAATCATTGCATAAACCTTTCTCCGGATTAAAGTCGGGCACGATTATTGCTTTTCTACTGACAGAATCTTGTTTTGAACCGGTTGAAAAATTGTTGCGCTGGGCGGATGTTGATGTTGCCCACCCCGCCTCTTCATGAGGCAATATCCAAATACAATTTGTACCGATAAAGCCAAACCCCGAGTAATCGAGGGACGGAAAGCCACGGGTCTGTTAGACAGCCGGGTTGCCAAATGAGGTGATCCGGCTTTTTTGTTGAAACCAGATGATACGGCGTGGGGGATGAGAAATGAAAAAAACGGATTATGGCGATGTCACGAACCTGTTTTGCCGATGCGTGTTAAAGTCGGCTCAACATGAGAAAGGAGAGAGGATATGAAAATTATGACAAGACGGACATTTTTGATGCTGGGAATTCTGGTGGCTGTTCTGGCCGGTCCGGTTCAGGCGGCGCGGTGTTAAACGAAACGGATACCCGTGCAACCCCTAAAAACAAGGAGGAAAAAATGGTATTAAAACAGCGCTTATGGCGTCATTTTGTTGTTTTGGGTTTGGCTGCCGGCCTAGGTGCCGGATAGTCGGACGGAAGAGTTTGACAAGTATTGGCAACCTAAGTGTTTTTTAGGGGTTTGATTGGAATAAGGCATTTATTGAATAACTTAAGAAGCTCCCACGGATCGAGGGTCTTTTCATTCACAACATTCATAAAAAAGGAGGGATACAATGTCTAAAATGAATGGAACAGTTTTTCGGAATATGTTGATTTTCGTTTTTGCCGTCGTGCTTTGCACTGGTTTGATCTTTCAAACGAGTGAGGTATCTGCGCGGGTGTCTTTATCGCAACTTCAGGCGGACATTGAGGCGTTGCAGGATGACGTCATTGACCTGCAGGATCAAATTATCATCGAACGAGGTAGGATTAACGGGCTTGTTAGCCAGAGCTGCCCTACCGGAGAGACCGTTACTGGTATTGATGCAACTGGTGCACTAATTTGCGCACCATTAGTTCAACCAGTGGGCAGCAGGATTGTATTTATAACCCGTGAAATATACAATGGAAACTTAGGGGGCGTCGCTGGTGCAGACGCCAAATGCCAGGCTGCTGCTGACAGTGCCGGCCTTTCCGGGAGTTACCTTGCCTGGATTTCTGACGGTGTTCGCGACCCAGCCGGACGATTCACCCACGGCACGGAACCATACGTCCTAACAAATGGAGATCAGGTCGCGTACGATTGGGATGACATGACAGACGGCAGCATAGACACAAACATACACATAGATCAGCACGGAATGAACGCCGTTACCGGGTACAGCGGGATAGTCTGGGCGAATGTGAATCGTAATGGGACGAAATATACAAGCCCATCGGGGGATAGATACGACTGCGATGGGTGGACGTCAGATGGGTATGAAAAGGGCCACGTCGGATCCCTGGACAACCCGACCGCGATAATCCATTCAAACGTCGCCTTCTGCAGGGACATGTTACCTTTATATTGTTTTGAGCAGTGATCATAATGTAATTTTGCGCATTGGTCATTAAGCGGCGAACAGCGGTTTAATTATTTCGAAATGTGGCAACCCCGCTTTTGACCACCTGATCCAGCGTTGCACGTACAATCCAAGCCGGGAGGAGGCTGAAGCCTCTCCCGGCTTCTGCTCATAAAGCCGGATCATACGTGAAAGGAAATTGTCGATGGTCTTTTTTGCTATGGAAATTCCACCAATCCCAAAGTGATAACCTAAAAAATCAAACCCACGTTCAACCTTACCGATCAAGGTCTTGTCCGGGTGTTTTTCCACCTCTTTCATTTTTAAGGTACAGCAGATAATCCTCTATCTGTTCTTTGGTCAGTT